>CAYOJM010000020.1:0-110484 GCA_964404295.1 uncultured Sedimenticola sp. | reverse complement strand
GAACGGCTGGAGCACCTGATGGCGCTCATGGAAGGCGAAAACGATGTGCTGCAGATGGAAAAGCGCATTCGTGGCCGGGTCAAGAAACAGATGGAAAAGAACCAGCGTGAGTACTATCTGAATGAACAGATGAAAGCCATTCAGAAAGAACTGGGTGAGCTGGATGACGTGCCCAACGAGTTCGAGGAACTGGCGGAAAAGATCGAGAAGGCAGGCATGAGCAAGGAGGCCAGAACCAAGGCAGAGGCCGAGCTGAACAAGCTCAAGCTCATGTCGCCCATGTCTGCCGAGGCCACGGTGGTGCGCAATTACATCGATGCACTGGTCAGCGTGCCATGGAAGAAACGCAGCCGCGTGCGCAACGACATCGCCAAGGCGGAAGCGGTGCTCGAAGCCGATCACTACGGGCTGGAGAAGGTCAAGGAACGCATCCTGGAATACCTGGCCGTGCAACAGCGGGTGCGCAAACTGAAAGGCCCCATCCTATGCCTGGTCGGCCCTCCCGGCGTGGGCAAGACTTCCCTGGGGCAGTCCATCGCCCGGGCCACCAACCGCAAGTTCATTCGCATGGCCCTGGGGGGGGTGCGTGACGAGGCGGAGATTCGTGGTCACCGCCGTACCTATATTGGCGCCATGCCGGGCAAGATCGTGCAGAACCTGACCAAGGCGGGCGTGCGCAACCCGCTTTTCCTGCTGGACGAAATCGACAAGATGGCCCAGGACTTCCGTGGCGACCCGGCTTCGGCTCTGCTGGAGGTGCTGGATCCCGAGCAGAACCACACCTTCCAGGACCATTATCTGGAGGTGGACTTCGACCTCTCCGAGGTCATGTTCGTGGCCACCGCGAACTCGCTCAACATTCCTCCGGCCCTGCTCGATCGAATGGAGGTGATCCGCCTGTCGGGTTACACCGAGGACGAGAAGGTGAACATCGCCGAGCGGTATCTCATCCCCAAGCAGATGAAGAACAACGGCCTCCGACCGGAA
Organism: uncultured Sedimenticola sp.; assembly: GCA_964404295.1. Classification (GTDB taxonomy): domain Bacteria; phylum Pseudomonadota; class Gammaproteobacteria; order Chromatiales; family Chromatiaceae; genus Thiolapillus. The sequence goes on along the minus strand of CAYOJM010000020.1, from coordinate 109,497 downwards.
GAGCTGGAAATCCGCGAGTCGGCGGTGCGCGACATCGTGCGCCACTACACCCGAGAAGCAGGGGTGCGTGGACTGGAACGGGAGATCGCCAAGATCTGCCGCAAGGTCGTCAAGGAGATCCTGCGCGGCAAGAACAAGGGCCGCAAAGTGGTGATCACGCCCAAACGTCTGGAAAAATACCTGGGCGTGCGCCGCTACCGTTTCGGCAAGGCGGAAGCCCACGACCAGGTGGGCCAGGTCACCGGCTTGGCTTGGACCGAGGTGGGCGGCGAGCTGCTCACCATCGAGGCTGCGCTCATGCCTGGAAAGGGGCGGCTCATCCACACCGGGCAATTGGGCGACGTGATGAAAGAGTCCATCCAGGCTGCCATGACCGTAGTCCGCAGTCGGGCCGAAGTGTTGGGGCTGGACAAGGATTTCCATGAAAAGGTGGACGTCCACATCCACGTGCCCGAGGGGGCGACCCCCAAGGACGGCCCCAGTGCCGGCATCGGCATGTGCACGGCCTTGGTCTCGGCGCTGACCAACATCCCCGTGCGGGCCGACGTGGCCATGACAGGAGAGATCACGCTGCGCGGTGAAGTGCTGCCCATCGGCGGCCTCAAGGAGAAGCTGCTGGCCGCCGCCCGCGGTGGAATCAAGACGGTGATCATTCCCGAGGAGAACGAGCGGGATCTCAAAGAAATCCCCCGTAACGTCACTCAATCCCTCGAGATCCGGCCGGTGAAATGGATCGACCAGGTCCTGGAGATCGCCCTCACCGAACAGCCGGTGCCCACAGGTGAAGCCAAGACCGAAAGGGAACCGGCGCCTGTGGAAACGGCCAAGGAAGAGTCGGGTAAGAAGGGACGGCGCAAGCGTCTCACCACCCACTGATAAGAGGGGGGAAGGCGAAGAGGGGTGGGCCTCGGGTCTGCCCCTCTTCGTTTCCGCATTCTCCTTGACAGTTTTCCGGCCCCCTTGGTATAAAACCGCACGCTTTTACCAGCCCATTCGGGCCGCGCCGTCGCAAGCCGCCTCAGGCCTCGCGGAAAGGCGAACCAAGACCACCACGCAGGGGATGAATCGCAGATGAACAAGAAAGAACTGGCCGAGGCCATGGCAGAGGCCGCAGACATTTCCCAGGCCGCTGCAGCACGGGCGCTCGACGGCATGGTCGCGGCCATCACTCAGGCGCTCAAGGACGGCGAATCCGTTTCCATCGTCGGTTTCGGCACCTTCTTGGTGCGGGATCGTGCCGCTCGTACTGGACGCAATCCCAAAACGGGGGAAACCATTCAGATCGCCGCGTCCCGCGCACCCGCATTCAAGGCTGGCAAAGCGCTGAAGGATGCAGTAAACTAGCGCGCCTCTGGAGCGGGGTGCTTAGCTCAGCTGGGAGAGCATCGCCCTTACAAGGCGAGGGTCGCAGGTTCGATCCCTGCAGCACCCACCAGGAAAAACACGGAGTGGTAGTTCAGTTGGTTAGAATACCGGCCTGTCACGCCGGGGGTCGCGGGTTCGAGTCCCGTCCACTCCGCCATCTTTGAACGAACGGGGTATCGATCGGTACCCCGTTTTTCGTTTGGTCCGTTCGTCACTTTCGGAAGAACCATGCTGCTCGAAATCAGAGAAAAGGCCCAGGGGTGGATTGCGTGGCTCATCGTGGCCTTCATCTCCATTCCTTTCGCCCTATGGGGCATCCAAAGCTATCTCGGTGTGGGGGAGGAGCCGGTGGCCGCCACGGTGGATGGCGAGGAGATCACCCAGCGGGAAGTGGATCGTCAGGTGCGCCTGCTACGCGACCGGCTGAGGGTGGAACTGGGCGGCGCCTACCGTCCGGAGCTCTTTCCCGAGGCGGCCTTGCGCCGCCAGGTGCTGGAGCAGCTCATCAATCAAGAGGTGCTGCAACGCGCAGCCGACGCATGGAACCTGAGAGCCGGTGACGAATTGGTGCGGGCGGCCATCCGTTCCATACCGGCTTTCCAGCGTAACGGCAGATTCGATGTCGAGGCCTACAACATCGCGGTGCGCAATCAGGGGCTGAGCCAGCGGGCGTTCGAAGAGAGCATTCGCCTCGAGCTGGTGTTGGACCAGTTGCAACGGGGGGTCACGGATTCGGCCATCGCCACCGATCTGGAGGTCAACGAATATATCCGCCTGCGGGATCAGAAGCGGCGCGTCTCATGGCTGCGCATGGACGGGCGGCGCCTGATCGCCGATTACACGCCCACCGATGAAGAGCTGAAAGCCTATTACGACGAGCACAAAGCCCGCTGGCGCATTCCCGAACGGGTGAAGGTGGAGTATCTGTTGCTGGATCCGGAGACGGTGGGAGCCGAAGTGGAGGTCACCGAGGAGGCGCTCAAGGACTACTGGGCGCAACACAAGGATGAATTCCAGGTGCCCGAAGAGCGCAAAGTGCGCCATATCCTGGTGGCCTTGCCGGAAAACGCCGATGCGGAACAAGAAACGCAGGCCCGCGCCCGTGCCGACGCCATCGTGGAGCGATTGAAGGCCGGAGAAGATTTTTCCGACCTGGCCCGCGAGTTGTCCGACGATCCAGGATCCCGAGAGCAGGGTGGGGAGCTGGGATGGCTCAGCGAAGGGATGATGCCCAAGACTTTCGAAGCGGTGGCCTTCGCCTTGGACGAGGGGGAGGTGAGCCGTCCGGTGCGCACGCCGTTCGGTTTCCACGTCGTCCAGGTCACCGGGATCAAGTCGGGTGGCGAAGGGGACTTCGAGAGCCTGCGCCATCGAGTGGAGGCGGCCTATCGGCGTCATCGTGCCGAGGAACGGTTGTTCGACAAGGCAGAGCAGTTGGCCGATCTGGCCTATGAACACCCCGACGAGCTGGAAACGGCGGCTGAGGCTCTGGGGCTGGAGATCCGCCGGTCGGACTGGTTCGACCGCAACGGTGGCGAAGGGCCGCTGGCCTCGCCCAAGGTGGCGGCTGCCGCCTTTTCGCAGGATGTACTCGAAGAGGGGCACAACAGCGAGCTGATCGAGCTCGACGAAGATCAGGTGTTGGTACTGCGGGTGGTGGAGCACGAGATGGAGCAGGTGCCGCCCTTCGAAGCGGTTGAGGCCGAGGTGCGCAAGGCCCTGCTGGCCGATAAAGCCGCCGAACGGGCGCGGGAGCGGGGTGAATCGTTGGTGGCCCGCCTCGCCGCCGGAGAGCTCGATCTGGATCGGGCGGCCCAGGAAAGCGGGAGCAAGGTCATATCACCAGGGATGATCGGACGTCGATCCACCGAGGCGCCCATGCCCGTGGTGGAGAAGGCGTTCGCCTTGCCACGGCCCGCCGAAGGGCATGTTTCCGTCGGTGGCGTCGAGTTGCCTGGAGGCGATTACGCCGTACTGGTGGTCAGCGGGGTGGAAGATGGTGATCCGTCTGCGCTGGATGACGAGGCGCGCCGAAACGAGGCCCGCAACTTGGCTCGCGCCAAGGGGCAGGCCCAGTTCGGCTTCCTGGTGCGCGACTTGCGGGCCGCGGCGGAAGTGGAAGTGACCGCAGAGTAAGGCGAAAGGCGCGGCCCGGCGGCGTTTTCAGGCCATGCCCAGCACGTGGTATCCGGCGTCCACGTAGAGGACGTCGCCCGTGATTCCCGAGGCGAGATCCGAACAGAGAAAGGCGGCGGCATTGCCCACCTCGTCGATGGTGACGTTGCGACGCAAGGGGTTCTTCTTTTCTCCTTCGGCGAGCATGCTGCGAAAGTTGTTGATGCCGGATGCGGCCAGGGTGCGGATGGGACCGGCGGAGACGGCGTTGACCCGGATGCCGTCGGGTCCCATGGAGTCGGCCAGGTAACGGGTGGTGGCTTCCAGGGCCGCTTTGGCCACCCCCATGACGTTGTAGTTGGGAATGGTGCGCACCGCGCCCAGATAGGTCATGGTCACCAAGGCGGCGTTGCGCCCTTTCATGAGAGACCGGCCCGCCTTGGCCAGGGCGGCGAAGCTGTAGGCGCTGATGTCCAGCGCGGTTTGGAAGCCCTCGCGGTTGATGGCGTCGATGAAGCTGCCTTCGAGCTGGTCGCGTGGCGCGAATCCGATGGAGTGGACCAACCCGTCCAGCCCCCCCCAGCGTTCTCCGAGGACATCAAAGACCCCCTCGATCTCCTCGTCCCGGGTCACGTCCAGGGGGAGCACGATGTCGGAACCGAACTCTTCGGCGAACTTCTCCACACGCCCTTTGAGTTTTTCCCCTTGATAGGTGAAGGCGAGCTGCGCGCCTTCCCGGTGCATGGCGCGCGCCACGCCGTAGGCGATGGAGCGATTGCTGGCAATGCCGGTGATGAGGATCTGCTTGTCCTGGAGAAAACCCATGAGGAACCCTTCAGTGATCGGTGGGAAAGCCGTTATTGTACAAGAGGAACCCGCACAGGGAGGGTCGGGGGTGGGTGAAATGGAATCGTCGTGTCGAATGCAGCGGAGGCTCCAAAGGAAGGTGCCTGCTGGATGCGTGCCTTTCCTTTGAGTCAAAGGGGCGGGTGAGAGGATGAAACGCCATATGCATGAGAGTGATGGAAGGAGCCGTGGAGCTGTTTTGGATGGTCATGGCGATTCCTTTCATGTCGCCGAAAGGCCGGATAAGGAGGAACCGGAGGAGACGGTCGGCGGACGGATGGACTTGGAGGCTCTGTTGGAGCGGATTCTGGGCGATCCGAACTTTCCCGAGGGGAAGGCGTGGCGTCGGCGGCGTTTGAAACCCAATCAAGCGATCGTTCGTGAAGGAGAGAAGGGATGCGCTCTTTTCTACGTCGAACAGGGAACATTGCGCGTCACCGGACGGGTGCGATTGGAGAATGCGCAACCGGTGAGGCCGGGATTTTGTGATTTGGGGCCGGGCGATCTGTTCGGCGAGTTGAGTCTGTTCGGCGACGGGCCGCGTGCCGCCACGGTGATGGCCGTCGAGGCGGCGCAGGTGGTGGAGCTGGACGGCGTCCGGTTACGCCGTCATCTCGATGCCCACCCTCGACTGGGTTATGCGTTTTTGTGTCGGCTCTACGAGATGCTGGCGGAACGCTTGAGGCGCGCGGATCGGCAGTTGGAAGGGCTCATCGCTTGGGGGCTGCGCGCCCACGGCATCGAACGGCACTTGTGAACAGGGTTCCGACTCTCAGAACGTCTCCAAAGGAGAGTGGCAAGCGAGCCAGTGCCGCGGTTTCTGCTGTATAAGTCGGGGGCGATTGGTCCGACAGCGCTCTTCCGCGCGGGGACAACGGGTGTGGAACGCGCATCCGGTGGGCGGCTCCAAGGGGGAGGGCAGGTCGCCCTGGAGCAGAGTCCGTTTTCGTGCACGTTCTCGTTCGGGATCGGGAAGGGGCACCGCTTCCAACAAAGCCCGGGTATAAGGATGTCGTGGAGCCGTATAGATCGGCGCTCTGGGCGCCCGTTCCACCACCCGTCCCAGGTACATGACCATGATTTCGTGGCTCACTTGGCGCACCACCGCCAGGTCGTGGGCGATGAAGAGCAGGGCCAGTCCCATTTCTTGCTGAAGATCCTGAAGCAGATTGACGATCTGGGCTTGCACGGAGACGTCCAACGCGCTCACCGGTTCGTCACAGACCAGCAGAGCCGGTTCGACGATCAGTGCGCGGGCGATGCCGATGCGCTGACACTGTCCTCCAGAGAACTCGTGGGGGTAGCGGTTCAAATGGCTCGAAGCGAGCCCTACCCGGTCCAGCATGCGGCGCACCCGTGCTTGCCGCCCGCGGCGGTCCAGGCCCGGTTCGAACACCCGCAGCGGTTCGGCCACGATCTCGCCCACCGTCATGCGTGGGTCCAGGGCGGCGAATGGGTCCTGGAAGACCACTTGCATGTGGCGCCGCAGCGGTCGCAAGGTGTTGGGCGGGCATCGGTCGATCCGACGCCCCATCAACCGGATCTTGCCGGAAGTGATCGGCACCAGGCCCAAAATGGCGCGGGCCAGCGTGGACTTGCCGCAGCCCGATTCGCCCACGATGCCGAGTGTGCGCCCCTTCGCGAGGCTCAGGCTCACGCCGTCCACCGCCCGTAACCTCCGGCTTTGCCAAGGCAGCGCCCCCGGCAGCCGGAAATGGACTTCGACCTTCTCTACTTCGAGCAACGGCGGGCCACTCATGTGGAAAGCTCCAGATGGCAGGCGACCCGGTGTTCCGGGGCCGCATTTTTCCACTCCGGTGGCGACTGCGTACACCGGGGTTCCATCTGTGCACACCGGGGGGCGAAAGGGCAGCCGCGGGGCGGAGCGAGAAAGACGGGTGGGCTGCCCGGGATGGCGCGCAAGCGTCGATCGACAGGGGTGTCCAGTCGTGGCACCGACTCGAGGAGTCCGCGGGTGTAGGGGTGGAGGGGATGTCGGAAAAGGCGGTTCACCGGTGCCGTTTCACAGGCGCGTCCGCCATAGAGCACCAATACCCGATCGCTCAGGGCGGCCACCACCCCCAGATCGTGGGTGATCAGCAACACCCCCATCTGGAATCGCGCTTGAAGTTCCTTGAGCAGGGCCAGGATCTGTGCTTGCACGGTGACGTCGAGGGCAGTGGTGGGTTCATCGGCGATGAGAAGGTCGGGCCGGCACAGCAGGGCCATGGCGATCATCACCCGTTGTTGCATCCCGCCGGAGAATTCGTGGGGATAGCGGTGGATCCGGCGGGCGGCGTCGGGAATGTGGACGGCCTGAAGCATCTCGATCGCTCGGCGTCTCGCCCGGCGTCGACTCAGACCTTGGTGGTGCTCCAGCACTTCGGTCATCTGCCGCTCCACCGTGAGATGGGGGTTGAGGCAGCTCATGGGATCTTGAAAGATCATGGCCATGCGGTTACCGCGCAATCCATTCATCTCGCGTTCCGAGAGGCTGCTCAGGTCCTTCCCTTGGAACCGGATGCGGCCGCGGCGCGATCCGTTGTCGGCCAACAGGTTCATCAGCGCCAGCGCGGTCTGGCTCTTGCCGGAGCCCGATTCACCCACCAGGCCCAGGGTCTCGCCTGCGTCCAGTGAAAAAGAGAGTCCGTTGACGGCGTGCACCACGCCGTCCCGGGTGGTGAAACGGACCTCCAGATCTTCCACCTCCAGAAGCGCCATCAGCGGTCTCTCGGGTCCAGGGCGTCGCGCAGGCCGTCGCCGATGAAGTTGAAACAGAACAAGGTCACGGCGAGAAAGGCGGCGGGAAAGAGGAGGCTCCAGGGCGCGCTCTCCATCTCCAGCGCCCCTTCGTTGACCAGGGCGCCCCAGCTCGTGTGGGGCTCTTGCACTCCAAGGCCGAGAAAGCTCAAGAAGGATTCCACCAGAATCACTTGGGGGATGGTGAGGGTGACGTACACGGCCACCACGCCGAGTAGATTGGGTACGATGTGGCGCCGGATGACGGCGGTCGGGGTGAGGCCGGAAACCACCGCCGCCTCCACGAAGGCGCGTTTTTTCAAGGCCAGGGTTTGGCCGCGGACGATGCGCGCCATGTCCAGCCAGTTGATGGCGCCGATGGCGACGAAGATGAGCAGGATGTCCCGCCCGAAGAAGACCATGAGCACGATGACGAAAAAGAGGAAGGGCAGCGCGTAGAGCACATCCACCACCCGCATCATGAAGCCGTCGATGCGTCCGCCCAGATAGCCGGCGGCGGCGCCCCAGGCGATGCCGATGATCAGGCTCACGGCGGTGGCGGTCAGCCCCACCAGCAAGGAGATACGGCCGCCTTCGAGCGTGCGCACGAACAGGTCGCGGCCGACGCTGTCGGTGCCGAACCAATGGCCATGGTCCAACCCCGGCGGCACCGAAATGTGTTCCCAATCGATCTCGTCGAAAGCCCAGGGGCTGAACCAGGGGCCGATCACCACCGCCAGAACGATGAATCCAAGCACGCCCATGGATGCGACCGCCGCTCGGTTTCGGAACAGACGGTGACGCGCGTCTTGCCACAGGCTACGGCCACGTTCGACGGGAACCTCGGTAGACGTCTTCAGGGTCATGGCTCGTGGAATCGGCGGTGTTTGTCGCGGGAGTCCCGCTCCAAGGCCCGGGTGTGAACGCCTTTGAACATTTCCGTCTCCAGGGGCCGCAAGTCTTGCCGGTGGTCGTGTCGTTTCCGTTCCATGCGCTTTTGCTGTTCCAGAGACACGCGGATCCGCCGCTCCACCGCCTCCTGCACCGATTTGCGCTGCCGGAGACCATCGGACCGGCCTCCGGCGTGGCCGTCGTCCGTGTCGAAACGGCGGATGGCCTTGCGAAACCGGCCGAACGGGCCGCCGCCGGCCTGTTCTTCTCCGCATCGGCCGCCTTCGAGCCTTTCGGCATGGGGCGGGTGGATGCTCCCCCGGGTCGTCCGTTCCCGCCGGCTCACGCATGCGGCGGGGCCAAGGATCGGTGGGTGTGCGAAAGGGCGTGGTGAAGGCTTCATTGGGCCTGTTTTCTCTCGTGGAGCGGCGTGGAACCGATCACAGCCGCACCCTCGGGTCGAGCCATGCATAGAGTAGATCCACGATGAAATTGAACAGGATGATGAGCAGGCCGTAAAAGATCACCACCCCCATCACCAGGGTGTAATCTCGATTGAGGGCGCCTTGCACGAAATATCGTCCCAATCCGGGAATGCCGAAAATCTGTTCGATGACCACCGATCCGGTGAGCACCGCCGCCGTGGCCGGTCCCAGATAGGAGACCACCGGCAATAGGGCCGGCTTGAGCGCGTGACGCAGCACCACCAGGTGGGTCGGGAGCCCTTTGGCTCGCGCGGTGCGGATGGCGTCGCTGCGCAACACTTCGATGAGGCTTCCGCGGGTCAGTCGGGCGATGTAAGCCACCTGCGGCAGGGCCAAGGCGGTGACGGGCAGAACCAATTGGCGCCAGTCGCCTTTCCAGCCGCCCGCCGGCAGCCAGCCCAGGTGGATGGCAAAAAGGAGGATCAGCAAGGGCGCCACCACGAAATTGGGGATGGAGACGCCGGTCATGGCCAGAGCCATGACGCCGTGGTCGAGAGGACGGTTCTGTTTCAAAGCGGCGACCATGCCTAGGGCGAGTCCCATCCCCAGGGCCAATAGCATGGCCGTCAGGCCCAATTTGAAAGATACGGGAAAGCCGCTTGCGATGAGCTCGTTCACCGTGTGGTCACGGTATTGGAACGATGGTCCCAGATCGCCGTGCAGCAGATGCCATAGGTAGCGGCCGTACTGGGCGATCAAGGGCTCGTCCAGGTGGTATTTTCGGTCCAGATTGGCTTGGATCTCGGGAGGGCGCTCTTTTTCGCTGTCGAACGGCCCGCCGGGTGCCAGCCGCATGAGGAAGAAGGCGAGCGTGACCAGCGCCAGCAAGGTGGGCAGAGCACCCAACAGCCGTTTGAGCGAATATCTCAACATTCAAGGTGCGGCGATCGGGCCGCTTTCTCCGGCGTTCATCGCCGCCCGAGTGCCCAGGCCTTTGTTCTTGATACCCAGCTCTTCGAAGAAAGGCCTCAGGGAACGGGGGCGCTTCAGAAAGGCGCGAAGGGTGTCGTCGATCTCGCGGGAGCCGCCCACGGCGTAGATCTCGTCGCGCAGCCGCTTGCCGATTCGGGTGTCCATGAGCCCCCCGGGCGCTTTGCGAAAGACCGAGACCAGATCGGCGGCGATGGCGTCGGCCCACGCGTAACCATAGTAGCCGGCGTCATAGCCGCCGGCCAGATGGGAGAAGGTGGCGATGAGGGCGGTCCCTTCCGGCACGGGAAGGAAGGTCTCGCTCATCACCCGGTTGGCCACGCCGGCGGCGTTCTGGAACACGGTGTCGTCCGTGGTCATGTGCAAAGCCAGATCCAGCAGGCCGTAACCGATCTGCCCCCTGTAGTGGGTGGCGATGGTGGCCAACCGTGCCGCTTCCAGCCGCTCCAGTGTGTCGGCCGGAATTTTGCTGCGGCCGTCCCGATAGTCCACGGCGAAACGGTCCAACACCGTTTTGTCACGCACCCAGTTCTCCAGCATCTGAGAAGGGGCCTCGACGAAATCGCGCGGCACGGAGGTGCCGGAAAACTCCATGAACCGGGCCTGGGTGAGCACCGAGTGGAGCGCGTGACCGAATTCGTGGAACAGGGTTTCCACGTCGCCGTAAGTGAGCAGGGATGGACGGTCGCCCGCGGGCGGTGGGAAATTGCACACCAAGGCCACCACCGGACGCCGATAGCGTTCCTCTTCCAACATGCGCCCGGGAATGATCCCGAACTGGGCGAAATGGTTGTACTTGCCTTTGCGCGGGAACATGTCCATATAGATGAACCCCAGCGGGCGACCGTCTTCGGCGTCGAACACGGCGTACAGCCGCAAGTCCTCGACCCAGCGGTACCAGTCTCCTTCCACCGGCCGGATCTCGAGGCCGAACAGGGTTTCGAAGATGGAGAACATGCCGTCGAGGGTCCGTTCCAATTCGAAGTAAACCTTGAGCGCGTCGGTGTCGATGTCGTAGCGCTGTTTCTTCAACTGATTCTTGTAATAACCCACGTCCCAGTACCGGATGCGGGCTTCGGGATCGCCGGTGTCGGCCACCTTCAGCAGACGCAGGCGCTCCAGTTCGTCCCGGAACTTGGGTTCCAGCCCGTCGCGCAGATCGATGAGGAAGCGGCGGGCGGTGCGACCGTTGCCGGCCATCTTCGTTTCGGTGCGGTAATCGGCCCAATGGGCGTAGCCCAGCAGCCGGGCGATGCGGGCGCGGATGCGCAGCATCTCGGTGAAACGGGGAAGGTTTTCCTCCCGCGCCCGGTTCAGGCGGGCCAGAATCAACCGCTTGCGGACCGCTTCGTTATGCGCGTTGCGCAACACTTCGAGCACTTGCCAGGTGACGTTGGCATTGATGCGGTAACCGCCTTTTCCGTCCTGGAGGGTTTCGTTGGCCAGGAATTCTGGGGAGAGCCCTTCGAGTTCCTCTCGGGTGAAACGCACTTCCACGTCGGCTTCCCGAACCGTTTTCTGAAAGGCTTGGTTGAGCTCGTTGAGCCGGTTCTTGAGCCGCTTCAGCTCCGCCCGCTTCTCCTCGGGTAGCGACATGCCATTTCGGCGGTAGTCGCGCATCACCGTCTTGAGAAGCATGGCCTGTTCGCCGCTCAGCTCGGGTCGGCTGTCGGCATAGGCCTTGACCGCCCGATAGACATCTTCCCGAAACGCGGCGTCGGTGAGCCAGGCTTCGAGCTTTCGGCTCCCTTCATGGGCGGCGTCGCGCAGTTCGACCCGAGGGCTGGCCGCCTCGATCAATCGGAGCCGTCCCAACGCCAGAATCACGGGATCCCAGGCATGGTCGAGGGCCGCCAAGGTGTTGTCGAAATTCGCCTGATCGGGTTTCACTGCGGCGATGGCATCCAGCCGCCGGTTGCCTTCGGCCATGGCGGCCTCCACCGTGGCGTGAATGGCTTGAGGCGTGGTTTCCCAGGGGGGCAGCGCCAGCACCACACCGGCGGCTCGGGCCTGGCGGGCGACCTGTTCCAGGGTGACGGAAGGCCTGGCGTGGAGGGTGGGGAGCAGCGCCAGGCAGAGGAGGGATGCGAACAGGATGCGGATCATTCGTCCTTGCCTTTCGGTTTACGGATATAGAGGTCCTTGGAGTAGTGGTGGTCGAGCAGATTGTCCACCCAGCCTCCAATGTGGGGTTTCACCAGGTGTTTGGACACGTAGTTGTAGAGCGGGATCACCGGATGATCGGCCAGCGCCAGGGCTTCGGCTCTCCGCAACAGTTGGAACCGCTTTTCCGCGTCCGGTTCCCGTGATGCACGGTCGAGCAGCTCGTCATAGGTCGAATTGGCATAGCCGGAGTCGTTCATGCCGTGGCGGCTGTGGAGGATTTCGAGAAAGGTGAAAGGATCGTTGTAGTCGCCGATCCAGCCTGCGCGGAAGACTTCGGTCACCCGTTTCTGTTTCCGGTTGGCCAGGAAGACCTTCCATTCCTCGTTGATCAGGCGTACCCGGACGCCCAGTGCCTGTTTCCACATGGCGGCGATGGCGATGGCCACTTTCTTGTGGTTTTCCGAAGTGTTGTATCTCAGCTCCACGGTGAGCGGGCGGGCGGGGGAATAACCGGCTTCGGCATAGAGGCGCCGCGCCTCGGCTACCCGTTCCGTATGGGGGCGGTCGGCGTAATCCAGGCGTGCGGGGATGTAGCCGGGAATGCCGTCCGGTACCCAGGAATAGAGCGGTTTTTCGCCCATGGCGGTGATTTTTTCCGTGAGGATTTCACGGTTCACGGCCAGCGAGAGGGCACGCCTGAGCTTCGGGTTGTCCTTGAACGGAGGACGGGTGAGGTTGAGCCCATAATAATAGGTGCCCAGATAGGGGGCGACCCTCAGCTCCTCGGCCAGATGCTTCCGGATCCAGCGGTACTGTTGCAAGGGGATGGTTTCGGTGATGTCGATTTCGCCTGCGCGGTAACGTTTGAGTTCCGCCGAGGCGTCTTCGATGGGATGGTAATAGACCACATCGATGCGGGTGGCGGCGTCGTTCCAATAATGGGGATTGCGTTCCAGCTTGATGTGGGACTGCACCACCCATTCGCTCAGCCGATAGGCGCCATTGGAGACCAGCAGGCCGGGGCGGGAAAACCGTTCGCCATGCCGTTCCACCGTGGCACGGTGGACGGGATAGGTGCTCGAATGGGTGAGCAGGCCTGGAAAGTAGGGCGTGGGCGCCTCCAGGGTGATCTCCAACGTGTGGTCGTCCAGAGCCTTCACCCCCAGTGCGTCGGGCGGTCGTTCTCCGGCGATGATCGCCCGAGCGTTGAGGATGGGGGCCAGCACCTGTGCATAGTGGGATCCCGTGGCCGGGTCCACGGATCGGCGCAGGCCATAGACGAAGTCTTGGGCGGTGACGGGGTCCCCGTTGGACCAGCGGGCCGAGCGGCGAATCTGGAACCGGTACACCAGGCCGTCCTCGCTCACCGTCCAGCGCTCGGCGACGCCCGGAACCAGGCGGCCGTCCGGCGCTTCGATGATCAGCCCTTCATAGAGGTCGCGCAAGACGTTGGCGGCCGGCACCCCCTCCGCCCGATGGGGATCGAGGGTTTGCACCTCGGCGCCGTTTCCGCGGTGAAGCACCTGTACGGCCTGGAGCGGAAGGGACAACGACAAAAGCAGGATCAGAAGCCAGTGGCGCACGGCGGAGTTCCTCCCTACCGATGTCGGAAACGGAACGATCACAGGGCGCGGATGACCGTGAGGGTTTGGCCCGGATACAGCCGGTTGCCGGCCAGGCGGTTCCAGCGCATCAGATCCTGCACCCGCACGCCGAAGCGACGGGCGATGCGGTAGAGGGAATCCCCTTTGCGCACGCGGTAGGTGAGGCGCTGGGACGCCATGGGCGTGTCGGCTTCGAGCGGCAGCGCGGCCGACAGCGGAATGATCAGATCACTTCCGGCCCGGATCCGATGGCTTCGAAGGCTGTTGTGTTTCTGGATGGCGGCCACGGTGACACCGTAGCGGCGCGCGATACCGGAGAGGGTTTCGCCCCGGCGCACCCGGTGCCGGGCCCAGCGCAGCCGTTCCTCGGCGGGCAATTGGGCCAGCCGGCGGCGGAAGGGTTCGGCTTTCTCCACCGGGAGGAGGAGGTAGTGGGGGCCTTCCGGGTGGGTGGCCCACCGGTTGAAGCCGGGGTTGAGGGCGATGAGCGCCTCGGGCGCCATCTCTGCCAACTCGGCGGCCACCTTGAGGTCCAACTGTCCACCCACTTCCACGCGGGCGAAACGGGGGTCGTTGGTGATGCGCGGCAAGGTCACGCCGTATCGCTCAGGCTCGGCGATGATGCGGGCCAGGGCCAGGATGCGGGGCACATAGTGGCGGGTCTCCGCCGGAAGCTCCAGCGACCAGAAATCGGTGGGCCGCCCCCGCTCCCGATTGCGCCGGATGGCTCGGGAGACGGTGCCGCCGCCGGCGTTGTAGGCCGCCAGGGTGAGGAGCCAATCGCCTTCGAATCGGCGGTTGAGCCGCTCCAGATAATCCAATGCCGCCTGGGTCGAGGCCACGGTGTCGCGCCGACCGTCGTACCACCAGTCTTGCTTGAGCCCCAGGGAACGGCCGGTGGCCGGCATGAACTGCCACAGTCCGGCGGCCCCTTGGCGGGAATAGGCCACGGGCCGGAAGCCGCTCTCCACACAGGGGACCAGCACCAACTCCGTGGGCAGGCCGCGCCGACGCACTTCGTGGAGGATGTAGTAGAGGTAGGGCTCGCCGCGCGCCAACTGGCGGGTGAGCGCAGCCCCCTGTCGCCGGTAACGTGCCAATTCCCGTTCGATGGCGGGATGATCCATTCCATTGAGACGAAAGCCCCTCACCAGGAAAGGCCACACCTCCGTTTCTTCCCCTTCGGCGGGCGGCTCGGTCGCGGCTTCGATCTCGTCCGGAGTGGATGGCGGCGCGGCGGGTGGGGGCGCGGGGGTCGATGCCACCCGGCGGACGGGCTGGCTCTGGCAGCCGACGAGCATGAAAAACGACAAGGCGATGAGCAGCAGCCTCGCGGAGGTCATGTGGGCCATGAGGACAGGGGATACAGCACCCGCCAACTATACGGTATCGCGTTCGACGCCGCCACCGCTCCAGGCGTCCGCTTTCCGATACAATGGCGCGGATGAGACCGGTGCTGGACGAATCCCTGGCGGCGGCCCTGGACAGGTGGTTTCACACCGACCTGGGGGCTCTGGTGCTGGCGCAGGAACAGGCACGGCTTGCGGCCATCGCCTCCCGCCTGTTCGGATACTACCTGCTCGAAGTGAGCTTTCTCTGCGGCCGGGAGGACTACCTTGCGGAATGCCCCATTCGCCGGCGATTTAGGGTCAGTGCGTGCGCGGACGCCGGCGGCGGGGTGGTGGCGCGGCCGGAACGGCTGCCGGTGGCGACGGATTACATCGACGCGGTGATCCTGCCGCACACGCTCGATTTCGCCCAGGACCCGCGGCAGGTGCTGCGAGAGGTGGAACGGGTGCTCATTCCGGAAGGCAAGGTGGTGATCACCGGATTCAATCCTTGGAGCCTGTGGGGGCTGTGGCGGGCCATGCCCGGCGCCGCCCGGCGCCTTCCCTGGCGAGGACATTTTCTCTCTTTCTCCCAGGTGGAGGATTGGCTCTCGCTGCTCGGTTTCGACGTGGCGCAGGCCCATACGCTGCTGTTCCGGCCGCCCTGGAAACGGGCGTTTCTCATGCGGCGGGTCCAGGTCATGGAACGGTGGGGCGCCCGTTACTGGCCCTGGCTGGCCGGCGTCTACGTGATCGTGGCGGTGAAGCGGGTCTCGACGTTGACCCCCATCCGCCCGCGTTGGCGATTGCAGCGCAAGCTGCGTCAGTCGGTGGTGGAGCCGGTGGCGCGCGCGGTCCGGGAGGGGGAGGGCGGCCGTGGCGGATGAACCGGTGTGGTTGTTCACCGACGGCGCTTGCAAAGGCAATCCGGGTCCCGGCGGTTGGGGCGCCCTGTTGCGCTACAAAGGGGTGGAGAAAACCTTGCGGGGTGGTGAGCCTCACACCACCAACAATCGCATGGAACTCAAAGCGGTCATCGAAGGGCTCAAAGCCCTCAAGCGGCCCAGCCGGGTGCGCATCGTCACCGATTCCCAATACGTCAAGAACGGCATGGAGCGGTGGATCCACAATTGGAAACGCAACGGTTGGCGTACGGCGGACAAGAAGCCGGTGAAGAACGCCGACCTTTGGCAAGAGCTGGACCGGCTGGTGAACCGCCACCGCGTGGAGTGGGAATGGGTCCGCGGACACAGCGGCCATCCCGAAAATGAGCGGGTGGACGCCTTGGCCAACCGCGCCATCGGGGAGCTGACATCGTGAAACGGCAAATCGTCTTGGATACGGAGACCACCGGCCTGGAACCGGCGCAGGGGCACCGCATCATCGAAATCGGTTGTGTGGAGTTGGTGGACCGTCGCCTCACCGGAAACGACTTCCACCAGTATCTGCAGCCGGACCGCCGGATCGACGATGGGGCCGTGGAGGTTCACGGCATCACCAACGAATTCCTGGCCGACAAGCCCCGCTTCGCCGATATCGTGGCCGATTTCATCGACTACGTTCGAGGCGCCGAGCTGATCATCCACAATGCTCCATTCGATGTGGGTTTCATCAACGCCGAGTTGGCCCGGTTGGATGGATGGGAGCCCTTGGAGCACTACTGCACCATCGTCGACACCCTGGAGATGGCGCGGCGGAAACATCCGGGGCAGCGCAACAGTCTGGATGCCTTGTGCGCCCGCTACGACGTGGACAACACCCATCGGGAGAAGCACGGCGCGTTGCTCGACGCCGAGATCCTGGCCGAAGTCTATCTGGCCATGACCGGCGGGCAGTCGGCCCTCTCCCTGGAGGCGGAAGAGCGCGGCGAGGGAGAGGGAGAAACGGCGGCCATCCGTCGTCTGGGTGCCGATCGGCCGCCCCTGGTGGTGGTGCGTCCCACCCCGGAAGAGTTGGCCGCGCACGAGGCGGGCTTGGAAAAAGTGGAGCAAGCGAGCGGCGGCCGCTGCGTCTGGCTGCACCATCCTTCCTTTCGCGACGCCCATTGACCCGCGCGGTTGGGAGAGGGGCGGATGTGGCCGCCTCGTCCGATCGGGTGGTGTCGCCGTTCCCCGGGCGTGCCATGAACCAAAAAAAGAGACCCGGGCGGCGCCCGGGTCCCGTCTGCCTTGGGAGGCGGTTTTCAGTGCTCAGAAGGTGTAGGCGGCGTTGATGTAGAAGTAGCGTCCCGGTTCGTTGAGCAACATCACCTCGCCGCCGCCGGTGGTGAGCAGGGTCAAATCCTTGTAGGTGTTGCTGACCGCGTAGGTCTTGTCGAAGACGTTGTCGACGCCGCCGATGATCTCGATGCGGTCGGTGAGCCGGTGGCGCACATTGAGGTTCAGAATGGCCCATCCAGAGAGGGCCTGCTCCCCGTTGTCGGCGTCGAAACGGCTCCATGCGTCGGAAGCGATCAGCTCGGCACGGGCCACTCCGGCGGGCAGATACTGCCAGTTCAGCGCCAGATTGCCCTTCAGAGGCGGGATCTCGGGCATATCGGTGTCGGTCTGACCGGAGAGGGGATCGTCTTTCTCACCTCGTTGATAGGCGAGACCGAAATCGGCCCACAGGGTCTCGGTGAGATACCAACTGCCGTCCAGCGAGAAACCCCACAGGGTGGCGTCCATGTTCTCGAAGCGGTGCATCCGTTTGCTGTCGTTGTAGAAGATGAAATCGCCCAGCCAGCTGTAGAACACTTTGGCTCGCAGGTAGAGGGTGTCGCTCTCCAGCTCCACGCCCAGATCGATTTCGGTGTTGCGGGTCTGATCCAGGTCGGGGTTGCCCACCTGCATGGCCGGCATGGTCATCATGGGCGCGGTGCGGAAATAGAGTTCCCGCGCGTCCGGGACGCGATGGGAACGGCCCACGCCGCCGAAGATGCGGGTGGTTTCGTTCAGCCCCCAGGTGCCGAAGGCATAAGCGCTGAAGCTGGAATAATCGTTGTCGGGAAGGGTGCCGGTGTTGGGCTCGATGTGGGTGTCGTCGTAACGGGCGCCCAACTGGAGAACGAACTCATCGAAGGTGCCTTCATATTCGACGAACACCCCGATGTTGTCGGTGTCCACGTCGTCGATGCTTTTCAGCCCGGTGATCATGGCGTTCATGCCCGAGCCTTCATAGGTGCCGTCCCAGTTGCGTCGGCTGGTGTCGATGCCATAGCGCAGCTCGGCGGCGGCACCCAGATCCATGGTGTTTTTCAACCTGAAGCCCCAGATGCTGCTTTCCAGGTGACTCACCCTTTCGTTGGCCGAGTTCGGGCCCGACGAGTTGCGGTAATAGGTGGACATGGGGTGATCCACCTTGGAGTTGTAATAACTCAGCTCCAAGGACTTGGACCAGGCGCCGAGATTTTCGACCCGGTAGTCCAGGGTCCAGATGTCGGAGTCGTCGTAAAGGGCGTCCATCTTGCTGGACGGATAGAGGACATCGTCGCTTCGGTTGGCGGTGTAACTGATCTTGAATTGCTGGTTCTCGGTGATGTCGAAGATCAGCTTGCCCATGAAGGTCTCTTTCTCGTACGCCTTGCGGTCCTCGTATTCGGTTTTGTACAGGGTCATGGATGAGACCCGGTTGGCCTTCATCTGTTCGACGAAATCGTTGCCGTCGCCATCCTCGTACTGGTCACTCTCCTCATGGGAAACGCTCACCAGCGCGCGCACCCGATCGGTGCCGCCGCTCAAGGTGGCGGCCGCTTTCCAGTAGTTCCAGCTTCCCAGGTTGAGACTGAAGTCGCCGTGGAAACCGGCTTCGGGTTCTTTGGTGGTCACTTTCACGGCGCCGCTGAGGGTCCCGAAGTTTTCCACGTCGTAGGGGCCCTCGGTCACCTCGACCGCTTCCACGTTGTTGGTGAGGATGTGGGAGGTCGGGGGGTCCATCCGGTTGGGACAAGCGCCGTATATCTTGGCGCCGTCCACCAGAATGTTGATGTTGTCCTTTTTCTGCCCGCGGAGGATGATGTCGTTGGCGATGCCGCTGCGGCGAACCAGGGAGACGTTGGCCATGTTCCGAAACAGCGCTTCGGCCAGATCGGCCGATTTGACCTGGGTGCCGCTCACGTCGGCGATGCGGTTCCCTTCGACCACCAGGGGCGACATCTCTTCCGCCTCTTCGGCGGCTGCGTTCAAGGCGGAGAAGGTGGCGAGCACGATGACGGGCGCCAGCGGTTTTCTTTTCATCATTGTCTCCTCAGGCTGTGGAATTTCAGTATATGAGGCAATTCTTATGCCTGATATGAAAATCGAGCTGAAACAAACAGTTGCCATGGAACCCATGTTCCGCGGCGTCTTGGAGTCGTGCCATATGGCACTGTTCCTGTGCTACATGGCACACATTGGAGGCGGGCCATGACCTCTTTGGTGAACGCGTTGCTCGACCCGCGGGCCTGGCCGGTGTCGGTGGCGCGAGTGGAACACATCGAAACCCACATCTCCCACGTGTTTCTGGTGGGGGCGTTCGCCTACAAGGTGAAGAAAGCGGTGGATCTGGGGTTTTTGAACTTCTCCACCTTGGAAAAGCGGCGTTTCTATTGTGGTGAGGAGCTGCGGTTGAATCGGCGCACGGCCCCTGAGCTCTATCTGGCGCGGGTGCCCATCGCGCGTCTTTCCGACGGCACGTACGCGGTGGAAGGCGAGGGCGAAGTGGTCGAGTACGCAGTGAAGATGCGGCGTTTCGATCCCGCCGGCCAACTCGACCGGATGCAACTCGAATTTCGGCACATGGACGCGTTGGCCGATACCGTGGCGGCTTTCCATGCAGCCCTGGAACCGGCAACCCGTGAGGCGTCCTGGGGGGAACCGGAGCGCGTGTGGTCGCCGATGGGGCAGAACTTCGACCAGATCCTCTCGTTGCCCCGTTTCGTATGGGCGCGGGCGCGCCTGGAGAAGGTGAAAGCGGCCTCGCGGGCGGCCTTCGAGGCGTTGCGGCCCAGATTGGCGGCGCGTAAGGCGGGCGGCTGGATAAGGGAGTGCCACGGTGACCTGCATCTGGGCAACATCGCTTGGGTCGAAGGCAAGATGCTGCTGTTCGATGCCATCGAGTTCGATCCCGATCTGCGCTGGATCGATGTGGCCAACGATGTCGCCTTTCTTCTCATGGATCTCGAGGGGCGTGGCCTGAGCCGTTTGGGATGGCGCTTTCTGAACCGCTATCTGGAGTGGACCGGAGACTTTGAGGCGGTCGCCTTGTTGCCGTTCTATCAATCGTACCGGGCCATGGTTCGGGCCAAGGTGGCGGCCATCCGCTGTGCGCAGCAAGGCGAGACAGAGGCGGCCGAGGCGTCCAAGGCGGCGTTCGAAAGCCACATGGCGCTGGCCGAGGCGTTTCTGGAGCCCGCCGCGAAGCGGCCCGTATTGATCATCACGCACGGTGTTTCCGGCAGCGGCAAGAGCCGGCTCGCGCGGCGGTTGGCCCAGGAGATGGGATGGATCCATCTGCGTTCGGACGTGGAGCGCAAGCGACTCTTCGGCCTTGCGCCCGACGCCGATTCAGGTTCCGCGGTGGAGGCCGGTATCTATACGCCGGAGGCGACGCGGCGCACCTACGAACGGCTGGCCGAGCTTGCAGAATCGTTGTTGTCGGACGGTCGCAGCCTGGTGGTGGATGCCACCTTCCTGGAGAGCGGGCAGCGGACGGCGTTCCGGCGCCTGGCGGAGCGTGCCGGCGCCCGTTTTCGCATCCTCTCTTGCACCGCTCCCGAGCCGGTGTTGCGCCGGCGGGTGGCCGAGCGGGCGGAGCGGGGTGGAGATCCCTCCGAAGCCGACCTCGCCGTGCTGGCGCGTCAGCTCGAGAGGGCGCGGCCCCTGGACGAAACGGAGCGCGCGGTGGCGGTGGTGGTGGACACCACGCAGGCGCTGGATACGGCGCGAATCGGCCGGCGGCTCTCGCGGGAGCGCTGAAACAGCGCCGGTCGCCGAGCCGTTGGGGTTTCCCCCGTCAAGCCACTTTGCGCGGCGGTTCGGATTGGCTCAACCCGGCATGTTCCTGGGGCTGCAACGGGTCGGCGCCGATGGTGCCCACCAGGCTCTCCAGATACGCCCGGCTTTTCACCCGTTCCAGCCGCTTGCGGGCCTTTTCCAATCGGTCGGCGATGTTCAGCCGCGCCGCTTCGTCTTCGTAACCGGGTTGGGCGAGGAAGTTTTCCAGCGACTCGATGTGCCGTTCCCAAAGGGCGATGTCCCGCGCCTGCTTCACCTCCAGGCGCCGTCGATACCAGTCGGACTGGAGCAGGTACTCGCGGGTGAACATGGCCCGGATTTCGGGGTGGTGGACGTCTTTGCCCTCGTAGGTTCCAGTGGCCATGATGTAGAGCAGGGCGCGCAGGGGCGGACAGGCCTCTTCCACGCTGCCGTCGTCCAGGTAGCGCTGGGCCACCTTGCGCTGGGCCTCTACGATGTTGTTCACGCCGTCCACGAAAACCTCCAGATCCTGCAGCTCGGGCTTGAGGATCTCCTCGGTGAAGACCTGGCTGGGGTTGTCGAAGATCTTGCCCATGAACCCGTGCACGAAGCGGTCGGTGATGCGGTAGCCCAGACGGCTGGCCAACACTTTCCGGCCGTTGTGCTCGAAGTCTTCCAGCGGCTCCAGGTAACCCTGTTCGATGAGCGTCCTCGGATCACGCTGGCTCGGATCCAGACGGGCCCAGATCTCCGGAATGAGCAGGCTCACGTCGTGGTCCACACGCACGTAGGGACCGATGAAACCCGCGGAACTGGAGAAGCCGGCGTGTCCCGTCAGGATGAAGGAAACCAGCGCGTTGTTGAGGTCGGCCGTTGGGCGCAGAGCGTTGAACGGTCCCTTGGTGAGCGCACCCTCGCTGCCGGCGCCGGTGGTGCTCGGCGATTTACCCGTGAGGGAGCAGATGAAATCCATGAACAGTTCCGGCAACTCCTGGTAGTGGATGGGGTTGTACACCGACAAAGGGCGGATGCCGGGCTCAGGGGGGTTGTTGCGCCGCCCCGCCAACACCGCGTCCACCGGCTGGCACACCGGACGGTCCAGCGGCAGCTTGCGGTGGAAGCGGGCGCCGATCTCGGCCACGTATCGACGGACCGGATTCACCAGATCGGGTCGGGTCTGCAGATAACGTGGGTTTTTCGAAGGCTTGCCGTCCACCAGCCGGGGGTGGGCCGAGGAGACCACATAACCGTCGCCCGCTTCATAGGCCTCCTGGAGCCGTTTGCGCATGGGCTCGGTGAAGTTGCAGAAGGTCATCACGTCCTCCACCACCTCGGCCAGCTTTTCCCCCTTGAGCGGTTCGTAGTTGGCCAGGAAGTTGCCGTCGGAGGCGATGTCCTTTTCCGCCTGTTTGTCGTAGCCGGGAATGATGGCGTCGTCCGGCCGCTGGAACAGGCGGTATTCGCAGTTGTGCACCAGCTTCACGCTGTTGGGGTTGTCGGCCTCTTCCGGCCGGCAATGGGCCAGCCGGCTCGCCGGGATCACGATGGACGCGGTGATGTCGTCTTCGACCTGGATCTTTTCGGCGGCGATGAAGTCCTGCCGCACCTTGAACACCCGCCACTTGTTGTTGCGGTCGAAGCCCATGCGCAAATAAGAGGCGATGACCTTGCGGTCGTGGAGCTTGAGCTCGTGCCCCGGCGCGCCGTCCACCACGTCCACGCTCAGGTGTTCGCGCCAGTCGTCGCCCCACTCCGGGCGGTAGAAACGTTTGATCATGAGCGCCAGAGCGAGGATGCGCGGCGGGATCGATTCCAACCAGGCGTTGTATTCGTCGGTGTAGCTGGACGAAGGGGTGAGCAGCTTGATCACGGAACCCAGGCTCCGCTCTTCGCTCAGCGGCTTGCGCGTGGGGTCGCGGTCTTCGTGTTCGTGGCCGGGTTTGAATCGGTTGGTGTAGTCGCGGTCGAAGATCTCCTGTACCCGGTCCAGATCGGCCTGCAGGTCGTCCACGAAGAGGGGCGAGTAGATGACGGCGTCGTTGAGGGACTTGGAGATCTCCGACTTGCCGCCGCCGGAGACGGTGCTGGGCTTGTGGCACAACACCCCTTCGGGATCGGTGCCCACCAGCCGCCAGGAGGGGGCGCCGGGATGCTTTTTCATCTCGATCTTGTAGCCGTTGGGCTGAATGTAGATCTTGCCCGGTTGCAGGCGGATCTTCTGCTTGACGCCGTCCTTGATCCAGGTGATGGTCTGACGGTTCAGGTCCATGCGCAGGTCCTGGGGCACGTAGATCACCTCGGGGAAGCGCTTGTCGATGCCGTAGCCCTCGGGTTGCACCTCCATGATCTCGCCGTAGCGCTCCACCACTTCCTCGAAGGAGTAGTTGGGATCGCGGGTGCGGCTGTCCACGCCGTACTCCTCTCCGTGGTTGCGGCGGGGGAAGGCCAGCGCGCCGCCCGCGTGCTCTTCTTCCGCGAGCCCATAGAGGTTGGCGGCGTAGCCGATCTGGGTCTTGACCTCTTTCTTGCAGTAGCCGTAGTAGTTGTCGGCGATGAGGGTGACGATGACGCCGCGTTCGTCGCGGGCGGTGACTTTGAACGCCAGGCCGTCGTTGTAACGCTCGTTTTCCTCTTTCCAGCACATGCCGTCGCGTCGCTGGCGTTCGGTGGCCTGATCCCAATGGGGCAGGCCCACCTCTTTCTTGGTGAGATTCACCAGATGCGGCGCCAGGATCACGCAACCGGTGTGGCCGGTCCAATGCTCTACATCCAGGGCGGCGTCGAACTTGGGCAAGTAGGGGTTGCCGCCGTTGCCGAAGATGCTTTCCACGAAGTCGAGGTTGCTCACCAGGTTGCCCGGCGCGAAGAAGCGGATTTCCATGCTCTTCTCCGGCTCCACTCCGGGGATCTCCGGGCAGACCACGGGGCGCAGCAGCAGCGAGACGAACATGCGTGCCGGTTCAGGCTGGGCGGCGGTGAAAGGGAGCACCAGAAGATCGTCTGGCGGATTGAGGGCATGACGGAGCATGGCGGCGAAGGTGGCTTTGGGCACCGCTTTCTTATCGCCGGGAATGGGCAGGCCGCCTTCCGCGATGTGGAAGGAACCTTTGGTGGTGCGTCGGTCCGAAGCGGGGTTGTGCAACACCCCTTGTTTCACCCGGTAGCTGGAGACGATCTCCGATTTGAATTCATCCTTGCCCATGGGCAAGGAGAGCTCCCGCGCCACCCCGTGGCGATCCAGGACGAAAGTGCTGGCGGGCAATCTGGGGATCGGCGTGCCGAGATCGGCCAGATAATCCCGCAGGAAGGCTTCGATACGGCGGTCGGCCGGGCAGCGGTAGTCCGCCAGCAGCCGGTTCTTTTCCCGGTAGGTGCGCAACAGATCTTGCGCCGTTTCCAAAAAGTCGGCCGAGGCGCCGTCGAGACAGATGGGCTGGCCGGAGGAGGCCAGCTTGAGGTTGATGTAGAGATGGAGCTTTTCTCGTTCTTTTTCGGGATCGCGGCTGGCGGGTCCCAGCCCAAGGGCGCGCTGGAGGTCCATGGTCTCGTTTCCTCCGGGCGGCGGGCGTGCACACGCCTCCGCCTCACATGACACGGGGCCGCCTAGGGTGCCCCAAGTTGTGAACCTGTTCAAGCTCGAACACCTCTCCATGGGCAAGGAAATCAACGGCAATGCTTTATACAATCATCGTTATTGCAATGACTTGCACTAGTTTATTTGAGCGATGTCTTAGCATTGCATCAAGGGTTCGGTTGATCTCCAATGGGCGTTTGAGCCTTGGGGTGGCTGCATGAATGCGCATGACCCTTAACCCCTGATGGTTTCGGCCGTTTCTCTAGAAGGAGAGCCGGCTTGGTGCGAAAAGCGGAAAACACGAATCTCATGCAACGATCTGAAACCATTCGACCGTTGCGCCTCTGGCCATTGGCCGCCATGGTGTTGTGGATCACTACCGCCCTGGCCGGAGGACGCGAACCCATTGCGCCCCTCGAGGCGCCTCGAGCAGCACCTCGAGAACTGATCGAATTGGGGCGCGACCTATTCCATGATGTGCGCCTTTCGAAGAATGATTCGGTGAGCTGCGCGCATTGCCATCCGCTCGCGCGCGCCGGCGTGGATGGCCTTCGGGTGTCGGTGGGAGTCGAGGGGCGTCGGGGCCTCATCAATGCGCCCACTGTCTACAACACGGCTGATCAGATCGCCCAGTTTTGGGATGGCAGTGCAGACTCCCTGGAGGCGTTGGTTCTCGAGGGACCGCTCCAGGATCCTTTGGAAATGGACTCCAACTGGCCCGATGCGCTGGCCAAGCTCGGATCGGATCCTGTCTTGCGCGCCCGTTTCGAACAGTTGTTCGACGATGGCCTGACCAAAGAAAACGTGGCGCGTGCCATCGCTGTCTTTGTGGCCGGGCTGGTGACGCTGGACAGTCCCTTCGACCGTTGGCTCAAGGGTGACGAGGCGGCATTGGATGCGCGTCAGAAAGAAGGCTATGCGCTGTTCAAATCCTACGGTTGCATCGCTTGCCACCAGGGCCGCAACGTGGGCGGCAACATGTACGCCACCATGGGCGTGATGGGGGACTACTTCGCAGACCGGGGTGGAGAGTTGACCCGTGCCGATCTGGGCCGGTTCAACGTCACCGGCCGGGATAGCGACCGTTTCGTCTTCAAAGTGCCCTCTTTGCGCTTGGTGGTGCGCACTGCACCCTATTTTCACGATGGCAGCGCCGCCACCTTGGAGGAGGCGGTGACCGTGATGGCACGTTATCAACTCGGCCGCGAACTGCCCGAGGCACACTTGCAGGCCATCGTTGCCTTCCTGAAGAGTCTGGCCGGAAGCCATCCGGAACTGGATCCTGCGCCGTGACCGGTTCTCCTGGCCTGAAGCGGATCATCCTTTTCGTTGCTGCGGTGGTGCTGCTCGCGGGCTGGTATTTTCACCAGCGGCTCCAGATCGAGCGGCACGCCGGTGCTTTTTCCGAATCCCTGTTCCGTATTCGCGGTCTGGACGTGAGCTTGGATCGTGACATGGAGCGTATCGGCGCCTTTCGCCTTTCCAACTATGACGAGTTGGCCCAGACGCGCAAGGCCCTGATGGAAACGGAGCGGCGACTTCTGGCGCTGGCCTCCAATCTTGGCGGCGCCGACCGGAAAGGGCTGAATCGGGCGTTGGAAGCTTATGTGGAGGGGTTGGAACGCAAGGCTCAGCTGCTCGACGACATGAAGTCTCAGGTCGCGGTGGTCCGTAACAGCCTGTTGTATCTTCCCCGCCTGATCGATCAGATCGCCGAAGGGCAACCTGCACTGCGTGCCCGATTACTGGCCCTGTACGGCAGATTGCTCATGGCGCAGCTGTTCCCGGACAACGCCGCCTATCGGATTTTGGAAGCGGACCTGGTCGAGCTGGAGCGTGACAGCGGCTTGGCCCCGGTGGCGCGGCATGTGCGTGCGGCTTTGCGCCATGGCGAATCCCTCTATCGCCTCATGGCCTCCTTCCGAGCGGTCGATAGTGAACGGCTGTTCGACGTACTTCAGGACCGTTTTCTGGAATATCGCCGTTTGGAGGGGCGTCAGTCCATCTTTCTCGGCATCGTACTCTTGGTGTTGGTTCTGGTGCTGTTGTTCTGGTTGTGGCGCTCCCTCAATAGCCTGCAGCAGGCGAGAGAGCTGGCCGAACGTTCCCACAGGCGGCTGGAGGATGCGGTCGAGAATCTCGGAGAGGGGTTTGCTCTTTTCGACAACCGAGACCGTCTGGTGTTGTGCAACCGAACCCTCAAGGAGATGTATGGTTGGGTTGGGGACCGGATGAAACCAGGACTTGCTTTGAGTGAATTGGAGTCGCTCATCGGCGGCCGTGTTCATCGAACCAGCCTCTCCGGTGAACCCCTGGGCGCATTGAACCGGGCCATGTTGCGGGGCGCCACCTGGGTGGAACAGGTGGACGGTGGCCGTTGGGTGTTGGCCAGCAACCGCGCCACCAGTGAAGGAGGTGCGGTTTGGGTGCGGACCGACATCACCCGCACTCGAGAAGCGGAACAGGAATTGCGAAAACTTGGCCGTGCATTGGAACAGAGCCCCGTTTCCGTGGTCATCACCGACGTCAACGGCATCATCGAGTATGTCAATCCGAAATTCGAACAGGCTTCGGGCTACAGCGCGGAAGAGGTCATCGGTGCTCGGCCCTCGGTGCTCAAGAGCGGCGAGATGAGCGATGAAGAGTATGCCGAGATGTGGCGCACCATTCTTTCCGGCCGTGAGTGGCGAGGCGTGTTCCACAACAAACGCAAGGATGGCACCCTCTACTGGGAGTCGGCGCAGATCTCCCCGGTACGGGACGAGCAGGGGGTCATCACCCATTTCATCGGTGTCAAGGAGGACATCACCGAGCTGCGCCGTTACCAGGAGTCGTTGCGGCTGGCGGCCACCGTCTTCGACGCCACTTCGGAAGGCATCATTCTCACCGACGCCCAGGGGCGGATCCGCACCGTCAATCCGGCGTTCACACGGATCACCGGCTATTCATCGGAAGAGGTGCTGGGGCGGCCGGCGGCCATTTTCAGCGCGGAGCGGAATCCCGAGATCGCCGCAAAGGTGAAGGAGGAGTTGGCGGCCCACGACAACTGGTCGGGAGAGGTGACCGCCTACCGAAAGGATGGCAGTTGGTATCACGAATGGGTTTCGGTCACCACCCTTCACGATGATGAAGGTCGGCCGAATGGCTATGTGATCATCGTCTCCGATATCACTCAGCACAAGACGGATCAGGCGCGCATCCTCTACCAGGCCAATTACGACCTGCTCACCGGGCTGCCCAACCGCACGTTGCTCATGGACCGCATGCATCAAGCGTTGCGCGCCGCCCGCCGTAACCAGGGGAAGGTTGCGGTGATCTTCATCGACTTGGATCGTTTCAAAGCGGTGAATGATCTCTATGGTCACGTCACCGGCGACGAACTGTTACAACAAGTGTCCGACCGATTGCGCCACGCCGTGCGCGAGGTGGACACCGTCTCCCGATTCGGCGGCGATGAGTTCGTTGTGGTGCTCCAGCAGGTGGAGGGAGCGGAGGAGGTGGCCCAAGCCGCCGGTCGCATCATCGATCTGGTATCCCGGCCCTATGAGTTGAGTAAGCGCACCGTGAACATCGGCGCCAGTCTGGGCATCACCCTGTATCCCAATGACGTGGCGCTGGACGACGCAGTGGAAGCCATGGCTACCGCGTTGCTCAGCAATGCCGACATGGCCATGTATCAGGCCAAGGCACGCGGTCGCAACAGGTTCCAGTTCTTTGAACAGCGCATGCAGGAGGAGATCAAGCTCAATCTTTCGTTGGAGCAGGATCTGCGTAAAGCCATCGAATCGGGGGAGCTTCAGGTCTATTACCAGCCCATAAACGACGGCGCCACCGGCCAGGTGGTGGCCGTCGAGGCCTTGTTGCGTTGGTTCCATCCGGAACGTGGATCCATCAGTCCGGCGGCATTCATTCCGCTGGCCGAGGAGACGGGGCTCATCCATGAAATCGGTGACTGGGTGTTCCGTACCGCCTGCACGGATGTGCAACGCTGGCGTGAAATGCATGGTCTGGAGTTGTCGCTGTCGGTAAATCTCTCTGCACGTCAGCGTGACCGGGGGTTCGACGCTGACAGCCTGCGCCGGGTACTGGGGGAGACCGGGTTGGAGGCGCGCCACTTGACCCTGGAGATCACCGAGAACCTCCTCCTCGAAGAGTCCTATGCGGTATTGGATTGGCTTTACGGTCTCAAGAGCTGCGGCGTCAAGCTCTCCGTGGACGACTTTGGAACCGGTTACTCCTCGTTGAGCTATCTCAAGCAGTTCCCCGTCGACAGCCTAAAGGTGGACCAGACTTTCGTGCGCGGATTGCCCGATGATCGGGATGACGTCTCCTTGGTGAAAGCCATCGTGGCCATGGCTTCCAGTCTGGGGCTGGATGTGGTGGCGGAAGGGGTGGAGACCGAGGCCCAACGCGAGTTCCTGCTCGCCCTGGGTTGTAACCTCATGCAAGGCTACCGATTCGATCCGCCCATGCCGGCAGTGGAGATCCTGCGCAAATACGGCCCGTCCGCAGAAGGGGGGCGGAGGCCGGTACGAGCCTGACTCAAACCAGGCCTCTGTGGAAGAAACCGATCACCACCAGCACCAGCAGAAAGAGCCCGAACCCGAGAAGGAAGAAGCCTAGGGCGTAGGAGACGGTTTCAAACTCTTTCGACGGCGGCGCCTCGATGTACTTGTCCAACTCCCCGCTGGCCTTGAGCCGCTCATAGTGGGCCGGCCGCTCCTCTTTGAATTCTTCCAGATCCCAGCGACCGGTGAACATGACCCGGTCCAGGGGAAACTTGCTGGGACGGAAGTGGTTGTTGAAGAAATGGACCACGAACAGGGTCATCACCGCCAAGAAGGCCTCCAGCCCGTGGGCCAGGGTGGCCAGGTTGAACGCCCAGCCCGGCAAGAAACGGCTGAAGAAGGGCGAGAACCAGAGGATGATGCCCGAGACGCCGATGACGAACGCGCCCCAATAGACCGCCCAGTAGTCGAACTTTTCCCAGTAGGTCCAGCGGTCGAACTTGGGGGGTTCGCCCTTGCCGAAGAACCACTTGAATTGGGCTTTCATGTCTTCCCAGTCCTTTTTCCTGGGCAGCAGAGAGTCCGGCCCGAACCAGTCGAAATTCTTGTCGCGGGAGACCTTCCACAGCACGGCCACGCCATGGCCGAACACCGCCAGAAGGAAGACCACCGCGGCTCCCCGGTGGATGTAACCGAATGCCCGGGGACCGCCCAGGAAATCGATGATGGCGGTGGCCCAGCCCGTATCGGGGAACATGACCACCATGCCGGTGAGCACCAGGGTGAGGACGGAGAGGGCCAAGGCCCAGTGGTTGAGCCTCCAATACCAGGGGAAACGACGAAAAGCCTTGCCGCTGTGGTGCCTTACCCGCTTGGCCCGCACCCGGAACCGTTTGCCGTCCACCGTGACCCACTCGTAGGGGCGGGACTTGAGCTCGCGCCAGAACCAAAGCATGGAGTGGGTATAGAAGAAGATGAGGGTGAGCACGATGACGCCGAGCATGAACGTGCCCAGCCACCACAGTTCAGGGTTGCGCTCGAAATCCCCCACGTCGGCGTGGGCACGGAACTTGACGAATTCCGGCCCGGCCTCCTCGTGGCATTTGCGACAGGTTTCGAGGCGGTTCTCCTCGGAGACCAGAGAGAGGGGATCGTCCACCCTGCGGGTGTCGTGAGGCGCGTGGCAATCCTTGCATTGGGCCACTTCCTTGTCGCCCAGCCATGCGAGTTGTCCGTGGGTGGTGGCTTTGTAGCTGCGCACCTCGCGAGAGTGGCAGGTGCCGCACTCCTCCACGATCACTCTGTGGGCGGACAAGGCGCCCGTCTCGGCGATGCGGTGGGCCGAGTGGCAGTCGACGCAGGTGGCGCTCTCCCCCTTCCAGGGGGTTCTCAGGCTGGCGCCGTGGATGGAGTGGCGGTAGTCCTCCAGCGCCGTTTCGTGGCACTTGCCGCAGGTCTCGGGCGAGTTGAGCCGGTGTGTGGTGGCGCGTGGATCCTCCGAAGGGAAGACATAGTGGGCCGTATGGCAATCGGCGCAGTCGGCGTTGTTGCGCGCGCCCTGTTTCTCTGCGTGGACCGAATGGGTGTATTGGCGGGTCTGGATCACCAGCTCCAGACTGTCGCTGTGCAGCCAGGGGGGGCGCTCCGGCGCCGCCCCTTCGCCCTGGGCCAGATGGCAGGTCACGCAATCCACCGGCTCCAACGTCACCCGGTGAGGCAACTGTCGCACGTCGGTGTGGCAATCCAGGCAGGCGTAGTCGCCATGCACGCTCTGGTGTAATGCGTCGGCGTCCAGGTCCAGTTGCCGCCAGCGGCCGTCCACGGCGGAGCGGGTGCCGAACCCTTTTTGTCCGTGGCACTCCAGGCAGTGGGCGTCGGTGATCTCGTCGCGGGGGATCACGGTATCGCCTGCCGCGTCGTGCTGGGGTTCGGCCGCGGAGAGGGCGAAGGAGAGCGCCGCCAGCCAGGCGGCGGCGATCGGGCGCAGATGTTTCATCACAGTTTGTGGGTGAATTCGGGATAGGCTTCCAGGCCGATCTCGGCGATATCGGCCCCTTGGTATTCGTCCAGCTCGGAGAGGCGGATTCCCATGGTCTGCTTGATCACCCACCAGACCGCCCAGCTGGTGCCGAAGGTCCAGGCGAAAATGAGAACGATGCCGGCCACCTGGGCCAGGAAGGCGGCTTCGGGGTTGGATAAGACCACGGCCACCAGGCCCCAAACGGCCGCTATGCCATGGACGGAGATGGCGCCTACCGGGTCGTCGATGTGGACCCAGCGATCCATGAGCACGATGGAGACCACCACCAGCAGGCCGGCCACGATGCCGATGAAGGTGGCCAGCTCTGGGGTGGGGGTGTAGGGCTCCGCGGTGATGGCCACCAATCCGGCGAGGATGCCGTTGAGGCCCATGGTGAGGTCGGTCTTGCCGAACCACAGGCGGGAAAGGATGAGCGCCGCCATGCAACCGCCGGCGGCGGCGATGTTGGTGTTGACGAAGATGAGCGCGACGGCGTTGGCATCGGAGACTGTGGTCACGGTGAGTTGGGAGCCGCCGTTGAATCCGAACCAACCCAGCCACAGGATCATGGTGCCGAGGGTGGCGAAGGCCATGTTGGACCCGGGGATGGCCATGGGCTGGAGCCCGCCGCCGGGCTTCTTCACGTATTTGCCCTTGCGCGGCCCCAGCAATAACACGCCCGCGAGGGCGGCCGAGGCGCCGGCCAGGTGAACCACGCCGGAACCGGCGAAATCGAGAAAGCCGATTTGATCCAGAATGCCGCCGCCCCACTTCCAGTAACCTTCCACCGGGTAGATGATGCCGGTCATCACCACGGCGAACAGCAAGAAGGCCCAGAGTTTCATGCGCTCGGCCACGGCGCCCGAAATGATGGACATGGCCGTAGCCACGAAGACCACCTGGAAAAAGAAATCGGCGAAATAGGAGTGGCGGGTTTCTCCACCGGAATTCACCACTTCGGCAAGGCTGTGGTCCAGGCCGAGAAAGAGACTGAACGAAGGGATCCAAGCGCTGTCGCTCTCGCCGTACATGATGTTGTAGCCCATGACCATGTACATGATGCAGGCGATGGAATAGAGCGCGATGTTCTTGGTGAGGATTTCGGCCACGCTCTTGGTGCGCACCATGCCGGCTTCGAGCATGGCGAACCCGGTGGCCATCCACATGACCAGGGCGCCGGACATGAGCAGGAAGAAGGTGTCTTGGGAGTAGATCAGTTCGATGAGTGTGATTTCCATGGGTGGTTCGTGTCTCGGCTTGGACTCGGTTTCAAGATTCAGGGGTGGTGAAGCGCTGTGGGCTGGCGGCGCCGGGCGCCGGCAGCACGCAGATCTTCGGAAGAGGGCCGCCGGCCCGGGTGGAGACCGGGCCGGCGGTGGGGAGGGCCCCGGTCACTTTTTACCGGCGGCGGCCTTGGCGGCCTCCTCTTGTGCTTTCATCTCGGCCTTCATGATGAAAAAGCCGTGGTTGTCGCTGTCTTCCGGGCGCCATGCCTTGGGCGGCTTGGCCCCCTTGAACCAGCGGTGCATCTCCGAGTCGAGGATCTCGTTGAGCAGCTTCTCCACCTTGTCGGCCCCTTCGGCGTTGCCGTTGGCCCGGGCGTGGGCGATGGCTTCCTTGATCTCCGGGACCATCTCGATGTAGAAGCGGTGGGCCACTTCGAACACGCCTTCCCAGTGCACGTAGTCGGGCGCGAACATGGCGGCACCGTGGCGCGCGCGGCGGCCTTCATGGTGCCAGAGGTAGAAGTAATCCCACTCGATCTTTTCGTTGAACTTGGTCTTGTCACGCAGACCGTTCTCGAGCATGGCCACGAACAGCTTCTTGGCCGGGATCAGGAATTTGTCGTTGAAGGTGAGGACGAAGGTGTCGAGCTGCTCGAAGTGGGCGTCCACGATGTTGTTGCCGTGGCAAGAGCGGCAGACGTTCTTCATGTCCTTGCGGCGGTCGATCCAGGGCTTGACGGGCAACCCTTTCTCCTTGGCTTTCTCGTCGATCTTGAACGAGACCGGCGCGCGCAGGTTCCAGGCGATGCGGTCGCCCACGTCGTGGGTCACCGGCAAGTCCTTGGTGCGGCTCATGTGGCAGGTGGCACAGGTGGGCGCCGCGGTGTAATCCTCGCCCACGATCCACTTGCTGGAGTCAAGGTTCATCTTATTCTTGTGTGCCTTGTAGGCGATGCCGTGGGCCGACTCTTCATACACCTCTTTTTGAGGGTGGTCGGGACCCAGATGGCAGCGGCTGCACGCCTCGGGTTCGCGTGCCTGGGCGCTGGAGAACTCGTGGCGGAAATGGCAGGCGGTACAGGCGCCCTTGGAGCCGTCGGGATTGATGCGGCCGATGCCGGTGTTGGGCCAGCTCGACTTGTCCAGGGTGCCGTCGGAATTCACCCGCACGATGGAGCCATGGCAGGCGGCGCAGCCCATGGCGGTGATGGGGGAAGTGCCCGACAGGGTGGGCGCCCCTTCGACCACTTCGGCCAGTACGTTGTCCAGGGAGCCGAGGATGTTGCCGGCGGTGGCGTGGTGGCTCTTGTCGAATTCCTCCACCTCACGCTCATGACAGCGCCCGCAGTCCTTGGGCGAGACGATGACGGAGATGACGAAGTCCTTGTGCAGAATGGCGTCCTTGTCGGAACGTTCCGCCTTGTGGCACTCGTAGCAGCCCACGTTGGCGGCGAAGTGCTTGGAGTGGCCCCACTGGTCGTAGATGCCGGGTGTCTTCTCCCGGTGGCAGGACATGCAGGTGACGCTCTCTTTCGAGAGCTGATCGAAGCCGGAGAGAATCTTCACCGGCTTGTCGTCGGCCATGGCCACCTCTCGGGTGGTGGGGGTCGGTGACGGTGCCGGTTGCGTTGGTGTTTCGGCCTGAGACTCCGCGGTGGGTTGCGCCGGGGCGGAGACCGATTGCGAGCCGGTGGCCAAGGGCCCTTGGCGGAACCAGCCGGTGGGTTCGGCCACCGCCAGGGAGGCGACGAGGGAGAGGGCGCTCAGGATGACGGCAGTCCTTTTCATGGCAGGGAATCTCCTCGATGTGTCATTGGGTCGACGTGCCTTCTGCAAGTCTCTTGCCAACTTCTGGAGATCCGGTGGCATGCCGGCCGCGGTCGAACTCAAGTGCTTGATCGGGTTGAGGGGATTCGGGTGGCTTCGGTTCGTGGCACGGTTTTGGGCCGCGCTTTGTCATCTCCACTCCTAGAGACCACAACGGTGCACTGCACTGTGCGGGGTGCACCAATTCAGGGAACACTCAGCGGTAGGCCGATTCGACCTCGGCACGGGTGAGGATGCCGTAGATCCGCCAGAAGCCGGGCGCGGTCATGCGGCGCACGTAAAGGGCCTCGGCCCCCGTCCGGTCCAGGGCTTCCAAGGCCTCCTGCAAGGTGTCGTGCAGATGGACCGGCGCCACTTCCAGACGGTGGCCGGGGATCTTCAGCAGGTCGATGGGGGCATCCGGTTCTCCTTCGCCACGCTCCAGCCAGGCGGCCAGGTCCACCGCGGCCAGAACTGCTTTCGGCGTTTGTGCTTCGGTGACCAAGATCCAGCGGGGTTTGTGTTCCAGCAGGGCCGCCGCCCGTGCCCGGTCCACGATGCGGGGGGCTTGGGTGAAGCTGCGATCCATCACCCCGGCCACGCCGATGCGGCGCAGCGCCGCCATCACCGGGCTTTGGCTGTAGTCCAGCCCCTTGGCCTTGAGCATGGTGATGAAGAGAGACTCTTTGTGGAACAGTTCGCTGGCGGTGAGCCCGGAAATGACCACCACCAGCATGCCGGGCATGATGATTTGGGGGTTGTCGGTTAGTTCCAAGAGGGCGGTGAGCGCCGCCAGGGGCGCCTGCAGGCTGCCGGCCATGAGGGCGCTCATGCCCAGCATGGCATAGACGCCGGGGTGGATTTCCAGCTCCGGCAGCGTCTGCGCCAGGAGATGGCCGAATCCACCGCCCAAGGTGGCGCCGATGAAGAAGGCGGGGCCGATCATCCCTCCGGGCACGTTGAGGGCCGAACAGATGGACGTGGCCACCAGCTTGACCAGGGCCAGCGTCAAGAGCAGGCCGGCGGTGTATCCCCCGAGCAGGGCCGTGTTGATGGTGTCGTAGCCGATGCCCATGATCTCGGGAAAGAGGGCGCCGAGCAGGGCCACCGCGGCGCCGGCCGCCCCCATCTGGCGCTCGATGGGCCAGTTGCGGGTGCCCCTGGCGATGGATTGCACCATTTGGATGAAACCGGCGCCCAGGGTGCCCGCCAACAATCCCAGCACCACGACCAGGGGCACTTCGGCCAGGCTGCCCAGTTGCAATGGGGGCACCTGGAAGACGGCGGCGTCGCCGAGAACCGCATTGGAAACCACAGTGGCGGTGACCGCGGCGATGATGACCGGAATGAAACTGGCCAGTTGGTAATCCATCATCACCACTTCGAGGGAAAAGATCACCCCGGCCAGTGGGGTGTTGAACGATGCCGCGATGCCGGCGGCCGTTCCGCAGCCCACCAGGGTTCGGATGGCGTTGTTGGGCAGTTCGAGCTTCTGGCCGAGCAGGCTGCCGGTGCAGGCGCCGAGAAAGATGTGCGCCCCTTCCCGGCCCACCGAATGGCCGCCGATGAGGGCGATGGCGACGCCGAAGAACTGGAGCAGGAAACCGCGCAAGGTGAGCCGCCCCTGGTGATAGGCCATGCGTTCGAGCACTCGCGCCACCCCCAGGACGTACAATCCCCGGGCGAACCAGCGGAACATGAGGGCCAGGGCCAGGGCGGCGGTCAGCGGAAAGAGAAGGCGCCCGACCAGTGGGAGCCCTTCGAAGTTGTCCGGCCCTTCGCCGGGCAGCAGCCATTCCTGGATGTGCTCCACCGACCATCGAAAAAAGACGATGATGGCGCCGGCCAGCAGCCCGGTGAGCAGGCCCATGAGGGTGAGCTGGAGCAGGGCGTCCGGGCGCGCGAGGCGCATGCGCGTCTCTTCCAGCCGTTCGGAAAACCAGTGACCCAGGTTTCGCGGGAGGGGTTTCATGGCGGGGTGGTATCATTTCGGCCCGGCCGGCCGCCGGACAACGGTACCATGCTTTTCGTCGAGCCGGCCTTTCGGCTCCATCCAACCCAACAGGACGGACGACCTTGAAATTCACCGTAGACTCCTTCCGCGCCTGGGAGCGCAAGAAGATCACACTGCTGGGCATGTCCGGGGTGGGCAAGACCCACATCTCCACCCTGTTGCGCCGTCACGACTGGTTCCATTATTCCGGTGACTACCGCATCGGCACCCGCTATCTGGACGAATGGATCCTCGACCTGGTGAAAGCCGAGGCCATGAAGCAGCCATTCCTGCGCGATCTGCTGCGCAAGGATTGGATCTACATTCGCAACAACATCAAGGTGGACGACCTGGGGCCGGTGCTCAGCTTCGTGGGCAAGCTGGGCGATCCGGAGCGGGGCGGCGTGCCGCTCGAACCTTTTCTCTGGCGCCAGGCCCGCTACCGCGAAGCCGAGATCGCCGCCGTGCGCGATGTGCCGGAATTCATCCGCAAGGCGCGCGAGGTGTACGGATACCAGCATTTCATCAACGACATGGGGGGCAGCTTGTGCGAGCTGGACGAGCCGGGGGTCATTGAGCTGCTCGCCGAGCACACCCTCATCCTTTACATCAAGATCACCGATGAGGAGGAGGAGCGCAAGCTCATCGCCCGCGCTCAGTCGGCGCCCAAGCCGCTCTACTACCGCCCCGAATTCCTGGAAGCGGAGCTGGCGGTCTATCTTCGGGAAAAAGGGTTGGCGTATGCAGCCCAGATGGATCCGGACGATTTCACCCGCTGGATCTTTCCCAGGCTGTTCCATTCGCGCATACCCCGTTATGAGGCCATCGCGCGGTTGGGTTACACCGTCACCTCGCGGGAGCTGGCCGAGGTGAGGGACGAGGCCGATTTCCTGGAATTGCTCGAGCGCGCCATCGCGCGCGAGGAGGCCTGAGATGCCCCTGGTCGCCCACAACGATCTGCCCACCTTCGAACGGTTGAAGCGGGAAGGGCTCATCGTCCTGCCCAGCGGTCGGGCCATGCACCAGCACATTCGCGAGCTGCACGTGGGCTTGCTCAACATGATGCCGGATGCGGCCCTCGCCGCCACCGAGCGTCAGTTCTTCCGCCTGGTGGGCGAGAGCAACCCCATCGCCCAGTTCTATCTCCATCCCTTCACGCTGCCCGAACTGCCGCGTGGGGAAAAGGCCCGGGAGCACATCGCCCGCTATTACGAGCCGTTCGAGAAGATCCGCGAGGAAGGGTTGGATGCCCTCATCATCACCGGGGCCAACGTGGTGGGGCCGGAGCTGGCCGATCAGCCTTTCTGGGAGCCCCTCATCGAGGTGATCGACTGGGCCTGGGAGAACGTCACTTCCACGCTCTGCTCCTGCCTGGCCACCCATGCGGTGCTTCAGTTCCGTTACGGCCATAAGCGCATCCCCCAGCCGAAAAAGGTTTGGGGGGTCTTTCCCCATCGGGTGGTGGATGGGGGCCACCCTTTGGTGAACGATGTCAACAGCCGGTTCGACGTGCCCCATTCGCGCTGGAACGCCGTCACGCGGGAACAGTTCGAAGCCGCGGGCCTGCGCGTGCTCGTGGAGAGCGAATCCGCGGGGGTCCATCTGGCCACCAGCGCCGACGGATTGCGGTTCGTCTTCTTTCAGGGCCACCCCGAGTACGACACCATTTCCCTCCTCAAGGAATACAAAAGGGAGGTGTTGCGCTATCAGGCGGGGGAGATCGACGAGTATCCACCGCTGCCGGTCAACTACCTGGGCGTGCGGGAGACGGCCATCTTGGAGGAGTACCGCTTCCGTTGGCAGCGGGGAGAGCGGACACTGGAATTTCCCGAATCCCTCATCGCGCCGCACATCGGCAACACTTGGCACGACACCGCCGAGGCGGTGGTGGGCAACTGGATGGGGCTGGTGTACCAGGTGACGCATCGCGACCGCCGGCTGCCGTTCATGGAAGGGGTGGATCCAGACGATCCTTTGGGACTGTTGTTGAACGGCTGATTCGTGGAACACGCCCTGTTCAACTCCATACTGGTGTTGTTGGCGTTGGGCGCCTTGTTGGTGGCCTTGTGCATCCGGCTGGGCGTCTCTCCCATTCTGGGTTATCTGGCCACCGGCCTGTTGGCGGGGCCCCACGGATTCAATTGGCTTCCCGATTCGCCCGCCACCCGTTTCATGGCCGAGACCGGCGTGGTGCTGCTCATGTTCACCATCGGCCTGGAGTTTTCCCTTCCGCGGCTCATGGCCAACCGCCGCCTCGTGTTGGGGTTGGGGGGCAGCCAGATCCTGGTCACGGGGCTGCTGTTCGGAGCCGCGGCCTGGGGTATCGGGCTCTCGCTCCCGGCCGCTTTCGTCGTCGGCGCGGCTTTGGCCATGTCCTCCACCGCCATCGCGCTCAAGCAGTTGGGAGAGCAGATGGAGCTGGGCACGCCGCACGGCCAGGCGGCGGTGGGCATTCTCCTGGCCCAGGACCTGGCGGCGGTGCCGCTGCTGGCCGTGATTCCGGCTTTGATGGACCCCGGCGGCGAACTGGTCTGGACGGTGGCGGCGCCTTTGGTGAAAGCGGTGGCCTTGGCGCTGGTGCTCATGACGCTGGGCCGGCGGCTTCTTGGGCCTCTGCTGCACTGGGTGGCGGGCACCCACTCCCTGGAGATGTTCATGCTGGCCGCCCTGCTGGTGGTCATGGGGACCGCCGGGTTGGCCCACGCCCTTGGGCTTTCCCCCGCCCTGGGCGCTTTTTTGGCCGGGATGCTGTTGGGGGAAACCGAGTTCCGCCATCAAATGGAAGCCGACATCCGCCCCTTTCGGGATCTGATGCTAGGGCTGTTCTTCGCCACCATCGGCATGCAACTGGACCTTTCGGTGGTGGCGGTGGAGTGGCACCGGGTTTTGCTGGTGCTCGGGGTGCTGCTGACGGCCAAGGTCCTCGTCATCCGCCTGCTCGCCGTGCGGTTCGGACTTTCGGGCAACGAGGCCTGGCGGGCCGGCATCAGTCTGGGCGAAGCCGGTGAGTTCGGTCTGCTGTTGCTCTCTCTGGGATTGGGCATGGCGTTGGTCCCGGCGGCGCCCGCTCAGGTGTTGTTCGCGGCCATGATCCTCTCCATGGCGTTGGCGCCTTTGCTGGTGCGCTACAACGGGGTCTTGGCGTCTCGGCTCTCCGGCGCCGAGTCGGCGGAGATCGCGGTGTCCGACTCCGTGGCCGCGCACGGCGACTCCTTCGACGGGCATGTTCTGGTCTGCGGTTATGGCCGCTTGGGGCAAAACCTGGTGGCCATCTTGCAGCAGCGCGGCATTCGTTGCCTGGCCCTGGATCTGGACATCCAGCGCGTGCGCGAAGCGCTGGATGCCGGCGAGCCGGTGGTCTTCGGAGACGCAGCCAATCCGAGGGTGCTGGAAGCGGCCGGCCTGGAACGGGCACGGGCGGTGGCGGTCACCTTTCGCGACGCGGAGACCGCCTTGCGCCTGGCCGTCCAAGTCCGCACCCTGAGCCGAGACCTTCCCCTGCTGGTCCGCTGCCGGGACGTCCGTTACGAGGGCCGGTTGCGCGAGACCGGCGCCGAGGTTTTTCCCGAAGGGTTGGAGACCAGCCTCACCTTCGCCGCCCAATTGCTCGCGCTGCTCGAGGTTCCGGCCTCCGACATCGACCATCTGATGGCCGACCTCAGGGCGCAGGACTATGCTCCGTTGCGCGCTTTTTTCCACGCGGTGGAAGAGACGGGAAGCGAGGCGGACGGCTATCGAACCCGGCGCCGGTCGGTGGTCATCGGGGAGGACCATCCGTGGGTGGGGCGCACGCTGGAAGCGCTGCGTAGGGAGGCCGACCCTGGGTTGGCCATCGACCGGATCATGCGCGGCGGCGTGCGCCTTCGGGGGGATGCCGCCGATATCCGGTTGCGTCCCGGGGATGTCTTGGTGTTACGGGGAGATCCCTCTTCCCTCGAAGCGGCGGAGAAGGGCGACCGCTTGCCGGCGCAAGAGAGGGAGGATTGAAGCCGGGGTGCGGATGTGGCGCCGACGGCCTTGTGGTACATTCGCCGCAAAGGAGGAAGGGAGGAAAGAGAGATGCGCGCGGTCACCGCAGGCGTTCTGGCATGCAGTCTGCTGTGGAGCCTGGGCGGCGCGGCCCAGGGGTACTATCAGAACCCGGCGACGGGGCGCAACGTGGTCTGGCCGCCACCGGGTGGCGTGGACCGGTCGGCTCCACCCCTTTGGGCGCCTCCTGCAGAATCCGTACCGCGGCGTCATGGAGCGTCGCGGCGCTACCTGCCCAGCTATCGTTATCGCGGTTGGGTCCCGCCGCCCGGCGCCGATTGGCCGGATGCGGCCCCTCCACCGCCTCCTCAAGGTCCCCCGCCTCTCCTGGAGCCGGGCCGTCCCGTGGAAGTGGTGCCGCCACCGGGCATCCCGGTGGAATCGGTGGATCAGCAGCTTTCACGCCAACCCCAACGTGGATGGCGGCCGGTTCCGGCCGATGCGCGGTTGCCGGCGGTGCCCGGCAAGGCCGAGAAGGGCGCCGCGGCCCCGCCGGCCGAGAAGAAGGGACGACCGAACCGATCCGCTCCCCTCGAGCCGGACGGTACGACGGCGTCGGAGCCCTGATTTCTTCAGTCTCTCGGCCTTGAAAAAAGCCGCCCTCCGGGGGCGGCTTTCGTCGTTGGCGTGATCGGTGGAAGGATCAGGAGAGACCCAGTTTCTCCTTGATGATCTTCACCACCTCGTCGCTGGAGGTGGCGTTGATGTCCCACAGCATGCCCTTTTCCTGGTAGTAGCCCACCAGCGGCGCGGTCTGCTCGTTGAAGACGTCCAACCGCTTGGAGATGGCCTCCTCGGTCTCGTCGGCGCGCTGTACCACCTTGCCGCCGCACTTGTCGCACACGCCCTCCACCTTGGGTGGGTTGCTCTTGACGTTGTAGATGGCGCCACACTCTTCGCAGGTGCGACGAGTGGTGAGGCGGTCCAGGATCACCTCGCGGGGCACGTTCAGGTTCACCACGCCGTCGAGGGTGATGTCCAGCTTCTTCAGCAGCTCGTCCAGCGCTTCGGCCTGGGGAATGGTGCGGGGGAAGCCGTCCAGCAGGAAGCCCTGCTTGCAGTCGTCCTGCTGCAGCCGCTCCTCCATGATGCCCATGATGAGGGAGTCGGGAACCAGCTCACCGCGCTCCATGTAACCCTGCGCCTCCTTGCCCAGTTCGGTGCCTTCCTTCACCGCGGCGCGCAGGATGTCGCCGGTGGAGATCTGAACGGAACCGTCGATCTGGGTCAGCATTTTGGCCACGGTGCCCTTGCCGGCGCCCGGGGCGCCAAGAAGAATCAGTCTCATGGGGTCGTTCTCCGTCGAAAGTTCAGATGATTTCGGCGCGGCGGGCGCCGCGCGGGTGGCGCGTATTCTATAGGGAAACGGCATTCGAGTCAGCGCGGCGGCGGGATCGCCTTTACGAATCGGCGTGTTCTTGGGTCGAACCCAAATCTGGTAAGGTTTTTCCCTTCGTCGGCTTCCATCAGTCCCATGCACCGCAAGCGCATCCGAAGATCCCGCAAGCAGCTCACCTCGGCCCAGGTGTGGCGCACCCGCGGCGTCTTTCTCGTCGGGGCGGTGCTGGTCGGCGTGTCGGCTTCCGTGCTGGCGCTGGGCGCCGATTGGGCCGGCGAGCATTTTCTCCATTTGGTGACGGACCACCCTTGGCTGCCCTTCGTGATCACGCCTTCGGGTTTGGCGTTCATCGTCTGGCTCACCCGCCGTTTCTTTCCCGGCGCCGAAGGCAGCGGCATTCCTCAGGCCATCGCCGCCCTCCATTTGAAACGCCACCGCCATTTGCGCCATCGGTTGTTGTCGGTGCGCATCGCCGTCGGCAAGGGGGTCATGATCGTGTTGGGATTGCTCAGCGGCGCTTCCATCGGCCGCGAAGGGCCCACCATCCACATCGCCGCTTCCATCGCGTTCTCATTGACCCGTTTCGCCCGTTTTCCCCATTACGACATCAGCCGCGGATTGATCTTGGCCGGTGGCGCGGCGGGCTTGGCGGCGGCTTTCAACACGCCATTGGCGGGGGTCATGTTCGCCATTGAGGAGATGGCCAAGACGTTCGAGGAAAAGACCAACGGGACCGTCTTCACCGCGGTGATCATCGCCGGCATCACCGCCTTGGCCATCAACGGCAACTATGCTTATTTCGGCTCGGTGGACACGGTGATCCATCTGCCCCAGGTCTTTGCGGTGGTGCTGGTTTGTGGTCTGGTGGGCGGCTTTGCCGGCGGTTCCTTCAGCGCCTTGCTGGTGCAAGGTGGACGGCGCATCCGTCCCTGGCGCAATGCTCATCCCTATGCCACGGCCGTGGTCATCGGCCTGCTCCTGGCCGGAATCGGGCTGCTTTCGGGCGGCCAGACCTGGGGCACCGGCTACGCCGAGGCCAAGGCGGCCTTGCAGGGGGGCGACGCGGTGGATGCCGGCTTTCCGTTGTTCAAGTACCTGGCCACCTTGCTTTCCTATTGGAGCGGCATTCCGGGAGGGATCTTCGCGCCTTCGCTCTCCATCGGCGCCGGGTTGGGGGCGGAGATGGCGGACTGGTTTCCCGGTACCGACGTCTCCACGGTGGCGCTCCTGGGCATGGCCGCCTATTTCACCGGGGTGGTGCAGACGCCGCTGACCGCCGTCATCATCATCATGGAGATGACCGACAACCAGAACATCTTGTTGCCGGTGATGGCGGTGGCGCTCATCGCGGACGGCGTTTCCAAGCTGGTGAGCCCTCAGCCCATCTACCGGGCGTTGGCGGAGGATTTCGTCCGCGATCTCTCCATTTCGGAGGAGGGCGGGGGCCGGAACAAGTGAGGCGTGTTTTTTCGGCTCGTTTGTTCTATATTTGTTCTATGTCGTCATGCGTCGAGAGAGATTGGAATGAAACGGGCGGCTGCGTTGGATGGTCTGCTGCGCCGCGGTCTGGTCTGGCGCGGCGGGGAAGCGGAAGAAGGCCGAGAGGAACGGATCGGCACCGGATTCTCCGCCTTGGACGAAGCCATCGGAGGTTGGCCCCGGCAGGGGCTGGTGGAGTTGATCTCGTCGGCGGGCCAAGGGCTTTCCTTGCTGTTGCCCTTGTTGCGCCGGTTGAGCGGGGAGGAACGGTGGCTGGCTTGGGTGAATCCGCCCGGGCGGCTCCATGTCCCGGCGTTGGCGGTTCGAGGGGTGCCGGCGGAGCGGCTGCTGATGGTCCGGGGTGGTGCGGAAGGCGCCTGGGCGACGGAGCAACTGCTCCGTTCCGGAGGCTGTTCCCTGGTCCTGTTCTGGCCCGGCCGGATCGCCTCCGTCCGGTTGCGCCGGCTGCAGTTGGCGGCTGAGACGGGGCGGTCCCTGGGGGTGCTGTTCCGGCC
The DNA here is from genome assembly GCA_964404295.1 of uncultured Sedimenticola sp. GTDB lineage: Bacteria > Pseudomonadota > Gammaproteobacteria > Chromatiales > Chromatiaceae > Thiolapillus. Next base: position 66,666 of record CAYOJM010000020.1, on the reverse strand, counting down.
GGTCGCGGCCCAGGAGCAGGCTTCTCCCGCAGTGTTGCGCCTCCGTCTCGAGGGGGGTGGAGATCGACTCCGGGTGATGGTGCTCAAGCGGCGTGGTGGTTGGAGTGGCGCGCGGGTAACGGTGGCATGCGCTGGTTAGCCTGGTATTTCCCTCGGTTGCCGTTGGCCCCCTTTGCCGCCCCGCCGGAGCGGCCTTTTGCGGTGAGCCGTCACCATGAGGGGCAGGCGTTGATCGATCGTTGCAACGAGTCGGCCGTCGCCGCCGGGGTGGTTCCCGGCATGAGCGTGGCCGCGGCTTTGGAACGGGCGCCGGCATTGGAGGTGCGATCCCGCGACCGGCGAAGGGAAAAGGCGCTCCTGGAGGGGCTAGGCGTCTGGGCTTGGCGCTACAGCGCCCAGGTGTGTTTCGACCCTTTGATGGTGCTGCTGGAAGTGGGGGGCAGCCTGCGTCTGTTCGGGAGCTTCGAGCGCTTGAGGACGCGGATGGAAGCGCGGTTGCCCGATGTGGGGCGGCCTGCGTCCTGGGCCGCCGCCCCCACGCCGGCTGCGGCGGCGTTGCTGGCCCGTGTCGCGCCGGGCACTCATGTCACGGATCGGGCGGCGCTTCCAAAGGTGCTTCGGGCGGTGCCCCTTCGTCTGTTCACCCGCGACCGGCGGTGGCGGATGCTGATGGAAAACGTCGGGCTCTCTACTTTGGGGGATTGCCTTGCGCTTCCCCGTCCTGAGCTGATCCGCCGCATCGGGCGGGAGCCGGTGATGCGGCTGGATCGCCTGCTGGGCCGGGCGCCCGATCCGCGTGCCTTCTGGAAGCCGCCGGAGCGTTTTCGCCAGCGGTTGTGGCTGCCCCATGAAGCGGAACGGGCGGATGCCCTGCGGTTTCCCGCCCGCCGGTTGCTGGCGCTCCTGGCCGCTTTTCTTCACGGCCGGGACGGTGCCGTGCAGCGGTTGGAGTGGCGTCTGTTCCACCGTGATGCACCGCCCACCCGTTTCGAGATGGGACTGTTGGAACCCACTCGGGACGAGGCGCGCCTGTTGGAGTGGACGGGACACCGCTTCGAACGGCTGGCATTGCCCGCGCCCGTGGTGGAGATGGAGTTGGCCGTGGAGCGGTGGGTGCCTTTTCATCCGGTGGCGGGCGAGTTGCTGTCGGGAGGGGCGTGGACGGACGGGGATGTGCTCGAGCGGCTGCGCGCCCGATTGGGCGAAGAGGCCGTGCAGGGTGCAAGACTCTGCGCCGATCACCGGCCGGAACGCGCTTGGATTCCTTGTGCGCCGGGAGAGAAGGGCGGAGAGCCTGCGCATCCCGCCGCGCTTCGACAACCGTTGTGGCTGTTGCCCCGGCCCCGTCCTTTGAGCGTGCGCGAGGGGTGCCCTTGGCACCGCGGGCCGCTTCGCCTGGAACCTTTCATGCAGCGGCTGGAAAGCGGGTGGTGGGAAGGGAGGACATTCCGGCGTGACTACTATCGGGCGGTGAGCCCCGAAGGGGTGCGTTATTGGGTGTTCCGCGACCGGAAGGGGAGGTGGTTCCTGCATGGCTGTTTCGACTGAGTGCGGCGCCGCCGTGGAACTCCACTGTCTGACCAACTTCAGCTTTCTTCGCGGCGCCGCCCATCCCGAGGAGCTGGTGAAGCGGGCCGCGGAGCTGGGTTACCAGGCGCTGGCGGTTACCGACGAGTGCAGTCTGGCGGGGGTGGTGCGCGCTCACCAGGCGGCGAAGACGCACGGCGTGAAGCTCATCGTCGGTTGCGAGCTGCGCCTCGTGGAAGGCGATAGGCTGGTGCTGCTGGCGCAGGATCGTACGGATTACGCCGCATTGTGCCGGGTGATCACCCGAGGACGGCGTGCGGCACCCAAGGGCACGTACCGACTCGACCGAGCCGATCTGGAAGCGGTGGAGTGCTGTTTGGCGTTGTGGCTTCCGCCCGAGGATCCTTCCGCCGATTGGGATCCGTCCTGGTTCGCCGAACGTTTCTCCGGGCGGGGATGGCTGGCCTGGTCGCCCCGTTTCGACGGCCTGGACGGGGTGCGTTTGGATCGGTTGCGGGGATTGGCGCGCCGTCACGGCTTGCCGTTGACGGCGGCCGGGGACGTCTGCATGCACCGCCCGGGCCGGCGTGCGCTGAAAGACCTGCTCACCGCCATCCGCTTGCGTACCACGGTGGAACGCCTGGGCTATCGGGCGCTCATGAACGGCGCCCGCCATCTTCGTGCCCCGGCGGCGTGGCGTGCGTTGGCACCGCCGGACCTGTTGGCGGCCCGCTGGGAGATCGCCCGAAGGTGCCGCTTCTCCCTGGACGAGTTGCGCTATGAATATCCCGACGACGTCACGCCGCCCGGCTGCTCTTCCGACGCCTTCCTTCGACGTCTGGTGGAGTCGGGCAAGGCGCGCCGCTGGCCCGACGGCTGTCCACGCGAGGTGGCGGAACAGGTCGAGCGGGAGCTGGCGCTGATCGCCGAATTGAAATACGCGCCCTATTTCCTCACCGTCTGGGATCTGGTCCGGTTCGCCCGTGAACGGGGCATTCTATGCCAGGGGCGGGGGTCGGCGGCCAATTCCGCGGTCTGTTACGCCCTGGGCATCACCGAGGTGGATCCGGCGCGCATGTCGCTGTTGTTCGAACGTTTCATCTCCAGGGAGCGGGCCGAGCCCCCCGACATCGATGTGGACTTCGAGCACGAACGGCGTGAGGAGGTGATCCAGTATATCTACAGCAAATACGGTCGCCGTCGCGCCGCCCTGGCCGCCACCGTCATCACCTATCGGTCGCGAAGCGCCCTGCGCGACACCGCCCGGGCCCTGGGGTTCACCGCCACGGAGGTGGAACGGTTGGCTCGCGCCGTGTCGGGGTGGCGCCGCCATGGTCCGGTGGAGGCGCTGGGGTTGGAGGAGGCGGGCTTCGATTCCCGAAGCCGGCGCGTGCGGCGTCTGGTGGCGTTGGCCAACGCGTTGGTGGGGTTTCCCCGCCATCTCTCCCAGCACGTGGGGGGATTCGTCATCGCGCGCGACACCCTGGAGACACTGGTGCCCGTGGAGAACGCCGCCATGGATGGCCGCACCGTCATCCAGTGGGACAAGGACGACCTGGAATCCCTCGGCCTGATGAAGGTGGACGTGCTCGCTCTGGGCATGCTCAGCGCCTTGCGCCGGGCCCTGACGCTGTTGGAGATGCCGCTCGAACGGATTCCACCGGAGGATCCCGCCACCTACGCCATGATCCGGCGGGCCGACACCCTCGGCGTGTTCCAGATCGAATCGAGGGCCCAGATGGCCATGTTGCCGCGCCTGAAGCCGGAGAATTTCTACGACCTGGTGGTGGAGATCGCGCTCGTTCGGCCCGGCCCCATCCAAGGCGAGATGGTTCACCCCTATTTGCGCCGGCGTCAAGGGTTGGAGCCGGTGGAATACCCTTCGGAGGCGGTGAAATCTGTGCTGGAGCGCACCCTGGGCGTGCCCATCTTTCAGGAACAGGTGATCCGCCTGGCGGTGGTGGCGGCGGGATTCACGCCGGGCGAGGCGGACCGCCTGCGCCGGGCCATGGCCGCTTGGCGTCGGCGCGGCGGGCTGGCGTCCTGGGAGCGCCGGCTCAAGGAGGGCATGGCGGCGCGCGGCTACAGCGCCGAATTCGCCGACCGCATCTTCCGCCAGATCCTGGGTTTTGGAGAGTACGGTTTTCCGGAATCCCATGCCGCCGGTTTCGCCCTGCTGGCCTATGCTTCCGCCTGGATCAAGTGCCACCATCCTGCGGTGTTTCTCATTGCGTTGCTCAACAGCCAACCCATGGGGTTCTATGCGCCCGCCCAACTGGTTCGTGACGCCCGCGCCCATGGTGTGACGGTGCGGCCCGTGGATGTGAACCACAGTGAATGGGACTCTTCCCTCGAAGAGGACGGGGCGGTGCGCCTGGGGTTGCGGCTCGTGAAAGGGCTTTCCCGGGCGGGGGCGATGCGGCTGACCACCGCCCGCCGAAAAGAGGGGGCGTTCGGGTCGGTGGCGGAAATGGCCCGGCGGACGGCGCTGGGACGGCGGGACTTGGAGGCATTGGCGGCGGCGGACGCCTTGGCCTCACTGGGCCACCACCGCTATGCCGCCCATTGGGCGGTGGCGGCCGCGGATCAGGCGCCGCCGTTGCTGGTCCGAGCCCTTCCCGAAGAGCGGATGCCGCCGCTGCCGGTACCCGGCGAGGCCCGCTCCATCCTCCATGACTACCGCAGCCTGGGGCTGACTTTGCGCCGTCATCCACTGGCCTTGTTGCGCTCCGTCCTTCGTCGGCGGGGATGTCTTTCCGCAAAGGAAGTGGTCGAGCGGGCGAGTGGAACCGTGGTGCAAGTGGCTGGATTGGTGCTCGTGCGTCAGCGTCCGGGCAAAGGCAATGCCGTTTTCATCACCCTGGAGGACGAAACCGGGCTTCTCAATCTCATCGTCTGGCGACGCCTGGCGGAACGTCACCGCCGGGTGTTGGCGCAAGCTCGGCTGTTGGGCGCCCGCGCCGAGATCCAGCGGGCCGAAGGGGTCCAGCATCTGGTGGTGCGCCGCCTGTGGGATCACAGCGCGTTGTTGGGCACCCTCGAGGTGGAATCCCGGGATTTCCATTGAGGGCGCCGAGCGCGTCACCAGGCGATGTAGGCGAACCCCCGCTTCTGGAGCTGCATGATGTCGTCCACCCCAATGGGCACCACTTGAACGAAGTCGAACAGGTCCTTCTCCGTCCAACGCAGGGATTTGAGCGTGTTGTTGCAGGCGTGGAAAGCCACGCCGTAGGCGGCCAGTGAGGCGGCTTTCTGCTGCAGGTCGCGGGGAATGGCTCGGCGTGGGTGTTTGGCGAGCAGATGGATGCCTTCGGCGAAGACGGCCACCACGATTTCGATGTCGTCGCCGTACTTGCGCAGCATCTCGCCCACCGAAAAGAGCACATGGCCGATGTACCTTGGATCGGCCTTGTTGAGTTGGTACACGATATGGTGGGTGGAATCCTCCTCGAAGTGGGTTTCGGTGTGGTGGGCCGCCGTCCGCCCGGCGGCCACCAATCCGGTCCCCGCGGCCAGCCATTGCATGAACCGTCGACGGTTGAAGGGATTTTTCATCGGATCCTCCTCGGTGGTCGTTTTCATCGATTATTGCGTGAAGGTGCCGGCGGTGTCGACCGAAGCGGGGCAGAGGGGTGCACAAAAAAAGCGGCCCGTAAAGGCCGCTTTTCCCGCTCGCGCCAAGAGGAAATCAGCGCGTCTTTTGCTGGCTTCCGCTGCTGGGCGTCTGTTGAGTGGGATAGGTGTAACCCGGGTACCCGTAGTAGCCGCCGTAGGGATAGGCATAAGGATAGGCATAGGGACCCCATCCATAGTAGTAGGGCGCGCCGTAATAACCCCAGGGGCCATAAGGGCCATAGAGCACCCACGGCGGCGGATAGTCGTCCCACCAATCGTCGTCGTCCCACCAGTCGTCGAAGGGACCCCAGAATGCGTTGGCGGCACCGGCGGCCATCACGCTGCCGGCCAGCAATGCACCCGTCAGAGCCTTTTTGACCGTCTTCATGTCACTGTCCTCCATCTCGTCACGGTGAAAACAGGGAACCATCCAGTAGATCAGCATATTTGCATATACTGATTCTCAAAAAAATTATGGCGCTCCTACCTCTTTTTTCCTTTGACCGGGATCAAGCAGAAATGGATTCTGCTACTCTGAACACATGTTGCCGTGGCCGCCCGATTTCAACCGCCATGTTCGAGTATGTCTTTTTCCAGTCTCGCACTGCCGACGAGTTCGTCCGTTTCGTGCGGGCTCACGGTCTGGAGCCGGAGCTGGAACGGGAGGCGGACCTGTGGCAAGTGCGCCTGCCCGACACGGCCGCGCCCGAGCTGCTGGATGCGGCGGAATCCCTCTATGATGATCTCCTTTCTCAGGATCGAGCCGCACAGGAGGCGGAGGACGCCGCTGGCGGCGAGGCGGCCGGCGTGGTGGTGGAACTGGCCGATGGCCGCAAGGTGTACGCGCCGGTGGAACCGGACGTGCTGGCACGCGTTCTCGAGGTGCTCACGCCGCAGGAGCTGGGGCGGATGGTGGAAGCCATCGTGTCGGCGGTGGAAAACCCGGATGACCGGTCTTTGTGCCGTCGTGTGGAGAACGATGGCGTGGGGGACGCGCCCGTCTGAACCATCTCAGGCCGCGCCCGTGGGAAAACGGAAACAGGGGGCGGCCACCTCGTCGCACGGACGCACTTCACAGCCGTACACCCAGGAGAGCTGAGCGGCCGTCCCCAGCGCCTCGACGGCGCCCGCCCGCCAGCGACCATCGCCGCGCAGCAGCAACAGCCGGTCGCAGAAAGTCAGGGCCAGATTGACGTCGTGCAACACCAGCACCATGGCCCGCGGAGCCTCGCCGAAATGGCGGCGCAGCCCTTCGAGCACCTCGGCCTGGTGGGCGGGATCCAGATGATTGATGGGCTCGTCCAGCAAGGCCACGGTGGGCGCCTGGGCCAACAGGGCAGCGATCTCCATGCGCTGGCGTTCTCCTCCGGACAGGGTTTGGGGATCCCTTCGGGCGAGGGGTTCCAAGCCCATCTCCGAGAGCGCCCGCCAGGCCGTTTCCAGGTCGTCCCGGGTTTCCCAACCCCAACCGTCCAGGTGGGGGTGGCGTCCTCCGAGGACGGCTTCGAAGACGGTGGTGGTGAGTGCCGGCGTTTCCTGCTGGAACAACAGGCCGAGCTCCCGTGCCAGCGCCCGCCGAGGCCATGCGTGCAAGGGGCGCCCGCGGCAGAGAACGCGGCCTGCGGCCGCCGGGATCAAGCCGGCCAGGGTGTGCAGCAGGGTGGTCTTGCCTGCGCCGTTGGGCCCCAGGATCCCCCAGCGGCTACCCGTTTCCACGCTGAGGTCGAGATCGCGGCAGAGGGTGCGCCCGCCCCGGCGCAAGGTGAGGCCCTGGATCTCAAGCAGGGGCTCACTCATGGGCGCCCCTCCTGCTGCGGTAGAGCAGATAGAGGAACAGAGGCACGCCGATCGAGGCGGTGAGCACCCCCACGGGAAGCTGGCGCGGCGCCAACAGGGTGCGTGCCGCGGTGTCGGCGAGCAGCAACAAAGTGCCGCCCGCCAGGGCCGCGCCGGGCAGCAGCAGCCGATGGTCCCCGCCCAGCAGCAGCCGCGTCATGTGGGGCGCCACCAGGCCCACGAATCCAATGGTTCCGGCCAGGCTCACCGCCACCGCCGTCGTGCCGGAAGCGAGCAGGTAGAGCCACGTCTGCAGTCGTCGAGTGTCCACGCCCAGCGCGTGGGCTCGCGTCATGCCTCGCGTGGCCAGGTTCAAGCCAGGCGCCATCCACAAGGCGGCGGCCAAAGCGAGAGCCAGGGTAATGCCGGGCAACAAGGGGCGGTCCAGGTCCGAGAGATCCCCCATGAGCCAAAACAGCATGCCGGGCAGGCGTCGGCCGGGTGCCAGGCTGAGCAAGAAACTCACCACAGCCGACCAACCGGCCGCCAACACCACGCCCGTGAGCAGAAGCACGGTGGTGTTCCAGCGGCCGCGCCGCGCCAGGACGAACAGGAGCAATACGCTGGCCAGGGCGCCGACAAAGGCGGCCGGCGGTTGCCAGACCAAAGGCCAGCCGGCCAGCATGGCGCCGAGCATGGCCACGGCGGCGCCGCCCGATACCCCCAACACATAGGGATCGGCCAACGGATTGCGCAACAACACTTGCATCAAGGCACCGGCCAGGGCGAGCAGGGCACCGACGGCGAAGGCGGAGAGGACTCGAGGCAGGCGCAATTCGTGCAGGATGCGCGCATGGGCGCTGTCGTCGGGGTGCCACAGCAGGTGCCACAAATCACTCGGTGGGATGGTCACGCTGCCGACGGCGAGGGCGCCGCCCAAGGCGACCAGCGCCAACGCCAGAAGCAGCCCCAGCCGCGGGAGGCGCCCAGCCAATGGATGGCGGATGGCGCCGTCGCGCATCAAAGGGGTGGCGCCTCTTTGTGCAGATAGAGCACCGGCCAGCCCCGCTCGGCCGCTACCGTCTCCAGAGTGGGGTCGGGATCCACCGCCATGGGGTGGCTCACCCGTTCGAGCAAAGGGAGGTCGTTGTGAGAGTCGCTGTAGAACCAGGCGTCTTCCAGACGCTCGTCTCGCCCTTCGAGCCAGCTTCGCACCCGTTTCACCTTGCCTTCCCGGAAACAGGGCACGCCGGCCACCCGGCCGGTGAACCGGCCGTCGATGCGTTCCGGCTCGGTGGCGATGAGGTGGGGAATGTCGAAGCGAGCCACGATGGGCGCGGTCACGAAGGCGTTGGTGGCGGTGATCACCACCAGGGTGTCGCCCCGTTTGCGGTGCATCTCCACCAGCAGGCGGGCGTCTTCGGTGATGAGGGGGTCGATGACCTCGCTCACGAACTCCTCGCGCCAGGCGTGCAACCGATCGGGGTCGTTCTCGGCCAGGGGGCGCAAGGAAAAAGCCAGGAACTCGAAAATATCCAGGCGGCCCTCCTTGTATTCCCGATAGAACCGCTCGTTTTCATTCTCGTAGGTCGCCCGGTCCACGACGCCTTTTTCGGACAGGAAGACCCCCCACAGATAGTCGGAGTCGCCGGCCAGAAGCGTGTTGTCGAGATCGAACAGAGCCAGGGCCACGACCTTGCTCCATCACGTGGAAAAAAACATTCCCACTATAGCAGAAAGACCGGCTGAACGGGTTGCTTGCGGTGGCGTGGTGCTCTATGAAAAAATGAGTGCAATTAAATATATAACGAGAAGATCCCGTGATCGACAGGGATGGATTCCGCCCCAACGTGGGCATCATTTTGGTCAACGACGAAAACCGACTCTTCTGGGGACGTCGTATCGGCCAGAATGCCTGGCAGTTCCCCCAAGGGGGGATCCAGGAGGGCGAGACGCCCGAGCAGGCCATGTATCGGGAACTGGAGGAGGAGGTCGGTCTCAAACCCCATCAAGTGGAACTGCTCGGCAGCACCCGCCATTGGCTTCGCTACCGTTTGCCGAAGAAGTTCATCCGGCGCAACGCCCAGCCCATTTGCATCGGCCAGAAACAGCGCTGGTTTCTTTTGCGCGTGAAGTGCTCCGAGAGCGATTTCTGCCTGGACCGTTGCGAGAAGCCCGAGTTCGACGATTGGCGCTGGGTGAGCTACTGGCAACCGGTGCGGGACGTCATCTATTTCAAGCGGCGTGTCTATCAGCGGGCATTAGAGGAGCTGGCGCCTCTCGTCTTTCCCGACACCAGGCCGCGCCACCGGCCACGCGGCCGCTCCAACTATCTGCGCCAGCAGCGCCGCTGACATCCGGTGCCTGGATCGTCGTCTCCCTGATTTTCGACAAATCACGGATCCTCGATCGGTGCTATCTTGATCCGGCATCGACCGGATTGAACACGCGAGGAGGGGCATGAGCACCAGGGCGACCATCGACGGAAACCAGGCGGCGGCGCACATCGCGCACAAGATCAACGAAGTCATCGCCATCTATCCCATCACCCCGGCCTCCCCCATGGGTGAGCTGGCCGACGAATGGTCGGCGCAGGGAAGAAAAAACATCTGGGGTGGGGTGCCCGAGATCGTGGAGATGCAGAGCGAGGGCGGCGCCGCCGGGGCGGTGCACGGCGCGGTGCAGGCCGGCGGCTTGACCACCACCTTCACCGCCTCCCAGGGGCTGCTGCTGATGATTCCCAACATGTACAAGATCGCCGGCGAGCTCTCGCCCTTGGTGATCCATGTGGCGGCGCGGTCTCTGGCGGCCCAAGCCCTTTCCATCTTCGGCGACCATTCGGACGTGATGGCCGCCCGTGCCACCGGTTTCGCCATGCTCGCCTCGGGCTCGGTGCAGGAGGTGATGGACCTGGCCTTGGTGGCCCAGGCCGCCACCTTGCGGGGGCGCATCCCCTTCGTCCATTTTTTCGACGGCTTTCGCACCTCCCATGAAATGGTGAAGGTGGAGGTGATCGCCGACGAGACCATCCGCGCGCTGATCCAGACCGACCGGCTCATCGCGCATCGCGAGCGGGCGCTCACCCCGGATCGGCCGGTGTTGCGCGGGACCTCCCAGAACCCCGATGTCTATTTCCAGGGGCGGGAGACGGTGAATCCCTATTACGAGGCGCTGCCCGGCATCGTGCAGCAGGTGATGGACGAGTTGGCCGCCCACACCGGACGGCACTACCACCTGTTCGATTATTTCGGCTCGGAAGCCGCGGAGCGGGTGGTGATCCTCATGGGGTCGGGCGCCGAGGCGGTGGAAGAGACGGTGGAAGATCTCCTGGCGCAGGGCGAGAAAGTGGGGCTGGTTCGGGTGCGGCTCTACCGCCCCTTCTCGGCGGAGCATCTGATCGCGGCGATGCCGGCCTCGGTCCGAGCCATCGCCGTTCTCGACCGCTGCAAGGAGCCGGGCGCCGCGGGCGAACCTCTCTACAAGGACGTGGTGGCCGCCTTTGCCGAGCATCTGAGCGAAGGAGGCGGAAAGTTTTCCTCCATGCCCCGCATCGTGGGCGGCCGTTATGGGCTGTCGTCCAAGGAGTTCACGCCGGGGATGATCCGGGCCGTGTTCGACAATCTCGGGTCGGAGCGGCCGAAAAACCACTTCACCGTGGGCATCCACGACGATTTGTGCCACACCAGCCTGCCGTGGGTGGAAGGGCGTCCCAACCGTGACCTGGAAGGGGTGGTCCAGTGCCTGTTCTACGGGCTGGGCTCCGATGGAACGGTGAGCGCCAACAAGAACACGCTGAAAATCCTTGGCGAGGAGACCGACCAGTACGTTCAGGGGTATTTCGTCTACGACTCCAAGAAAGCGGGCGCGGTGACCGTCTCCCACTTGCGGTTCAGTCCGCGTCCCATTCGTGCCACTTACCTCATCGGCGACGGGGAGGCCGATTTCATCGGCTGCCATCAACCCCAGTTCGTCGAGCGCTTCGATCTGATGCGCAAGGCCGCGCCGGGTTGCGTCTTCCTTCTCAATACCCCGGAGCCGCCGGAGCGCGTCTGGAACAGCCTGCCGCGCACAATGCAGCAGGAGATGCTGGACAAGGGGGTGAAGCTATGGGTCATCGACGCTTACGCCGTGGCGAAGAAGACCGGAATGGGGCGGCGCATCAACACCATCATGCAGACCTGCTTCTTCGCCATCTCCGGCGTGTTGCCGCGGGACGAAGCCATCGCCAAGATCAAGGAGGCGGTGGAGAAGACCTATGGCCGCAAGGGGCGCAAGATCGTGGAGCGCAATTTCGCCGCCATCGACGCGGCGTTGGACGCTTTGCACGAAGTACCGATTCCCGGCGAGATCACCAGTGATTTCGATTTTCGACCGCCGGTGCCGACCGAGGCGCCCGAGTTCGTGCGCGAGGTGACCGCCGTTCTGTTGGCCGGCAGAGGAGACGAGTTGCCGGTCTCCAAGGTGCCCGCGGACGGTTCCTGGCCTTTGGGCACCGCCGCGTGGGAGAAACGTTCCATCGCCCTGGAGCTGCCCAAATGGGATCCCGATCTGTGCATCGAGTGCGGCAAGTGTCCTTTCGTCTGTCCCCACTCGGCCATCCGCTCCAAGGTCTTCACCGAAGACGCGCTGGCCGACGCGCCCGAGGGGTTCCGTTACCGCCCCATGAAAGGCAAGGAGTTCGAGGGGCTCTATGTGGCCTATCAGGTGGCGCCGGACGATTGCACCGGTTGCGGCCTGTGCGCCGACGTCTGCCCGGCGCGGGACAAGAGCAACGTGAGCCACAAATCCCTCGACATGGTGCCCAAGGCGGAGGTCCTGGAACAGGATCGCGCCAACTGGGCCTTTTTCCGCCGGCTTCCGGAGTACGATCGAGAAAAGATCGCATGGCCCAAGATGAAATCGGCCATGCTCGCCCAGCCCCTTTTCGAGTTCTCCGGCGCCTGCGTGGGTTGCGGCGAAACGCCCTACATCCGCCTGGCCACCCAGCTTTTCGGCGATCGGATGCTCATCGCCAACGCCACGGGTTGTTCCTCCATCTACGGGGGCAATCTCCCCACCACCCCCTACACCACCAATCCCGAGGGGCGGGGGCCGGCCTGGAACAACTCTTTGTTCGAGGACAACGCCGAATTCGGCCTGGGCTTTCGGCTGGCCATCGACCAGCACGTCCACCAGTGCCGGGTGCTCCTGGAACAGCTCGGCGATCGGCTGGACGCCGAGCTGGTGCGGGCCATTCTGGACGCGGATCAGTCCGACGAGGCGGGCATCCATGAGCAACGCCAGCGGGTGGAGCGGCTCAAGGCGCGGTTGCGCGAGCTGGACGACGAACGGGCGCGGCGGCTGTGCTCCATCGCCGACTACTTGGTGCGCAAGAGCGTGTGGATCATCGGCGGCGACGGCTGGGCCTACGACATCGGCTTCGGCGGCTTGGACCACGTGCTCGCTTCCGGTCGTGACGTGAATTTGCTGGTGCTGGACACCGAGGTCTATTCCAACACCGGAGGCCAGACCTCCAAGGCCACCCCCCGGGGCGCCGTGGCCAAGTTCTCCGCCGCCGGCAAGCCGGCGCCCAAGAAGGATTTGGGCATGATCGCCATGGCCTATGAAAACGTCTATGTGGCCACCGTCGCCTTCGGCGCCAAGGACGTGCACACGTTGCGTGCCTTCCTGGAGGCCGAGTCCTGGCATGGGCCTTCGCTCATCATCGCCTATTCGCCCTGTATCGCCCACGGCGTGGACATGAGCCTCAATCTCAGGCAGCAAAACCTGGCGGTGAACTCCGGGCATTGGCCGTTGTACCGTTACGACCCCAGGCGCCGTGAACAGGGGCTCAATCCGTTGCAACTCGACTCCAAGAAGCCCAGCGTGCCGCTCAAGGAGTACTATCTCAGCGAGACCCGTTTTGCCATGCTCTGGCGCAGCCATCCGAAGGAGGCCGAGCGGCTGGTGGAGGCGGAGCAGGAGGCGGTGCTCGCGCGTTACCACCACCTGGAGCAACTCGCTTCCCTGCCGGTGGACGACAGCGAGGAGGACGCACGATGAACCTCGAGACCGACTATCTGGGCCTGGCGCTGAAGAATCCGCTCATTCCATCCGCTTCGCCGCTCAGCCGGGAGCTGGATACCGCCCGCCGTCTGGAGGATGCCGGCGCCGCCGCGCTGGTCATGTACTCCTTGTTCGAGGAGGAGATCCTCGCCGAAGAGGAGCGGCTCACCGGTTTGATGGACTTTCAGGACCTGGGGCACGGCGAAGCCTCCAGCTATCTTCCGCTGCATCCGGACTACAAGACCGGCCTGGAGGAGTATCTGGAGCAACTCCAGCGTCTCAAGGACGCATTGGAGATCCCGGTCATCGCCAGCCTCAACGGCGCCACCGAGAGCGGTTGGGTGGAGCATGGGCGGGAGCTGGAGGCGGCCGGCGCCGATGCGCTGGAGCTCAACATCTATTTCATCCCCGGGGTGGAGGAGTCTTGTGATCTCGTTGAGCGCCGTTATCTGAACATCCTGCGCCGGTTGAAGGCGCAGGTCCGGATTCCGGTGGCGGTCAAACTCTCGCCCTATTTCACCTCCTTGGGCCATCTGGTCCGGGAGCTGGAGGCGGCCGGCGCCGACGGCGTGGTGCTCTTCAACCGTTTCTACCAGCCGGATCTGGATCTGGAGACCCTGGAGGTCAAGCCCCGGCTCCATCTCTCCCACCCCTATGAAGCCCTGTTGCGTATGCACTGGATCGCCAAGCTCTACTGCAAGGTCGATCTCTCCCTGGCCGCCACCGGGGGCATCCATGGCGCCACCGAAGCGTTGAAAATGTTGCTGGCCGGCGCTTCGGCGGTGCAGATGGCCTCGGCATTGCTGGAGGAAGGCCCTCAGGCGCTCGAGCGCGTGTTGGAGGAGATGACGCGCTGGATGGAAGAGAAAGAGTACGAGTCGGTGCGCCAGCTCATCGGCGCCACCTGCCAGGAGCACACCATGGATCCCGAAGCCTGGGACAGGGTCAACTACATCCGCACCCTGCAGAGCTGAACCGGATCAGCCTTGGGCCAGACGGGGCAACAAGGCCCGTTCGACGAAATGGCCCAAGGCGTGGTCCAGGAGGTCCCGCACCCGATCGAAAGCGACGGCGCTGCCATAGTAGGGGTCCGGGATTTCGATTCCGGCCAGCCCTTCCGCCCATGCGGTGACCAGATTCAACCGGTCCTGCAGCGGATCTGGACAATGGTGGTGGAGATGATCGAGAACGGGCCGATCCACAGCCAGGATGAAGTTGTGCCGTTGGAAATCCCGCGGGGTCAAGGGGCGGGATGCGCCTCTGGGCGGGGGGCATCCCGCCGCCGCCAATGCCGCCTTTGCCCGCGGATCGGGCGGTTGGCCGCGAACGGCGGTGGTCCCTGCCGAGGCGACGGCCACCTGCCGGTGCAATCCCATGCTACCGAGTCGCCGGCGTAACAGCGCCTCTCCCATGGGGGAGCGGCACACATTGGCACGGCACACCAGAAGCACTCGGAGCTTGGGTCGTTTCCACCAGGCGAGGATCATTTCAGCAGTTCGTGCACGTGGCGCACGGGAATGGCGTAGGTGATGCCCGACGGGGTGGAGAGCACCGATTCCTTGGACCCTTTGACGAACACGCTGTTCACCACGCCGATCACTTCTCCATTGGAGGGCAGATAGACCGGGCTGCCGCTGTTTCCGGGATAGGCCACGGCGTCGAGTTGATAGACCATGAAAGGATTCCGTAGCCGCTTGATGCGGGCGGCGTTCAGTTCCCGAGAAGAATTCGCCGGTATGGCCGCCGGCGTGATGGCCGCCACGATCCCCTTGTGGGTCACGGGGTAGAGCCCGAGCGCCATTCCCAGGGGAAACCCGGTGAAAGCCACATCGCTGCCTTCTGCCACCCACTCCGGGGCCCGCAGGCGCAGGGCATGGGCCAGGGGCGGAACGATGCGCAGCAAGGCCAGATCGTGTTCGGGATCGGAACGGATCACTTCCACCTGATGGACTCGCGCCTGCCTCCCTCGTCCAGAGAAGACGGCCAGCCGTTCACCTGCTTTTGTTTTTTTGGATACCACATGGTGGTTGGTCACCACCAGCTCGCCTCCTTTCACCGCGAATCCCGTGCCGAGGTATCGCGCTTGTGGCGGCGACTTCGGTGAGCCCTTGACAGGAACCAGGAGACCTACGGCCACCACGCCCTTCTTTACCGCCTCCAGAGTCTGGGGCAATCTGGCGGATGCGTGTGGAGAAAGAAAGAGGAAGAGCAGACAGCAACTGATGAAGACTGGACCACGAACGGAGCGCATGAAGCTTTTTTCAAGCCGGCACATCAGGTTGTGAGACGAGGGAAAATACATGCTATTCCTTTCCAGGAACCACATAGAAGAAGATGGCCAGGAAGTGGAGAATGCTTCCCGCCAGCACGAACAGGTGCCAGATGGTGTGGTTCCAGTGTAAGCGTTCCCAGGCGTAGATGGCTGCGCCTAGGGTATAGGATAGGCCACCGGCCAGAAGGAGCCACAATCCGCCCGTGGCCAGATTGTCCAGAAGAGGATCCAGGGCGAGGATCACCACCCAGCCCATGACCAGGTAGAGCAGCAGCGATCCACGTTGTAGTCTTCGGTTGTCACTGAGCTCGATCCAGATGCCTGCGACCGCCGCCCCCCAGACGATGCCGAACAGGGTCCATCCCCAAGCCGAGCCGCCCAGGGTCACCAGAGTGAAAGGCGTATAGGTTCCGGCGATGAGAAGAAAGATGGCGGCATGATCGAGCTTTTGCAGTAGCGGCTTGGCTCGGTCATGGGGGATGCCATGATAGAGAGTGGAGGCGGTGAACAGGAGGATCAAGGTGGTGCCATAGACGGCCGTGCTCACCACATGCCAGACGGTGCCATAGAGCGCCGAAAAAGTGACCAGCAATACCAAGGCGGCAATGCTGAGGGGAATGGCGATCCCGTGGCTGATGGCGTGGGCGATCTCTTCGGCCAGGCTGTACTCCTGAAGCCAGCCCGTCTTTTCTTTTTCTTCTCGCCGTTTTTCTTCGAAGGCCATGACGCCATTGTAGAGCGACCGCGCCGGGTCGTCAGCGACGGCCCTGCGGTCGCCTGGACTTGCGTCTCGTCGGAGGTCCGTCACGGCGGACGCCGGTGCCCTTGGGTTGCCAGGCCGGCACCAGGTGGCGTTTGCCGTTGCCGATGAGGTCGCTTCGGCCCATGCGCCGGAGGGCATCGCGCAGCAGGGGCCAGTTCTCTGGATCGTGATAGCGGAGGAACGCCTTGTGCAGCCGGCGGCGGCGCAATCCTTTGGCGGAGAAGACCTGCGGCCCCTCCCGCCGGATCCGTTTGAGCGGGTTGCGACCGCTGTGCCACATGGCGGTGGCGAGGGAGAGCGGAGTGGGCAGGAAGGCTTGGACCTGGTCGGGCCGAAAACCGTTGCGCTTGAGCCACAAGGCGAGATTGAGCATGTCCTCGTCGGTGGTGCCCGGATGGGCGGCGATGAAGTAGGGGATGAGATACTGCTCCTTGCCGGCCTGGCGCGAGTATTTGTCGAAGAGGGCCTTGAAGCGGTTCCAGGTGCCGATGCCCGGTTTCATCATGTGTGCCAGCGGGCCGGGTTCGGTGTGTTCCGGCGCCACCTTGAGGTAACCCCCCACATGGTGGGTGACCAGCTCTTTCACATACTCCGGCGTCTTCACCGCCAGGTCGTAGCGCAGGCCGGAAGCGATGAAGACCCGCTTGATGCCGGGCAGCGCCCGTGCCTTTCGATAGAGCCGCACCAGGGGGGTCTGATCGGTCTTCATGTTCTTGCAGATGCCCGGATAGACGCAGGAGAGGCGCCGACAGGCGGCTTCGACTTCGGGGTCGGTGCAGTGCAGACGCCACATGTTGGCGGTGGGGCCGCCCAGATCGGAGATGATGCCGGTGAAACCGGGGACGGTGTCGCGGATGGTCTCGATTTCGCGCAGGATGCTCGCTTCGGACCGGTTCTGGATGATGCGCCCTTCGTGTTCGGTGATGGAACAGAAGGTGCAGCCGCCGAAGCAACCGCGCATGATGGTGACGGAAAAGCGGATCATCTCATAGGCGGGAATCCGGGCCCCGCCGTAGGTGGGGTGAGGCACCCGCTGATAGGGCAGCTCGTAGATCCGGTCCAGCTCCCGAGTGGTGAGGGGGAGGGGCGGAGGGTTGAGCCAGAGTTCTCGATCGCCGTGGCGCTGGACCAGGGCGCGGGCGTTGCCGGGATTGGATTCCAAATGGAGGGTTCGCGAAGCCTGCGCGTAGAGCACCGGATCCCGTTTCACCTGTTCGTAGTCGGGCAGGCGGAGGACGGTGCGGCGTCGGTCCAACCGCCTGGGTCGGGTGTGGAGGGTGACCACGGGCGCGCTTTCGGGGGTGCACGCGGACGACGCCCGGTAGGGATCGGGCGGTGGCGCGGCAGGGCCGGCTGGAGCCACGTCGTCGGCGTCGATGACGGTCCAACCCTCCGGGATGCCGCTGCGCAGAAAGGCGGTCCCGCGCAGGTCCGTGATCTCGCCGATGGACGCTCCGGCGGCCAATCGGTGGGCCACCTCCACGATGGCCCGCTCGGCGTTGCCGTAGATGAGCAGGTCCGCCTTGGCGTCCACCAGGATCGAGCGGCGCACCTTGTCCTGCCAATAGTCGTAATGGGCGATGCGCCGCAGCGAGGCTTCGATGCCGCCGATGACCACCGGGACCCCTTTGAAGGCTTCGCGGCATCGTTGGCTGTAGACGATGACCGCCCGATCGGGACGTCGTCCCGCCACGCCCCCGGGCGTGTAGGCGTCGTCCGACCGAATCTTTCGGTCGGCGGTGTAACGGTTCACCATGGAATCCATGTTGCCGGCGGTGACTCCGAAAAAGAGGGTGGGGCGGCCCAACCGACGGAATGCCTCGGCGCTGCGCCAGTCCGGCTGGGCGATGATGCCCACCCGGAACCCATGGGCTTCCAGCAACCGGCCGATGAGCGCCATGCCGAAGCTGGGGTGGTCCACATAGGCGTCTCCGGTCACCAGAACGATGTCGCACCGATCCCAACCCAGCTCGTCCATCTCTTCCCGGCTCATGGGCAGGAAGGGGGCGGGGGTGAACTTGTGTGCCCAGTGCTTCCGGTAACCGAACAAGTCCGGGGGCGTTTCCCTGTTCACAGGCACCGCTTCAGACACTCCATGTAGGCCTGCTCGTCGGGCGGGCGGCCTTCCCGCTGGGCTTCCCACAGCGCCAGGCCGAGGCACTCCATCATGCGGTGTTCGGCCTCGTGTTCCGAGCCCAGGGCGATGGCCAGCCGGTGGTGGAGATCGCGGATGCCGGCGGGTCGGTTCGTGGCCACTTGTTCCACCAGGGCGAGATGCATGGCCATGTGGAGGAATGGATTGGTCCGCCCCGAATCGGGGCCGAAGTCGTGCTCGAGGTGCGCCTCCGACTCCAGCAGGGCGTGGTACTCGGGATGGCGGGCCACCACTTCGGCCACCCGGACCTCCAGCGGTTCCATGGGGACCCCCTGGCGGCGTTTGCGCCAGGCTTCGAGATAGACTCGGCGCAGACGGGTGCGGTCGTCGCCGAAGATCATCCGAAAGTGGTGCGGTTCCAGCCCCACATGTGCCGTTCCGGACTGGAGAATTCGATATAGATGCGGTCCGCGGCGAGCTTCAACGCCTCGGCCAGATGGTCGCACAATGCGGCCGACAACCGGCCGGTCTCGTCGCCGGGGAGCCCCAGGCTTTTCAGTTGCAGATGGGCGCAAGGGGCGTCGGAGCCCCCGAAACGCATGGTCAGCCCGCTTTCGACCACCACCATCACATAGCGCTCCGGCTTGCCCAGGAGCCGTGCGGCGGCCTCGGAAAGTCCGGTGGCGAGCCTCTGTTCCGCATCCGTCTCCAGGGTCACGTTGGTGGCAAGGTGTAGCAACGGCATGGATCACCCTCTCTCGTCTCAGTCACAGTCCTGTTCGATGATGCGGCGCAGCTTGGCCCGTTGGGCCTCGAGCTCCTCCACGGTGAACCGGCGGTATTCGTTCTCGCCCACCTTGTACAACGTGTTGGGCGGACGACTCTCGAGGATCCGAAGGTTGTGGCGCGCCTTGCGGCAGCGCTCCTCCCGAGCCGTTTTCTCTTTTTTCGCCTTCGATTTTTCGGCCGCTGCTTTCTTTCGGGCATCGGCGGCCTTTTCCAGCGTTTCGAGTTGGGATTCCAGCCGTTTTCGGGCTGTTTCCGGATCTTCCGCGGGCGGTGGCGGGTCGGAAAGCCGGGCGGCGGGTCGGCCATCGAGCGGCGGTGTCTGTGAGTAGACCGTCTGGCCGGAATCGTCCGTCCAGCGATAGACGTCGGCTTGGGCAGCGGCGGCGGTGAGCACCAGGCATGAAAAAAGAAGGGTGCGCAGGTTCATGATCGGGATGGGCTGGTGGACTGTTTTCTTTTGTAGCAGAATAATTGGGTGAGATCGAGCCGATCAAGGAGAAGGCGACGATGAAAAGAGTTTCCGCACTTTTTCTGGCCGCCGCCCTGGTGGGTGGGGCCTCGCACGCCGTTGCGCAGATGAACGCGGAGCAGATGGCCATGGTGCGCCATGCCAACCCCATGCCCAACCTGATGCTGGTGGTGGAGAAACACCAGGACGCCTTGGGGCTGGACGAGCGGCAGAAAAAAGCCCTGGCCGATTGGCGCGAGAAGATGCGTCCTCGGATGATGGAGAAGGTCAAGCAGGTGGTGCGATTGGAGAAGGAGATCGAACGAGCCGCCTTGTCCGGCGCGTCCGATCGCACCATTCGTGAGCTGATGGCCCGGCTGTTCCAGGTGCGGGGCGCCATCATTCGCCAGAAGCTGGCTTGCCGCGACAACATGGCCCGCATCCTCGGGCCAGAGAAGATGCGCAAGGTGGTCGAGCTCTACCGAAAACAGCAGGAAGCACGGGCCGCCGGCGCCTGATTGACGCCGATTCGTTCGGCGAATTACAATTCAGCGCCTTCGCCGAAGGCGCCCATCGGGGTATAGCGCAGTCTGGTAGCGCGCCTGCTTTGGGAGCAGGATGTCGGGAGTTCGAATCTCTCTACCCCGACCAAATCTCGGCAGGAAGGCCGGCCCGAAGATCGGGCCGGCGAATCGTTTTACTGCGCCCGTAGCTCATCTGGATAGAGCATCGGCCTTCTAAGCCGAGGGTAGCAGGTTCGAATCCTGCCGGGCGTGCCATCTTTATGGTGGATGTAGCTCAGTTGGTAGAGTCCCGGATTGTGATTCCGGTTGTCGCGGGTTCGAGTCCCGTCATCCACCCCAGTCGAACAAGGGCTTGCGTCGTCGTGAGCCCTTCTTTTTTGTCCGTTTGCCCTCGAGACGTCCTTTCCGGAGAGACCGACATGGATTCTTTGGACGCGACCCGGCTTCAAGCCCGTTTCATCGCCCTGCGTGAGAACAAGCTGTTCGAGACCTTCGTCATCGGCGTCATCATCTTCTCGGCCCTGGTGATCGGAGCCAAGACCTATGACCTGCCGCCGTTGGCCCAGAATCTGATCGAGGTGCTCGATCTGGGCATCACCCTCTTTTTTCTCGTCGAGATCATCATCCGTTTCCTGGCCGAAGGCAGCATCCGCCGCTTCTTCCGCAAAGGATGGAACCTGTTCGATTTCGTCATCGTGGCGGCCAGCCTCATGCCGCTGCAGGAGAGCGAGACGGCGCTCCTCGGGCGGCTGTTCCGTGTCTTCAGAGTGCTGCGGCTGGTCTCCATCATTCCTGAGCTGCGGGTGCTCATCGCCGCTTTCTTGCGGGCGCTGCCGCGCATGGGCTATGTGAGCCTGCTCATGTTCATCATCTTCTACATCTATGCCGCCGCAGGAAGCTTCTTCTTCGCCCACATCAATCCTGAATTGTGGGACAACATCACCATCGCCATGCTCACCCTTTTCCGCGTGGCCACTTTCGAAGACTGGACCGATGTCATGTACGAGACCATGGCGGTCTATCCCTCGAGCTGGTTGTTCTATGTGAGCTTCATCTTCATCGTCGCTTTCGTGTTTCTGAACATGATGATCGGGATCGTGCTGGAGACTCTGCAGCGTGAGCACGAAAAGTTCTCCATGGAAACGGGCGAGGGTGAGGCGGCGGAAGTGCACGCCATCGACAACCGCACTCGGGAGATGGAGCAGCGGCTCGAGCGGATGGAAGAGAAGATCGACCGCCTGATTCGGGTGCAGGCGGGCCGAAAAGGGTAAAATGAGCAGCTTTTCCGGTTCTGTCCCAATTTCGGAGACGCGTCGAAGATGTTCAGTAGATCCATGACCATTGCCGGTTACGACGATGAGGTCGCCAAGGCCATCGCGGACGAGGAGCGGCGTCAGGAAGAGCACATCGAGCTCATCGCCTCGGAGAACTACACCAGCCCCCGGGTGATGGAAGCCCAGGGCTCGGTGCTCACCAACAAATACGCCGAGGGCTATCCCCACAAACGGTATTACGGCGGCTGTGAGAACGTGGACGTGGTGGAGCAGCTCGCCATCGACCGGGCCAAGGCGTTGTTCGGCGCCGACTACGCCAACGTCCAGCCCCATTCGGGTTCCCAGGCCAACGCCGCCGTCTACATGGCGCTGTGCCAGCCCGGGGACACCGTGCTCGGCATGTCCCTGGCCCACGGCGGACATCTCACCCATGGCGCCAAGCCCAACTTCTCCGGCAAGATCTACAACGCCGTTCAGTACGGCATCGACCCCCAGACCGGCCGGATCGACTACGACGCGGTGATGGCCCTGGCCGAGGCGCACCGCCCGAAGATGGTGGTGGCCGGCTTTTCGGCCTACTCCCAGGTCATCGACTGGCAAAAGTTCAGGGAGATCGCCGATGCCGTGGGCGCCTGGCTGTTCGTGGACATGGCCCATGTGGCGGGCCTGGTGGCGGCCGGTGAATATCCCAACCCGGTGCCCGTGGCCGACGTGGTGACCACCACCACCCACAAAACCCTGCGCGGTCCCCGGGGCGGCTTGATTCTGGCGAAGGCCAACGAGGAGATCGAAAAGCGACTCAACTCGGTGGTCTTTCCTGGAATCCAGGGCGGTCCTTTGATGCACGTCATCGCCGCCAAGGCGGTGGCCTTCAAGGAGGCCATGGAGCCGGCCTTCAAGACCTACCAACAGCAGGTGAAGAAGAATGCCAAGGTCATGGCCGAGGTCTTCATGGAGCGGGGCTACGACGTGGTTTCCGGCGGCACGGAAGATCACCTCTTTCTGGTCAGCTTCATCGAGGCGGGTCTCACCGGCAAGGATGTGGATGCTTGGTTGGGGGCGGCCAACATCACGGTGAACAAGAACGCCGTGCCCAACGACCCCCAGTCCCCCTTCGTCACTTCCGGCATCCGCGTCGGCACCCCGGCGGTGACCACCCGTGGCTTCGGTGAAGCCGAGTGCAGGGAGCTGGCCGGTTGGATGTGCGACATCATCGACAGCCGCGGCGACGAGGCGGTCATCGCTGAGGTGCGGGAGAAGACCCTGGCCTTGTGTCGCCGTTTTCCGGTCTACGCCGACTGAAGCCATGCGGTGTCCTTTTTGTTCCGCGTCCGACACCAAGGTGGTGGATTCCCGTTCGGCGGCGGAAGGGACCCAAGTGCGCCGGCGCCGCCAATGTCTGGAATGCGGCGAACGGTTCACCACCTATGAACGGGTGGAAATGAACCTGCCCAAAGTGGTCAAGGCGGACGGCCGCGTGGTTCCCTTCGATGAAATGAAGGTGAAACTGGGAATGATGCGCGCCTTGGAAAAGCGCCCGGTCTCGGCCGAGCAGGTGGAAGCGGCGGTGGGCCGCATCGTGTGCCGCCTGTTGGCGCCGGGCGAGCCCGAAGTCTCGTCGCGTCACATCGGCGATCTCGTGATGGAAGAGCTCAAAGCACTGGACCAGGTGGCTTACGTACGATTCGCTTCCGTCTATCGCCAGTTCCAGGACGTACAAGCCTTCCGTGAAGAGATCGAGCGGCTCGAGCGCCAGCCCGACCCCGAAGCGCTGCGTCGGCAGCTCGACCTGTTGGGCAAGGAATGAGCTTTTCTTCCGAAGATCACCGCTTCATGGCGCGCGCTCTGCAGCTGGCCCGGCGCGGACTCTACACCACGGATCCCAATCCCCGCGTCGGTTGTGTGCTGGTGCGCGAGGGGGAGATCGTGGGCGAAGGTTGGCATCGCCGCGCAGGCGAACCCCATGCCGAGCGCATCGCCCTCCAGGCGGCCGGTGCGCGGGCACAGGGAGCCACGGCCTATGTGACTTTGGAGCCATGCAGCCACCATGGCCGCACGCCCCCGTGCGCCGACGCGCTGGTGGAGGCCGGGGTGGCGCGTGTGGTCGCCGCGTCCGTCGATCCCAATCCGATGGTCTCCGGCCGGGGATTGGCGCGCCTGCGGGCGGCCGGCATCCAGGTGGAGAGCGGCCTGCTCGAAGCGGCGGCGCGTCAGCTCAATCCCGGTTTTTTCAAGCGCATGAGCGAAGGGCGGCCTTGGGTTCGAATCAAGCTGGCCATGAGCCTGGACGGGCGTACCGCCATGGCCGACGGCGAGAGCCGCTGGATCACCGGAGACGCCGCCCGGCGTGACGTGCATCGGCTGAGGGCTCGCAGTTCCGCCATCGTCACCGGCATCGGTACCGTGCTGGCAGACGACCCTTCGCTCAACGTGCGACTGCCGCCGGAGGCGCTGCCCGGAGTCGATGCGGCCGCCTCCTTGCGCCAGCCGGCTCGGGTGGTGCTCGATTCGGGATTGCGCATACCCGAAGATGCGAAACTGCTCTCGCCGCCCGCCGACGCATGGGTGTTTCACAGCCACGGGGATTCCGAAAAGGCGAAACGGCTGGCGGATCGAGGCGTCCGCCTGGTGCGCTTGGAAGGGGGCATCGATCTGCCGCGGGTGATGGGGGCGCTGGCTGAGGCGGAGGTCAACGAGGTGCTCATTGAAGCCGGCCCCACCTTGGCAGGCGCCGCCCTGGCGGGCGGCGTGGTGGACGAGCTCATTTTCTACATGGCGCCGCACCTCATGGGGCATCGCGCCCGCGGCCTGTTTCACCTGCCGGAGATCGAGCGGATGGCCGACCGTGTTCCTCTACGCATCGAGGACGTCCGTGCCGTGGGCGCCGACTGGCGCATCACCGCCCGCCCGGCTTCATAAGCGGCGCTCACATCCGGGCGGCTTGGCGATCGCCCTTTTTCAGCGGCGGCGCGCCGTCATGCCTCTTCCCCATCGGCCAGGCCGTACGGTGGGGGCGCCAAAGCCACGGCGGGCCCTTTCTCGTTCCCGATGCGAAGGTCGCCTGCCTCGGCGGCGGCGATCTCGGCCACCACCAGGGCTTCACAGCCGCCTTCCGGCGTGGGGCGGGCATCCACCACCCGGCCGGCGCCTTGGGCCGAACGGCTGGAGGTGGAGTGGAGCGGCGTGCCCGGTGGGGGACAGGGGGTTCCCGGCGCCATGCGGGCGAGATACATGCGCCGTTTGAGTTGGCCCAGATAGCGCATCCGCGCCACCACCTCTTGTCCTGTGTAGCACCCCTTGGTGAAGCTCACTCCGTCGAGGCGGTCGAGGTTGCACATCTGGGGGACGAAGGCTTCGGCGGTGGCGTCGTACACCTGCGGCAGTCCGGCCCGGATCTCTTCCAAATGCCAGAAATCCGGATCCACCCGGGTGATTCGGTGGGCCATGGCGTCGTGCAGGGCGATCATGGCCGGGGCAGGGCCGGCCAACAGCAGGCGCGGCCGGGGACCGGGCAGGCGAATGCGGGTGACACCGTCACGCAGGTCACAGGCGAAAGGGGTTTGCGGCGCGTCCGGCGCCAGGTCGTCCATGCAATCTCCGGTGAGTCCCGCCGTCACCAGGTCGTCGTCGGCCGCCAGGGTGACCCGTGCGCGCAGCACGAACATGCCGAGCCGTTTGAGGACCACGTCGCGCCGCTCGCGTGGCAGCAGCAGCCGGAGTTCGCCCCCATGTTCGAAGACCAGGAACAGGGCCAACATCCGTCCTTTGGCCGTGCACCACGCGCTCAATTGCGCCCGGTCCGGCGTCACCCGGCGGATGTCGTTGGTGAGCTGCCCTTGGAGAAAGTCGCGGGCGTCTTCCCCAGTGATCCGGATGAGTGCCATGTCCTCCAGAGCCGAAAAGGCGCAGTCGGCATCTGCTGCCGATGCAGCGTGGTGGTTCTCCAGGTGGGCGTTCCATTCGGGGTTCATGCGGGCTTTGGTGCGCGGGTTGAAAAGGGCATTGTAACCTGTGCAATGGGCACCTTCGGGAGGGTATCATGAGCGCCTTTTCCCGAGAGGGGTGCCCCTTCGTGGCCGAGCAGAGAATCCAGAGCGGCAGCCTGGTGCTGTACAAGATCCGTCCCGCCATCGTCCAAGGGGTGGGTGAGAAATATGAGATTCGTTTCCAGGATGGGCGCAGCAAACGGGTGCGTGAGAAGGACGTCCGGTTGCTGCATCCAGGGCCTGTGGCCGATTTTTCGTTCATGGAAGCGCCGTCGGGTGATCCCGAGGAGGCCTGGGAGCTGCTTCAGGGCGAGACGGTCACCCTGGCCGAACTGGCGGAACTGATACACGGCGAGCACACTCCGGCCAGCGCTTGGGCCGCCTGGCGGTTGTTGCAGGAGGATTTGTGGTTCGAGGGCTCGCCGGAGGCCGTTCGCGCCCGCGATCCGGACAGCGTGGCGCGCATCCGGGAGGCGCGTTCGCGCAAGGCTCGGGAGGCGGCCGAGCACGCGGCGTTCATGGAGCGGCTCGAGTCGGGGCGTCTGGAAGAGGCGGACCGTGCGCGGATGCAGGAGGTGGAGCGGTTGGCCCTGGGGCGGGGCGGACGCAGTCGCATCCTGGCCCAATTGGCGCTCTCGGAGACGCCCGAGGCCGCCCATGCCCTGTTGCTGCGAAGCGGCTGGTGGGACGAGAACCGCAATCCTTGGCCTGAACGGCAGGGGGTGAACCTGGATTCGCCCGACCTGCCCCTTCCGCCCTTGCCGGAAGAGCCGCGACGCGATCTGACGCATCTCGACTCCTGGGCCATCGATGACGAAGGGAACATGGATCCCGACGACGCCATCGCGCTCGACGGCGATCGGCTCTGGGTGCACGTGGCCGATGTGGCGGCCTTGGTTCGGCCCGACAGCCATCTTGATCTGGCCGCGCGTGAGCGGGGCGCCACCCTCTATCTGCCCGAACGGACCGTTCCCATGCTGCCGCCGGCCCTCACCGAGATGCTGGGGTTGGGCTTGCAGCCGATCTCCCCCGCGCTTTCGTTCGGCTTTCGCCTCTCGGAGGAGGGAACGCCGGAAGAGATCGAAATCGTTCCCAGTTGGGTGAAGGTACGCCGAATGAGTTACGACGAAGCAGAAAAGCGATTGGCGCAGGCGCCTTTCGTCGGCCTGAAAGCCCTGGCCGAACGGTATCGCCGGGCGCGCATGGCGCGAAACGCCGCCGAGATCGCGTTGCCCGAGGTGAACGTCAAGGTCATCGACGGAGAGATCCACATCCGGCCCTTGCCCCGTCTCGAATCCCGCCGGATGGTGACCGACGCCATGCTCATGGCGGGGGAGGCCGCCGCCCGGTATGCCGTGGCGCACGGGTTGGCCATTCCGTTCGTCGTCCAGCCCGAACCCGAGACCGTTCGGCATCCCGTCACGTTGGCCGAAGCCTACGCCTATCGCCGCCTGTTCCGGCCGAGCAACACGGCGCTGACCCCCGATCGCCACTTTGGCCTGGGATTGGCGTGTTATGCGCGAGCCACCAGCCCTCTGCGCCGCTACATGGATCTAGTGGTGCATCAGCAATTGCGGGCCCAGATCACCGGCGGCGCACCCCTCACACGGGAACAGGTGGGTGAACGGGTGGCGGCCGCCAACGCCGCCGGCGGTGCCATTCGTCGCGCGGAGCGGTTCTCCAACCTCCATTGGAAATTGATTTGGCTCAAGCGCCGTCCGGACTGGCGGGGACGGGCGGTGGTGGTGGCGTTGGAAGAAAGAAAGGCCGTTGTTATCATCCCCGAGCTGGCGCTGGAGGCCCGTATCCGCCGCAGTGACGACCTGGAGCCGGATCGAGAGTTGATGCTGGCCGTTCGGTCGGTGGATCTGCCCGCGCAGACCGTTCACTTCAAACGCATTTGACCGCCGTCCCATTCCATTCAGGAACCGCAGCCATGTCCCTGGAGAACGAAATCAAACCGCTACCCGCCACTCGTCAGCGGCCGGTGACCGATGCCTTTGCCGAGTATTGCGAAGCGCTTTTCGAGCGGCGCAGAAATTCCGAGGAGAATTTCGACGAGGCCGCTTATCGTGAAGCCATGGAGTTGGCCCTTGCGCGGCTGCGGCAGCTCGAAGAGGAGGGATTGGCATGATCATCAACAGCGTGCGGGCGCACAACGTCCTCAAGTACGAGTCGCTGGAGCTGGAGAACTTGCCAGAGGAGGGCATCATCGCCATCAGCGGCGAGAACGAATCGGGCAAGAGCACCATCGGGGAGACCATCTGTTTCGCGCTGTTCGGGCGGACCTTCTCCCTGGATCACGAGCACATCCAGAAGGTGCTCCGCTGGGGCGAGAACCGCTGTTCCGTCATCCTCGAGTTCACCGTCGATGGCACCCGTTATCAGCTCGGCCGTTTCCTGGACCGCGACGGCAACCACGGTGCTCGCCTGGGACTGGCCGGTGATTCTGATCAGACGCTGGCGCGGGGGGTGAAGGCGGTCTCGGAAAAGCTGTTCGAGATTCTCGGGTACGAGTTCGACGAGTTCGTCGAATCCTTCTATCTGGCCCAGCGGGAGATCACCTCTCCCCATCCGCACAGCGTGGCGGTCAAGACCATGGCCGGCGTGGCGCCTTTGGAGCAAGTGGCGCAGGAATTCGAACAGGAGATCTCCGATTTCGACGAGATGTTGGCGGATCTCGAGGCCGAGGTGGAGGCGCTGCGCCAGGAGCAGGAAGAGCTCGATTTCGAAGAAGGGCTGTTGGTGCGCCTGGAAGACCGCAAAAACGCGCTGGAAGCGGAAGTGGCGGCCAACCGCAGCCGGCTCGAAGGGCTTGAAGAGGCGGCTGCCGCCTACCGCGAACGGTTTCCCGCGATCCGCAAGGCGCGGCGCAAGCGGGGGCGCAGCCGCTTGTGGCGTTTCCTCGCTTTCGTCCTGGCCCTTGTCGCCGGTGGGGCCTGGTGGCTGCTCTCCCAGGGTGGAGACCTCCCCCAGGGCCAGCAGCTCCTTCGGTTTCTCCAGCAGCACGTGCCGGGGTGGCAGGATCACTGGATTCCATGGATC
Organism: uncultured Sedimenticola sp.; assembly: GCA_964404295.1. Lineage (GTDB taxonomy): Bacteria > Pseudomonadota > Gammaproteobacteria > Chromatiales > Chromatiaceae > Thiolapillus. The sequence continues at coordinate 38,507 of CAYOJM010000020.1, read as the reverse complement.
GGGGGTGGAGCGGTGTTTCTGGCGGTGCTCATGGCCTTCTTCTGGATGCGGGTGAGCTATCACGACCGGCGTGAAAAAGAGCTGATGAGCGAAGCCGCGAATCTGGCCCAGGCGTTGGAGGCGGCCCGGGCGGTGCAGCCTCACGAAGAGGATGCGCAGGACGGGGAAGCGATGCCTGAGCGACCGGATGAACCGCTCTATGCCCGTCTTCTACCCAGAATCGAGAGCGCCACAGCCTCCTGGGAGGAGCTGGCGCCGCTGGTGGAGGGTGAAATCGCCTGGCTTCAGCATCAGATCGAACGCAAGAGCAGCGCGCTGAAGCGGTTGGAGGGCGAGGTGGATCAGGAGCTCGAGCGGGTGCGGCAGATGGCGCGCCTCTCCGAGGTCATCGACGGGCTGGAGGCCAAAGAGGCGGAGTTGCGCGCCGGCCAAGCGCGGCGGCGCAAGGCCATTGAGCTGCTCGAAGGGGCGGCCAAGGATTTTTCCAACGATTTCAATAAAGAGATCCGCGAGCTGGTGGCCCGCACCCTGCCGGTTTTCACCCAGGGTCGGTATGAGCATCTGCGCATCGATCCCGACCTGAGCGTGAAGGTCTTTTCAAGTGACAAACACGACTTCATGGATCTGGACGAAGTCTCCAGCGGCACCCAGCGTCAGATCATGCTGGCGTTGCGCCTGGCGCTTTCCCAGAAACTCCTCGACCGCAAAGTGAAAGGGCGGCAGTTCGCCTTCCTGGACGAACCCTTTGCTTTCTTCGACGAAGAGCGCACCCGGTACGCCCTGAAGGCGCTTTCCGGTCTCAGCGAGCTGCTCACGCAGATCTGGATCGTGGCCCAGGCCTACCCCGAAGGGACGGACGTGGCGTTCGCCCTGGCCATCCACTGCCAGAGGGAGTTGGACAGCCTCAAGGCATGAGGGGCCTGCCGGCCGCCTCGCCCAAGGCGTGGCGGGCGACGAACGCGGCGCCCCAGGCCGGTTCACCGTGGCGTGCCGGCAGAATCTCCCTTTTCAGGACGCGCCGTCGGATGGCGGTCCATGCGGTGTTGGACGCCCCGCCGCCGCTGGTGAAGACGCGCCCCACCGCGGGCGCGCCCAGCGTCTCCAGCCGCCGGTAGGCCAGCCGTTCGATGGCCGCCATGCCCTCCAGCAGTGCTTGCAGGAAGCGAGCCCGGTCCCGTGGAACGGGGTGGAGGCGTGGCGCCATCTCGGGGTCGTTCACGGGAAACCGCTCTCCCGTGCCCGGCGGCAGAGGATAGTAATCCAGGCAGAGTGGGCGCTGGGGGTGGATGCGGGCGCTCAAGTGCGTCAACTCCTCTTCTTCGAAGTGGGCCAGTAATACGCGCCCCCCACTGTTGGAGGCGCCGCCCACCAGCCATCGGTCCAGGATGTGATGGCTGTAGACGCCATAACCCCCGTGGAACACCGGCTTTGGGCTGAGCACCTTGGTGACCAGCGTGGAGCCGAGGGAGGTGAGGGCGTCTCCCGGCCGTTCGAGGCCCGCCGCCAAGGCGGCGGCGGTGCTGTCGGTGGTTCCGGCCACCACCTGGCACGCCGCGGGCAGCCCCGTCTCCCGGGAGGCCGTCGGAGTGAGGGGGCCGAGCACCGTTCCAGGCGTCACCACCTTGGGCAGCAGCTTGTCCGGCAAGGCCAGTGCCGTCAGCCAGTGGGGCCAGGTTTCGGACACCGGATCGTACCCCAGCTTCAGGCAGTTGTTGGCATCTCCGATGTCGAAGCGGCCGCACAGGCGTGCGGTGATCCACTCCGCCTGGTGCAACACATGGGCGGCCTTTCTCGAGTCGACATGTTCCAGCAGCCAGAGCACCTTCGCCAGGCTGGACGTGGGGGTGTGGACGGGCGTTTCCGGCGGAGCCCGGTCGGCCAGGCGCGCCGCCGGGCCCACCGCCCGCCGGTCGTCGTACATGAGGGCGGGGGCCAGGGGCCGTCCAGAGGCGTCCGTGATCAGCACGGTGGCCGATGTGCCGTCGACCGCCAACGCGACGGGGTGGTGCCCGCTCAGTCGGAAAACGAGCCGCCTCAGGACCTGGGTGGCCGCCCGCCACCATAGCAGGGCATCCTGACGACGTCCGCCGCCCGGTTCGGATATCGGCTCCGGCAGCGTGACCGCTTCCCGTGCCAGCGTCCTGCCGGTGGAGTCCACCGCCACCGCACGGCAGCCGGAAGTGCCGAGGTCCAGCCCGATGAAGCAGGGCAGGGTCAAGGGAGAGAGACGATCGGCGGGGGCTGCCACTCCGGGGCGCGGTGCTCGGCCACCACCGTGGTGTAGATGCCGCCGCGCACGTTGAATTCGGCGGTCAATCGCATGAAGCGGGGCCGCACCGCGTTGACCAGATCGTCCAGGATGCGGTTGGTGACCGCCTCGTGGAAGGCCCCCTCGTCACGGAAAGACCAGACGTAAAGCTTGAGGGATTTGAGCTCCACGCACAGCCGATCGGGAACGTATTCGATGTGCAGGGTGGCGAAATCGGGTTGACCGGTCTTGGGACAGAGACAGGTGAATTCGGGCACCCGGATGCGGATGGTGTAGTCCCGTTCCGGCTGGGGGTTGTCGAAAGTCTCCAACGCTTTGCTGGGCCGGGTGGACATGGTTGCGCGGCTCGCCGTCCGTTCAAATGCCGCTATTATAAGGCAGCCGGACGCGGCGCGTTATGTGCCGGAATAAAAATGTGTTGAAACAATTGGTTGTGGTTGGTATTTCATCCCATTTGTAATACAACGATCCGCTTGTGCCACCGCATCGGGTTCTGTATCTTTGCGCCCCATGCGCCTCGAGAAAATCAAGCTGGCGGGGTTCAAATCCTTCGTCGATCCCACCACCATTCCGTTTCCCAGCAATCTGGTGGGAGTGGTGGGTCCCAACGGCTGCGGCAAATCCAACGTCATCGACGCCGTGCGTTGGGTGATGGGGGAGAGCTCGGCCAAGATGCTGCGCGGCGAGTCCATGTCCGACGTGATCTTCAATGGATCCGCGGCGCGCAAGCCGGTGGGCCAGGCCAGTGTGGAGCTCGTCTTCGACAACAGCGACGGCCGGGCCGGGGGTCAGTATGCCCGCTATTCCACCATTTCGGTGCGGCGTCAGGTGAGTCGCGACGGTCAGTCCACCTATTACTTGAACGGCGTCAAGTGCCGTCGGCGGGACATCACCGATCTCTTTCTCGGCACGGGCCTGGGGCCGCGCAGCTACGCCATCATCGAACAAGGGATGATCTCCCGGATCATCGAGTCCCGTCCTGAGGAGTTGCGAGTTTACCTGGAGGAGGCGGCCGGAATCTCCAAGTACAAAGAGCGGCGGCGGGAGACCGAAAACCGCATCCGCCACACGCGGGAGAACCTGGAGCGGCTCACCGATCTGCGGGAGGAGGTGGAAAAGCAGCTCCGTCATCTGGAGCGGCAGGCCGCCACCGCGGAGAAGTACAAGGCGCTCAAGGCCGAGGCCCGAGAGGTCGAGGCGGAATTGCTGTTGCTTCAATTGCGCCGGTTGGAGGAGGAGCGCGCCGCTCAGGAACGTCGCCTCGCCGAGCTCACCAATCGGCATGAGGCGGCGGTGGCGGCGCTGCGCAAAGTGGAAGCCGAAATCGAAGCCCAGCGCGCTGCGCACAACGAGGCCAACGAACGCTTCAATGCGATCCAGGGCCGGTTCTACGCCGTGGGTGCCGACATCGCGCGGTTGGAGGAGGCCATTCAGTACGCCCGTCAGGCGCGTGCGCGCATGGAAGAAGAGTTGGACCAGGCGCGCCGGGCGCTGGAGGAGGCGCGAGCTCACCGCAGCCAGGACGAGACCCGCCTCCAAGAGATGGCCCGCGCCCTCATGGAGGACCAACCCGAGCTGGAGATGGCACGCGAACGGGCGGAGACCCTTCAGGCACGGGAGGAAGCGGCCGCCGAGGCCATGGAGGCCTGGCAGCAGGAGTGGGACGCTTTCAATGCCCGCGCCGCGGAGCCGGCCCAGACCGCCCAGGTGGAGCGTGCCTTGATCAACCAGCTCGAACAGCAAGAGGCCCATCTGAGGGGGCGGCTGGAAAAACTCGAGCAGGAACGCGATCGGTTGGCCGATCCCAGGCTGCAGGCCGAGCTCGGTGAATTGGAGGCGCGCGAAGCGGCCCTCGGCGAACGCGCCGAGCGCTTGTCGCACGCGTTGGAGACGGTGGAAGAGGCCATCGCCGAAACCCGATCGAACCTGGAAGCGCGGGAACAGGCGCTGGCCCAGGTTCGTGAAGCGTTGCAGGCCGCCCGCGGGCGGTTGGCCTCTCTGCACGCATTACAACAATCGGTGCTCGGGGAGGACGATCAGGATTTCGTGCGTTGGCTGCGGGAGAACGACCTGGAGAGGGCGCCCCGGCTTCTGGAACGGATTTCGGTGCCTCCGCGTTGGCGGACGGCGGTCGAGGCGGTGCTCGGCGGGCGTCTTCACGGGTTGTTGGTGGAGGATCTGGCGGGCTGGACGACGCGGGTCCAGCAGCTCGTCTCCGGCCGCCTCGATCTCATCGAGACCGAGGAAGCGGCGTTCGAAGTGCCGGCCGACTCCCTCGCCGCCATGGTGGAAGGGCCTGGGGCCGTGCGCCGGATGCTGGCGGCGGTGTGGACGGCCGACGACTTGGACCAGGCGTTGGAGCGGGCTGCGCGCCTGGCGCCGGGCGAAATAGTGGTGACACCCGATGGGATCTGCGTGGGCGCGGGGTGGCTCCGGCTCGAACGGGGTGACGCCACCGCCGGCGTGCTCGCCCGTGAAGCCGAGATCCGGCGTTTGGAGTCGGAGATCACCCGGCTGGAGGCGGAGGCGGAGTCCCTGGAGAAAGCGCTTTCGGATGACCGCCTGCGGCTTGTCGACGATGAACGGCGGCTCAAAGCGGAACGGGCCGAGCTGGACCGGACCACCCAGGAGCTCGCCCGGGTCCGCTCCCAGCTCGGCGCCAAACGGGCGCGGGTGGAGCATATCCGCCAGCGGGGCGAGGCGCTGGCTCGAGAGCTGGAGGAGATCCGAGGTCAATTGGAGGCCGATCGCGAACGCATGGCCGAGGCGCGCGAGCGACTCCACCGCGCCTTGGAGGAGATGGAACGGCATGCGGTTCAGCGCGAACAGTTGGCGGCGCGTCGGGAACGGTTGCAGCGCGAACTGGCCGACGCCCGCGAAGCGGCCGCCCGGGCCCGCGCCGAGGCCCATCGGATCGCCCTGAGGGTGGAGTCGGTGCGCAGCACCGAACAGTCCCTGCGGGATGCCATCGACAGGTTGGCCCGGCAACTGGCCGAGTCCGAAGCCCGTTGTCGTGATCTCGAAACTCGGTTGGAAGAGAGCGAAGCGCCGCTGGAGCGCCAGCAGGCCGAGCTGCAGGCGCTCCTCGAGCGCCGGATGGCGGTGGAGCGGGAGTTGACCGAGGCGCGCGGCGCGTTGGAGGGCATCGATCAGAGGCTACGCGAGTTGGAGCAGGCTCGCCACGAGGCGGAGCAACAGGTGCAGATCCAGCGCGAAGCCCTGGAACAGGGGCGGTTGGCACGGCAAGAGATCCTGGTCCGGAGCCGCACCCTGGAGGAGCAGTTGGCACAGAGCGGCATCGCCCGTTCCGACCTGGAGGCGGGATTGCCCGAGGACGCCACCGTGGAAGCGTGGCAGGCCCGGGCGGAACAGTTGGCGCGACGCATCCAGCGGCTTGGCGCCATCAACCTGGCCGCCATCGACGAATTCAAGGAGACCCGGGAGCGGTTGGAATACATCGACGCCCAACATGCGGACGTGGTCCAGTCCCTGGAAACCCTGGAAGCGGCCATTCGCAAGATCGACCGCGAAACACGAACCCGTTTCAAGGAGACTTTCGACAAAGTCAACGCCGGCCTTGAAAAGATGTTTCCCAAGCTGTTCGGAGGGGGGCACGCCTACCTGGAGCTGGTGGGGGATGATTTGTTGGATGCCGGCGTGGCCATCATGGCCCGCCCCCCGGGCAAGCGAAACACCAGCATCCATCTGCTGTCCGGCGGTGAGAAAGCGCTTTCGGCGGTGGCTTTGGTGTTTTCCATCTTTCAGCTCAATCCAGCGCCTTTTTGCATGCTGGATGAGGTGGACGCCCCCCTGGACGACGCCAATGTGGGGCGTTATTGCGAGCTGGTCAAAGAGATGTCGGAAAAGGTCCAGTTCATTTTCATCACCCACAACAAAGTCACCATGGCGGTCGCCAATCAGTTGCTCGGGGTCACCATGAACGAGCCGGGGGTTTCCCGTCTGGTGTCGGTGGACGTGGACGAAGCGGTGCAGATGGCGACGTCCCAGTGACTCCGGCGGGCGGCACCGCATGGGCCGTTCCGTTTGCGGTAGTATGTTTTCGTGGTCGACGACAGGAGGCTCTGCCATGAATGCCGCACGCCGTTTGAGGTCCGCCGTCCTGTTTTCTTTGCTTTTTCCGCTCGTCTGGTCGATGGAGGTGCATGCCGTGAACATGGTCATCCAATCCCCTGCGTTCGCAGAGGGCGGTGCCATTCCCGCCCGCTACACCTGTGACGGCGAGGACATTTCGCCACCATTGCGCTGGGAAGGGGTGCCTGAAGGCGCCCGGAGCTTGGTGCTCATCGTGGACGACCCCGACGCGCCGGATCCGGCAGCGCCCAAAATGGTCTGGGTCCACTGGGTGCTCTACAACCTGCCTCCGAACAGCAAGGGCCTGGAAGAGGGGGTGAAGGCGTTGCCGCCGGGCACGGGTCAGGGGCTCAATGACTGGAAGCGGACGGGATGGGGCGGTCCTTGTCCCCCGGTGGGGCGCCACCGCTATTTTTTCAAACTCTATGCCCTGGACAGGGTGCTTCCCGATCTGGGGACGCCCACCAAGGCGGAGCTGCTGAAGGCCATGGAAGGGCACGTGCTGGACGAGGCCGTGCTCATGGGCACTTACGCCCATTGAGCCGCCGATCGGCGTGCCGACGCAGCGCGCCCATCGGGTCGGCCGGAACGGTGTATCCCGTCGCCGGGCGGAATGAACCATGGCCGTGACCAACGCCGAGATCGCCGCCGCCTTCGACCGCATTGCCGATCTGCTCGAGGTGCAGCAGGAAAATCCGTTTCGCATCCGTGCTTATCGGAATGCTGCGCGCACCGTGCGCGGCTTGGCCCACAGCCTCTCCGACATGGTCCAGGCCGGAGCGGACCTGGAAGCCCTTCCCGGCATCGGTCGGGATCTGGCGGCCAAGATCCGAGAGATGGTCGCCACCGGCTCGCTCCGCAAGCTGCGCGAGCTGGAGCACGCCGTTCCTCCGGAGCTGGTGGAGCTGCTCCAGGTGCCGGGGTTGGGCCCCAAGCGGTTGGCGGTGCTGCGCGATCGGCTCGGGATCCATGGGTTGGCGGATCTGGAAGCGGCGGCGCGTCGAGGGCTGGTGCGCAATCTGCCCGGTTTCGGTGTCAAGAGCGAGCAGAATCTTCTGCGTGAACTCGCGGAACTGAAAAGACGCACACGGCGCTGGCTGCGAGCCGAAGTGGAAGAGACGGTGGAGCAGCTGTTGACGTACCTGAAGGGGATCCGAGGGGTTCGCCGAGTGGAGCCGGCCGGAAGCTACCGCCGGTGGAAGGAGACGGTGGGCGATCTCGATCTTCTCGTCGCGGCCGCCAAAGGGACAGATGTGACCGCGGCGTTCGTCCGGCACGAGGCGGTCGAACGGGTGATCTCTCAGGGCACCACCCGCGCCCAAGTGGTGCTGCGTTCGGGCCTGCAAGTGGACTTGCGGGTGGTGCCCCAGGCCAGTTTCGGAGCGGCCTGGCACTATTTCACCGGCAGCAAGGGGCACAATATCGCGGTGCGCACCCTGGGCGTCCAGCGCGGGCTCAAGATCAACGAGTACGGCGTGTTCGACCGGGCGGGGAAACGGATCGCTGGCCGCACCGAAGCCGAGGTCTATGCCCAGGTGGGCTTGCCTTGGATCGAACCCGAATTGCGCGAGCAGCGGGGAGAGTTGGAGGCGGCGGCCGAGGGGCGATTGCCGAGACTGGTGACGTTGAAAGACATCGAGGGCGATCTACATTGCCACACCACCGCAAGCGATGGGCAAGAGGATCTTCTCACCATGGCCCGGGCCGCCCGCGACTTGGGACACCGTTATCTGGCCATCACCGAGCATAGCCGCCATTTGGGGGTGGCGCGGGGGTTGGACGGGGACCGGTTGTTGGCCCATGGTGAGGCCATCGACCGGTTGAACGAGAAATTGAAGGGCATCCGTTTGCTGAAAGGGGTGGAGGTGGACATTCTGGAGGACGGCACCCTGGATCTGCCCGATGAGGTGCTGGCCCGGCTGGACGTGGTGGTGGGCGCCGTCCATTCCGCTTTCGGTTTGTCACGCAAGCGACAGACCGAACGAGTGATCCGCGCCATGGACAACCCCCGGCTGCACATCCTGGCCCACCCCACGGCGCGCCTCATCGGCAGGCGCCGGGCCTGCGACCTGGACATGGAGAGGGTGATGGACGCCGCGGTGGAACGCGGCTGTTTTTTGGAGCTCAATGCCCAGCCCCAGCGGTTGGACCTGGACGACCTCCACTGCCGCATGGCCAAGGAGCGGGGGCTGAAAGTGGCCATCTCTTCCGATGCCCACAGCGCCGGCCAGTTGGCTTACCTGCGTCATGGCGTGGGTCAGGCGCGGCGGGGATGGCTGGAAAAAGGGGACGTGCTCAACACCCTGCCGCTGGATGGGCTGCTCGACGCCCTCGATCGCTGACGCCGAACCGGGGGATGCGGTCAATTCCGCGCCAACCGCTCCAAGACCGCCATGGCGGTCGTTTCGTCCTCGAACAGCAAGGCCTGGAGCCCCGCCCGCCGGGCCCGTTCCACGTTGCCCGGTGAATCGTCGACGAAGAGCACTTCGCCGGGTGCCGCGCCCATCCGGCAGGCCGCCACTCGGAAGGTGCGTGGATCGCGCTTGCCCATCCCCAGGTGGTGGCTGTTGAAGACGCGGTCGAAATGGTGGAAGAAGTGGTCACGCGCCTCCAGTTCGTCCAGCCAGTCGGTCTGGTCGCTGAGGATCGCCACCCGCAGTCCCCGGGCGCGCAACTCGTCCACCAGAGCCAGCATTCGCGGTCGAAGCCGGAAGCGGTCCAGGATCTCCCGGCGCCACGCTTCCGGATCGCCCTGGATGCCGGTCCGCGATTTCAGGAGACGCCAGAAATCGGCCTCGGTGCCGCGCCCGGTCACATAACCGCTGGCATACACGGCATCGGCGCCGGCACGGATGAGGGCGGCCGGCGCCATTCCGCAGCGGCGGGCGATGGCGGCCAACCCTTGTTGGAAGCCCTCTTCCGCGATCACCCCGCCATAGTCCAGCAGCAGGGTGGTGATCTTCCTTCTACCGTCCATGGCGGGTATCGTGGGGGTTCGCGTCGCCGCCTTCAAGGGGTGCTGTCATGATTTTGTCCGCCGGAGCCGTCGTCGTGCGCCGTGAAAACGACCGTTGCCTGTTCCTCTTACTGCGGGTCTACGACTACTGGGACTTTCCCAAAGGGGAGGTGGAGCCGGGTGAAGATCCGCTGGCGGCGGCGCGGCGCGAGGTGGCCGAGGAGACGGGGCTCACCGGCCTGGCGTTCCCTTGGGGCGAGGTCTTTTTCGAAACGGCGCCGTATGGCAGCAACCGTCGGCGCAAAGTGGCGCGATACTACCTGGCCGAGACGGAACGGGCCGACGTGGTGCTGCCGGTCAATCCGGAGTTGGGCCGGCCGGAGCACGACGAATACCGCTGGGTGACCTACGACGAGGGACTCCGGTTGTTGAACGGCCGATTGCGGCCGGTGCTCGAATGGGCCGCCCACCGCTCGGGCTGTATCACGACTTGACCCGTTCGATGAGAGCGTAGGCGGAGTGGTTGTGAATGGATTCGAAATTCTCCGCTTCCACGGTATAGGTGCGGATGCGGGGATCGTCGTTCAGCCGGCGGGCCACGTCGCGCACCATGTCTTCCACGAACTTGGGGTTGTCGTAGGCGTGCTCGGTGACATATTTTTCGTCGGGCCGCTTGAGCAGGCCGTAGAGCTGGCTCGACGCCTCACTCTCCACAAGATCGATGAGGTCCTCGATCCAGACGAAATCGTCGCTGCTCACGGTGACGGTGACATGGGACCGCTGGTTGTGGGCGCCGCGGTCGGAGATGGACTTGGAGCAGGGGCAAAGGCTCGTGACCGGCACCACCACCCGGGTGAACATGCTGGGCACGCCGTTCTTCACCTCGCCGATGAGGGTCACTTCGTAATCGAGCAGGCTCTTCACGCCGGAGACGGGCGCCGTCTTCTCCACGAAGAAGGGGAAGGTCATTTCGATATGGCCCGCCTCCGACTCCAGCCGCTCCACCATCTCCAACAGAATCTCCTTGAAAGAGTTGACCGAGATCTCGCGCTCGTGGTTGTTGAGGATCTCCACGAAGCGGGACATGTGGGTGCCCTTGAAATTGTGGGGCAGAAAGACGTACATGTTGAAGGTGGCGACGGTGTGTTGCTCGCCTTCGCTGCGGTCTTTCACACGCACGGGGTGGCGGATGTCCTTGATGCCCACGCGGTCGATGGCGATCTCCCGCGTGTCCGGGCTCCCCTGGACGTCCTCGATTTCGGCATTGCTGCAATGGGTGGTCATCGGGTGGTCGGATCGGGTTCCGGGAAGCAGGCTATTTTAGTCCCGCCGTGGGCATGAGGGAAATCCCTGTTTCCGCATCCCGCGACCGCCCCCTCTCCGCCGGGGGCGTTCAATGGGAACGGGCCACCACGTAGCGGGCCAATTCGCGCAACGGATCGGCCTCTTTGCCCCACTTGTCGAGCGCCGACAATGCCTCCTCGCACAGCTCGGCCGCCTTTTCTCGGGCGCCATCCAGCCCGAGCAAACGGGTGTATGTGGGCTTGTCAGCGGCTTCGTCCTTGCCCTGGGTCTTGCCCAGCACCTGGGTCTCGGCCACCACGTCGAGAATGTCGTCCTGGACCTGGAACGCCAGTCCCACCGCCTGGGCGTAACGATCCAGCGCCTCGGCCAGGTTCGACGCCGCGCCGGCCGCCAAGGCACCCAGGCGCACGGCGGCACGGATCAGGGCACCGGTCTTGTGGCGGTGCATCACCTCCAATTCCGGCAGGCTCATCTTGCGGCCCACCGCCTCGATGTCGATTGCCTGACCGCCGGCCATGCCTCGGGATCCGGCCGCGTGGGCCAGCACCCGGATCATCTCCAAGCGCCGCGCCGGGGCGGCCTCGCCTTCGGTGAGCAGCTCGAAGGCCAGGGATTGGAGGGCGTCACCCACGAGGATGGCGGTGGCCTCGTCGAATGCTCGATGGCAGGTGGGCTTCCCGCGGCGCAGGTCGTCGTCGTCCATGGCCGGCAGGTCGTCGTGGACCAGGGAATAGGCGTGAATCAGCTCCACGGCGCAGGCGGCGCGGTCGAGGCTGTCCAGCGGCGCGCCGCAGGCGGTTCCGGCACCGTAGACCAACAAGGGGCGGACCCTTTTCCCACCGTTGAAGGTGGCATAGCGCATGGCTTGGTGGAGACGGGACGGAAGCCGATCGGCGGGTGGCAAAAACGCCTTCAGTGCTTGCTCCACCCGGTCGGTGCAGAGGCGGGCGAAGGCCGGAAAATCCAGTTCACTCGGACGCTCCGGGCTCGAAGGGTTCGGGTTCTGCATCCAGATGTTTCTCCGTCAGAATCTTCACCTTTTGCTCCGCCGCGTCCAGCTTGCTGCGGCAGGCCCGGGTAAGGGCGATGCCGCGTTCGAACAGGGCCAACGCCCGTTCCAGCGGAAGATCGCCCTGTTCGAGGGTCGCCACCACCTCTTCCAGGGCCTCCAGGGCTTGTTCGAGGGTGAGCGCTTCCGAGGGGTGTTCCTTCATGGGGATGGCGTCATTCGAGGGGACGGGCGGTGATCATGAGTAGGGCGATGCCGTCCAGCAGGAGGCTCACGCCCACCATCAACCCCACCAGCCAATCGGCATGGAAAGGCCAGCCGCCGATGAAAACCAGCGCCAGGACCAAGGAAACGCCCCCCTTGATTGCGGTCCATCCCCAGCCGGGCAGCGGGCGCAACTCCAGTCCCAGCAGCAGGTTGGCGATGCCGTCCATGAGAAAGTAGATGATGAGGATCAGCCCGATGGCGGCGGTGCCCGCCTTGGGATAGAAGGCCACCAGAAGGCCCAGCACGACCAGGATGGCCGGTTTCATCCAACCCGTGCCACTGCGGCCGTAGCTGGACCAGGCGGCATAGGCCGACAACGCCCCCGCCAGCACCAGCAGCACCGCGATGAGCAGGGAGAGGGTGAGCCCCAGCAGACCCGGCAGGATCACGCCGGCGGCGCCGATGGCCACCAAGGCGTATCCCACGGCGCGCAGCCGCCGGCGGGTGGACTCATCCATGGCGATCAACAGTCTGCCGCTCAACATGATGTTTCCTTTCCCCTTTTCAATGGGTCGAAATTATGCCAGATGAGTGTGAGCCAGGTTCGATTTTCGTATCGGAACGGAGCGCCGGCACGAAACAACACATAGAATCGATGCCGTGGATGGTCAAGGATAACCGTCGTGCCCGCCGTTTCTATCCGCATCGCTTTCATCTTTTGTTTCGTCCTCTGGGCGGGCGTTCTCGATGCGGTGCACCCCGAACCCCGCGAATTGGTGATCTTCTAACTGGGGGACTACATCGATCCTGCCTTGGTTGCGGAGTTTGAACGCCGTCGGGGTGTACGGATCCGCCAGGTCTATTTCGATGCCGATGACCTGCGCGATGACTATATGATCAAAACCGAGGAGGAAGGGTACGACCTGGTGGTGGTGGCCGGCTACAAGCTCGACCAATACCGTCGATACGGCTTGTTGGCACGGGTGGACGAGGCGGCGGTTCCCAACCTCCATCACATCGATCCACGTTGGCGTGATGCCTTTCCCGGCACCAGGGAATACGGAGCGCCCTATTTCTGGGGTACGTTGGGAATCGCCTATCGCGAAGATCTCTTGACGCAGGTGCCGACGCGCTGGATGGATCTTTTCCGTCCGCCGCCTGAGGCCCATGGCCGCATCGCCATGATCGAGGACGCCACGGATGTGATCGGTATGGCGCTCAAAGCGCTGGGATATTCGGTGAATGAGACCCGTCCGGAGGCCCTGAAGGCGGTGGAAGCGCTGCTGCAGTCTTTCAAGCCGCACGTGCGCAGCTGGCGGCACATCGATTTGGGGCCGGATTCGCCCATGGTCCGCGGGGAGGTGGCGATGGCGATGGTCTAAACGGCGATGCCTTACAGCTGCAAAAGCACCATCCGCGCATCCGGTTCGTAGTGCCTTTGGAAGGGACCAACCTGTGGGTGGACTACCTCACGGTAATGGAACGTTCACCCAACAAGGATCTAGCGTGGGATTTCATCGATTTTCTCAACGAGCCGGAAAACGCTGCCCGCCTGGCGCTTCATGTGCGTTATGCGACGCCCAACCGTGCCGCCCAAGCGCTTCTGCCGAAATCATTTCTCGAGGACCCCGTGATCTATCCGGCACCGGAGGTACTGGCACGGGCTGAGTTCTACCGCATTCTTCCACCTGCCGCCCTCAAAGCGCGCAATTTGCTTTTTTCCCGTCTGATGCAGGAGCCGTGAGTTGAGACTGGGCACCAAATTGTTGTTGCTCCTGGTTCCCATGGTGGTCATTCCCATTCTCGCCCTGGGTGGATTTGCGTATCACAAGTTGCACCGGCTGGCCGTTTCTCAGCAGGAGAGTCAGATCCGGACCCAATTGACCTGGCTGGCCCGGGATTTCGAACGGATGCGGGCCACTGCACGGGCCAATATTCGCTTGTTCGCCAACGATGTGTTGGTGCGCAAATATCTGCATACTCGGGATGCGGAGCTTCGCTACACTCTGCTGCTCAGCCCTTTGTTGCGCCTGTTTCGCAGCTATCAGCAGGCCTTTCCCAAGTACCGTGAGATCCGTATCGTGCTTCCAGACGGTACGGAAGATGTGGTTCAGAGCACGCTGAAGGCCGACGGTGCCCGTGGTTGGGACCCTGATCTGTTCCGAGCATTGACCAAGAAGGGTGACTTCCCTTCCATCGACGTCCGATGGCCGCCTTCGAACGGCCTTCCCCTCATGTACGTGGCGGTTCCCTTGGAGAGTGGCGATCTGGTGCACTCCAGTCGGGAACAGGTCCGTGCCTACATGGTATTGACCGTTTCTCTGAAAAGCTTGGTGGATCGGATGGCGTCGGCACGTGTTGGACGTCATGGGCTGATGCTGGCGGTGGACGACCAGGGGCGCCCCCTCATTCCAGGTCGTGGCTTCGATGCGGTGCTGTTGCATCGATTGCCGAACCTTCCCAAGGATCGATTCACCGCTTTGGAAGGAGAGACCGAGTGGTTCGCCATGCGCCATGAGCTCATGCCGGGAGTGCACTTGGTTTCCATGCTGCCGGCGTCTGAGCTGCGAGAAAGTTCGCGTGATCTCGCCTTTGTCACCGGTTGGGTGACCTTGCTCACCATATTGGTTTTGCTGCTCTCTTTTCTACTGGTAATGCGTCAACTCGTGGTGCGTCCTCTGGCTACTTTGCGAGGTTTCACCGGGCGCTTGGCACGAGGAGAGGAGATGCTCGACGTGGACGGCTTTTCGAACGACGAGATCGGTGACCTGGCCCGTGCTTTTCGTGAGATGTCCCTCGCATTACGTGATTCTTATTCACGCATCCGGCATTTGGCCTATCACGATCAGCTCACCGGGCTGCCAAACAGGTCCCGTTTCTTGCGGATGGTTCAGGAGGCCATTGGAAATGCGGCTCGACACCATGAGTCCTTTGCACTGCTGTTCCTGGATCTGGATGGGTTCAAATGCATCAACGACAATTTTGGCCATCAGGTCGGCGACCGTCTGTTGCGTAGCGTGGCACAACAGCTGGCGCAGACGTTGCGCGGCATACGGCAAGAGTCGGCGGCCGGCTCCGCCGCTCGGGCACGCGACTTGCTCTCGCGTATCGGCGGTGACGAATTCATCGTGTTGCTGGCCGACATCTCCAGCCCGGACGTGGCCGGGTTGGTGGCTCAGCGCCTCATCGACACATTGTCCCGCCCGGTAGAGATCGAGGGCCATGAATGCGTTGTGGGGGTAAGTATCGGCATCAGCCTGTTTCCCCAAAATGCGGATGATGCAGGCGAGCTCATCAAATATGCCGACATCGCCATGTATCACGCCAAGAGCCGGGGCCGGAACACTTGGGAGTATTACACTCCCGAACTGAACCGGGCGGCCAATCGCTATATGCGTTTGGAGACCCGTTTGCGCCGGGCAATCGCCGAGGAGCGATTGGAATTGGCCTTCCAGCCTCAGGTGCGCGCTCAGGACAGAGAACCGGTGGCGGTGGAAGCTCTGGCCCGCTGGAAGGATGAGGAACATGGGGATGTCGGGCCCAATGAATTCATCGCCATCGCTGAGCGCAGTGGGCTCATATTGGAGCTTGGGCGGCTGGTCCTCTTCCAGGCATGCCGCCTGGCGTCACGCTGGCCCAGGCCCATCAATGTGGCCGTGAATGTCTCTGCCATTCAGTTCCAGCATCAGGACCTGGTCGCGTTGGTGCGCCAAGCGCTGTCCGAAAGCGGATTGAATCCGGCCCGATTGGAGCTGGAGATCACCGAAACTTCCATCATGGCCGATCCCGCCGAGGCGGCCCGTATACTGGCCCAGATCCGGCAGTTGGGGGTTTCGATGGCGCTGGATGATTTCGGGTCGGGTTATTCCGCGCTCAGCAGCTTACGGCGTTTTCCTCTGGATGTGCTCAAGATGGATCGTGGGTTGGTGGCGGGGATCGACCGCAATCACCAAGACAGGCAGATCGCGCGATCCATTCTCGACATGGCGCATACGTTGGGCTTGGATGTGGTGGCCGAAGGGGTGGAGCGCCCGACGCAAGCCGATATCCTGCGCGGCTTCGGATGTGACCGAATTCAGGGATACTGGGTCAGCCGCCCGCTGACTCCAGATGCGCTCCAGGCTTGGTTGGGTGCCGCCCCCGCGGATCATGCGGTAACCAGGTTCAGACACATGTGAGGCGTCGATGGCGAGAAGGGGGCTGCGTTCGGAAATTGAAACCCAGCCGAAAAGATAAGGGAGCAAGACGAAGTGTTTTTACCTTTGGCAACAGAGTGTGGTCTATCCGGCCGATGACAAAACCTGTGATGCTCTAGAGATGTCTGCTCGAAGCAACTGGAGCGTTTCGAGCGGTTGCGGTGGCAACACGGACCGACGGTGGCACGAGCGGTAGCGTGGGCCGGCTCCGTGCCGCTTGGTGCTATGCATGCTGCGCGCCCGCCGCCGATCTGGGTGCTATACGCCTGGTGCGGCGGCGAAAAGGGTTCATGCCGGCTGCTCAGCCTGCCAAGCGTTGAACCACCAGGCCCCTGCCGAACATTTTCTTCGTGCTTTCGGGCCTGAGGTACCGTTCCAACTTTTTGTCGAGTCCCGGGTGCGGGATTGAAAAAAATCGGCTCGCTGGTACACTACGCGGCCTGATTTTGCAGGAGTGGATCATGCGTCAACCACTGGTAGCCGGAAACTGGAAGATGAACGGATCTCTTGCGAGCGTGCGTGAGCTGCTCGCGGGGATCAAAGAAGGCATCGACGCGGTGAAGAGAGCGGAAGTGGCAGTGTGTCCCCCGGCGATTTACATCCCCGAGGTGCAGTCGCAGTTGGCCGGCACTCCCATCGCCTGGGGCGGACAGGACCTTTCGGTTCACGACGCAGGTGCCTACACGGGCGAGATCTCCGGGCCCATGCTGCGCGATTTCGATTGCAAGTATGTGATCATCGGCCACTCCGAGCGGCGTACCTATCACGGCGAGAGCGATCAGTTGGTGGCGCAGAAGTTCGAAGCCGCCCGGCGCAACGGCCTGGTGCCCATCTTTTGCATCGGCGAAACCCTGGAAGAGCGCGAAGCCGGCACCACGGAAGCGGTGGTCGCGCGGCAGGTGGATGCCGTCATCGAACATTGTGGAGTGGAGATGCTGGGTGAAGGGGTCATTGCCTACGAACCGGTCTGGGCCATTGGCACCGGACGCACCGCCACGCCGGAGCAGGCGCAGGAAGTGCATGCGTTCATCCGCGGCCGTATCGCCGAGAAAAGCGCCGCGGTGGCCGAGTCGCTGCGTATTCTCTACGGTGGCAGCATGAAACCCGACAACGCAAGCGACCTCCTGGCACAGCCGGACATCGACGGCGGCCTCATCGGTGGGGCGTCTCTGAAGGCGAACGATTTTCTCGCCATTTGTACGGCAGCCAACGGGTAAGCCGCGATGCAGGCCATATTGGTGGTGGTTCATTTGCTGCTTTCCATCGGCCTCATCGGGCTGATCCTCATCCAGCACGGAAAAGGGGCCGATGCGGGAGCGGCTTTCGGCAGCGGGGCATCGGGCACCGTCTTTGGCGCCCGTGGTGCAGCCAATTTCCTCAGTCGCACCACCGCCATCCTGGCCGCGCTCTTCTTCATCACGAGTTTGGCCTTGGCTTGGCTGGCCATGAACCGCGCTCAGGAAGCGGGTATCATGGTGAGCGCACCGGAAGCGGAAGAGATCCCCGCGCCTGCTACAACCGCGGACCTTCCTCCGGTAAAATTGGACAGCGACCTGCCGCCCGTGGCGCCCGAGGGAACTCGAAGCCCAGGTGTCGGGTCTGATCAACCGGCGCAGCCCGGTGAATGAATTTGCCGAAGTGGTGGAATTGGTAGACACGCTGTCTTGAGGGGGCAGTGGCGAAAGCCGTGCCGGTTCAAGTCCGGCCTTCGGCACCAATCGTGAAAACGGTGTCCGGATTTCCGGGCGCCGTTTTCTCATGTATAAATAGAATATGCCCTTCTGCTTCAATGAGTTACGAAGCGCTTTTCGGTTGACAGTGGCGCTTTTGCTGCAATAGACTTAGGCGCTGTTCTGACCAATCAAACCGGGGGCACAACCGGTCCAGTCGAGGGGGCGGCACGACGTGCTGGAGAACTATCTTCCCATCTTGATCTTCATTCTCGTGGGTCTGGCCGTCGGCGGCGCTTTCCTCGTCATCGGTTTCGTCCTGTCCCCACACAAGCCCGACGCGGAGAAGGGCTCACCCTACGAGTGCGGCTTCGAGGCCTTCGAAAACGCACGGATGAAGTTCGACGTGCGTTTCTATCTGGTGGCCATTCTCTTCATCCTGTTCGACCTCGAAATCGCCTTCTTCTTTCCTTGGGCCGTGGTGCTCGACCAGGTGGGTCCCGTTGGTTTCTGGGCGATGATGGTCTTTTTGGGCATCCTCGTCATCGGTTTCATCTACGAGTGGAAAAAAGGGGCGCTGGAATGGGAATAGAAGGCGTACTGGGTGAGGGTTTCGTCACCACCTCGTTGGATACCGTCATCAACTGGGCGCGCACCGGTTCGCTGTGGCCCATGACTTTCGGGCTGGCCTGCTGCGCGGTGGAGATGATGCACGCCGGCGCCTCACGGTATGACTTGGATCGCTTCGGCATCATCTTCCGGCCGAGCCCGCGCCAGTCGGACGTAATGATCGTGGCCGGCACCCTGGTGAACAAGATGGCGCCGGCTTTGCGCAAGGTGTACGACCAGATGCCCGAGCCGCGCTGGGTCATCTCCATGGGCTCCTGCGCCAACGGCGGCGGTTATTACCACTACTCCTATTCCGTGGTGCGCGGTTGCGACCGCGTGGTGCCGGTGGACGTCTACGTGCCGGGCTGCCCGCCCACCGCCGAGGCGCTCCTCTATGGCATCGTGCAGCTCCAGAAGAAGATCCGACGTGAGAGCACCATCGCCCGCACCGGCAGCGAGGCGGCGGCATGAGCCTGGAAGAGCGTCTCGACGACTTGGAGGAGCTGATCGAAGAGCACATCCTCGACGAGCTGTGCGAGGAGTGCACCATGGTGCGCAAGCGGGGCGAGATCACCCTCACCGTGCCGCGGGAGCGTCTTTTGGAGATCATGACCCTGCTACGCCGCAAGGCGGCCCTGGGTTTCGACCAGTGCATCGACGTCTGCGGCGTGGACTACTCCGCTTGGAAACGCAGCGAGTGGGAGGTGGACGATGCGCCCAACACCGGCTTCAGTCGCGGCGCCGAGCGGGACGAGCCCCTGCGGCCGCAGCCCGAGAGCCGCTTCGCCGTGGTCTACCACCTGCTCTCCCTCACCAACAACTGGCGCCTGCGGGTCAAGACCTTCCTCGACGAGGAGTTCCCCGCCGTGGATTCCGTGGTGGACCTGTGGAAGAGCGCCGATTGGTTCGAGCGGGAAGCGTTCGATCTGTTTGGCATCCTTTTCAAGGGCCATCCCGATCTGCGCCGGATCCTCACCGACTACGGTTTCGTGGGACACCCTCTGCGCAAGGATTTTCCTCTGGTTGGACAGGTGGAGATGCGTTACGACGAAAAGCTCGGACGGGTGGTGTACGAGCCGGTGAGCATCGAGCCGCGCATCAACGTGCCGCGGGTGGTGCGGGACGATTGTCGTTATACCGATGGGGTCGAGCCCGAGCGGCAGGAGGAGGCCGATGGCTGAGATCCGCAATTTCACCATCAACTTCGGACCCCAACATCCTGCGGCGCACGGCGTATTGCGGCTGGTGTTGGAGATGGACGGCGAGGTGATCGAACGCGCCGATCCCCATGTGGGTCTGCTCCATCGCGGCACCGAAAAGCTGGCCGAATACAAGCCTTGGAACCAGTCCATCGGCTACATGGACCGGCTCGACTACGTCTCCATGATGTGCAACGAGCACGGCTACGTGGGGGCCATCGAAAAGCTGCTCGGCATCGAGCCGCCCATCCGCGCCCAGTACATCCGGGTGATGTTCGACGAGATCACCCGCATTCTCAATCACCTGCTGTGGCTGGGGTCCCACGCCCTCGACGTGGGCGCCATGACGGTGTTTTTGTACTGCTTCCGCGAGCGCGAGGATCTCATGGACTGCTATGAAGCGGTCTCGGGTGCCCGCATGCACGCCACCTATTATCGACCCGGCGGTGTCTATCGCGATCTGCCCGACGAGATGACCCGCTATGAGAAGGAGCACCTGGGCAGCGAGCGGCAGCTCAAATACCGTAACCGGGCCCGAGGCGGGTCGTTGCTCGATTTCATCGAGGACTTCACCGAACGCTTTCCCAAGCTGGTGGACGAATACGAAACCCTGCTCACCGACAACCGCATCTGGAAACAGCGGCTGGTGGGCATCGGTGTGGTCAGTCCCGAGCGGGCGCGCCAACTCGGCTTCACCGGCCCCATGTTGCGCGGCTCGGGGATCGCCTGGGACCTGCGCAAGAAGCAGCCCTACGCCGTCTACGACAAGGTGGACTTCGACATCCCCGTGGGCACCAACGGCGACTGCTACGACCGCTACCTGGTGCGCATCGAGGAGATGCGCCAGTCCAACCGCATCATCCGCCAGTGCGTGGAGTGGCTGCGCAACAATCCCGGCCCGGTGATGATCGACGACCACAAAATCGCACCGCCGCCGCGGGCACGGATGAAGGACGACATGGAGGCCCTCATCCACCACTTCAAGCTCTTCACCGAGGGCTACAGCACGCCCGAGGGCGAGGTCTATTTCGCCGTGGAGGCGCCCAAGGGGGAGTTCGGCTGTTACATCGTCTCCGATGGCGCGAACAAGCCCTACCGGCTCAAGATTCGTGCGCCGGGCTTCGCCCATCTCGCGGCCATGGACGAGATGGCCAAGGGCCACATGCTGGCGGACGTGGTGGCCATCATCGGCACCATGGACATCGTGTTTGGGGAGATCGACCGCTGATGACGCTTCGTTGCCAACCGTGGAGCCGCACCGACAAGCGGGCCGACAAAGAGAGCCTGTTCACACCCGAGATCCGCGCCGAGATCGACGCCTGGGTGGCCAAATATCCCGCCGAGTGGAAACAGTCGGCGGTGATGGCGGCGCTGCGCATCGTGCAGGAACACAACGGCGGCTGGCTCACTCGTGAGCTCATGGACCAGGTGGCCGATTATCTCGACATGCCGCCCATCGCCGTCTATGAAGTGGCCACGTTCTATTCGATGTACGAGACGAAGCCGGTGGGGCGGCACAAGATCTGCGTCTGCACCAACGTCTCGTGCATGATCCGTGGTTCCGACCGCATCGTCGAGCATCTGGAAAAGCGGCTCGGCATCAAGATGGGCGAGACCACCGAGGACGGCAAGTTCACCCTCAAGGAGGTGGAATGCCTGGGCGCCTGCGGCGGCGCCCCCATGTTTCAGATCGGTAAGCAGTACTACGAGAATCTCACGCCCGAGCTGGTCGATTCCATTCTCGAAAGCCTGGAGGCGGACGATGGCCAATGAGGTCTGCCTGAGAACTCTCCACCTGGACCGTCCCTGGCTGCTCTCCAGCTACGAGTCGGAGGGGGGCTACGAGGCGTTGCGCCGGATCCTGAAGGAGAAGACCGATCCCCAGGCCATCATCGAGCAGGTGAAGATCTCCGGCCTGCGTGGGCGGGGTGGGGCGGGCTTTCCCACCGGCATGAAGTGGAGCTTCATCAACCGCAGCGCGCCCGGTCCCAAGTACATCGTCTGCAACTCGGACGAGGGCGAACCCGGCACCTTCAAGGACCGCGACATCCTGCGCTACAACCCCCACGCGCTCATCGAAGGGATGATCATCGCCGGCTATGCCATCGGCGCCACCGCCGGCTACAACTACATTCGCGGCGAGTTCTGGGAGCCCTACGAGCGCTTCGAGGCGGCCCTGGCCGAGGCGCGCGAGGCCGGATTGCTGGGCGAGGACATCCTCGGTTCCGGCTTCAGCTTCGATATTCACACCCATCTGGGCGCCGGCGCCTACATCTGCGGCGAGGAGACGGCCCTGCTCGAATCCATCGAGGGGAAGAAGGGGCAACCCCGTTTCAAGCCACCGTTCCCTGCCATGTTCGGCCTCTATGGCCGGCCGACGGTTATCAACAACACCGAGACATTGGCGTCCATTCCCGACATCATGCGTCGCGGCGGGGAGTGGTTCCGTGACCTTGGGGTGGAAAACAGCGGCGGTTCCAAGCTCTTTTCCATCTCCGGCAACATCAAGAGACCGGGCGTCTATGAGGTCCCCATGGGCACGCCCTTCCGCGAGCTCTTGGAGATGGCCGGCGGTATGCTGGACGGCTACGCCCTCAAGGCGGTGATTCCCGGCGGCTCGTCGGCGCCGGTATTGCCCGGCGAGGTGATGATGGAGCTCACCATGGACTACGACAGCATCGCCCAGGCCGGCTCCATGCTCGGCTCCGGGGCCGTCATCGTCATCGACGACAAGCAGTGCATGGTGAAGCTGCTCGACCGCATCTCCTATTTCTATCACGAAGAGTCTTGCGGCCAGTGCACCCCCTGCCGCGAAGGCACCGGCTGGATGCACCGGGTGATCCACCGCATCGAAACCGGCCGGGGGCGCCCCGAGGACCTGGATCTGCTCGACGACGTGGCGGCGCGCATCCAGGGGCGCACCATTTGCGCGTTGGGTGATGCCGCGGCCCTGCCGGTGGCCAGCTTCATCAAGCACTTCCGGGACGAGTTTCAGTACCACATCGACCACAAGACCTGTATGGTAGGGGGACGCTGAGGATGGCCGAGGAGCAGACCATCACCATCGAGGTGGACGGCCGCAAATTGGAGGCGCGGCCCGGCCAGATGCTCATCGAGGTGACCGACGCCGCCGGCATCTCCATTCCCCGTTTCTGTTATCACAAGAAGCTTTCCATCGCAGCCAACTGCCGCATGTGCCTGGTGGAGGTGGAGAACGCCCCCAAGCCGCTGCCGGCCTGCGCCACGCCCGTCTCTGACGGGATGAAGGTGTGGACGTGCTCTCCCTTGGCCCGGGAGGCCCAGAAGGGCACCATGGAATTTCTGCTCATCAACCACCCGTTGGATTGCCCCATCTGCGATCAAGGAGGGGAGTGTGAGCTGCAGGACCTTTCCATGGGCTACGGGCGGGATGTCTCCCGGTTCGTGGAAGGCAAGCGGGTGGTACCCGAACCGGACATCGGCCCGTTGGTGGCCACCGCCATGACCCGCTGCATCCACTGCACCCGCTGCGTGCGCTTCGGCGAGGAGATCGCCGGCATGCGTGAATTGGGGGCCGTGGGCCGAGGTGAGCACACCGAAATCGGCACTTACGTGGAAAAGGCCATGGCGTCTGAGCTGGCCGGCAACGTCATCGATCTCTGTCCGGTGGGCGCGCTCACGTCCAAGCCGTTCCGATTTCGGGCACGCCCCTGGGAGATGACCCAGCACGACGGCGTAGCCTGGCACGACGGCGTGGGGTCCAACATCCACGTTCATGTCCGCCGCGGCCGGGTGATGCGGGTGGTGCCGCGGGAGAACGAGTCGGTCAACGAGATCTGGATCTCCGATCGCGACCGTTTCAGTTACCAGGGGCTCTACAGTGACGACCGATTGCAGCAACCCTTGGTCCGTGTCGACGGCCAACTCAAGCCGGTGGCGTGGCAGCAGGCGTTGGTCGAAGCGGCTCGTCTACTCAAAGAGACGGAAGCTCGGCGGTTGGGGGCCTTGGTCTCTCCCAACGCCACGTTGGAAGAGATGTATTTGGTCCGCCGACTCATGCAGGGGCTGGGCTCTCCTCATCTCGACCATCGCCTGCGCCGCAGCGATTTCCGGGTCGCCGATCCTGTGGGCCCCTGGTTGGGCCTGCGCTTCGAGGCGCTGGAGAGCCGGGATGCCACCCTGCTGGTGGGCTCCTGGCTGCGCAAGGATCAACCTCTGCTCAATCATCGACTGCGCAAATCGGTTCTGGCTGGCGGTGTGGTGATGGCCATCAATGCGGTGGACCATCTTTTCAACTACGAGCTGGCCGAGAAGATCATCTGTCCCCCATCGCGGATGGTGCGGGAACTCGCCGCCGTGGCGGCCGCATTGGGCGTGGACACCGGGGCTGTCGAAGTTCGGCCCGAGGACCGTCACCAGGCCATGGCGGACCGGCTCAAATCGGCCGAACGCCCTTTCGTGCTGCTTGGAACCCTGGCGCAGATGCACCCCGATTTCACCCTGTTGCGCCGGCTGGCGCACGACATCGCCGACGCGGTGGGCGGCCGGTACGGTACGGTGGGCGACGGTGCCAACAGCACCGGCGCCGCGGCGATCGGGGTGTTGCCCGGCGCGGACGGCCTCCATTTCGGCGCCATGCTGGAAGGGGACCTGGAGGCGCTGCTGCTGGTGAACTTGGAGCCGGAGTTCGACGCCGTTCATCCGGCGGCCATGGACGCTTTGTTGCGCCGCACCCGAGTGGTGGCCTTGGCCACGTTCCGCTCTCCCTGGCTCGAAGCCCATGCCGACGTGTTGCTGCCCATGGCGGCGCCGCCGGAGAGTTCCGGGAGTTATCTCAATTTGCAAGGAGATTTGCAGCGTTTCCGCGGTGTCTCCCAGCCGCCAGGGGAGGCGCGCCCAGGATGGAAGATCCTGCGCGTACTGGGCAACCTCACTGATCTCGCAGGGTTCGAATATGAATCTTCCGAGGAGGTGCTGGAGGCCCTGAAAGAAGCGTCCGATTTCGTTCTCGACAATGGTTTGTCCCAGTCGGCCCCCGACTCGTTGCGGTTGGAGCCCGCCGAGTTGGAGCGCATCGGCGGCGTACCCATCCATTCGGTGGATGCGCTGGTTCGCCGTGCCGCCGCATTGCAACAAACGCCGGACGCCTGGCGCAGCGCGCTTCGTCTTCATCCCGACACCGCCGCGGTCCTGGGCCTGAGGGAAGGGGACTCCGCGGTGCTCAAACAGGGCGAGGCGACCCTCACCTTGCCGGTGGCCTTCGATTCGGAAGTGACCTCCGGTTGCGTGTGGCTACCGACCGGCGTGCCCGGCAGTGAGCTGCTGGGTGAAGGCTTCGGTCCGGTTTCCCTGGAGAAGGCGTGATGGAACTTCTGATCTCCCTCTACGAAGCGCTGCCGGTCTGGCTCCAGATCCTGGTCAAGATCGTGGCCATCGTCGCGCCCTTGATGGTTCTGGTGGCCTATTACACCTACGCCGAGCGCAAGGTCATCGGCTACATGCAGGTGCGGTTGGGGCCGAACCGCGTCGGGCCCAAAGGCTGGCTGCAGCCCATCGCGGATGCGGTCAAGCTCATGTTCAAGGAGATCCTCATTCCCACGGGAGCCGACAAGACCCTCTTTCTCATCGCGCCGCTGTTGTCCATCGGGCCGGCGTTGGCGGCCTGGGCGGTCTTTCCCTTCGACGCGGAGCTGGTGTTGGCCGACATCAACGCCGGGCTCCTCTACATCCTGGCGCTCACTTCCCTGGGGGTCTATGGCGTCATCATCGCCGGTTGGGCTTCCAATTCCAAATACGCATTCCTCGGATCCATCCGTTCGGCGGCTCAGATCGTCTCCTACGAGATCGCCATGGGTTTCGCGCTGGTCGGCGTGCTGGTGGCCGCCGGTAGCCTCAACCTGGGTGAGATCGTCAAAGCGCAGCAAGGCGGCGTCCTGCATTGGTTCTGGCTGCCGCTGCTGCCGTTGTTCGTCATCTATTTCATTTCCGGGGTGGCCGAAACCAACCGGGCGCCTTTCGACGTGGCCGAGGGCGAGTCGGAGATCGTGGCCGGTTTCCACGTCGATTATTCCGGCATGGCCTTCGCTGTCTTTTTCCTGGGTGAGTACGCCAACATGATCTTGGTGTCGGCGCTCACTGCGCTGATGTTTTTGGGGGGGTGGCTGTCACCATTCCAGGGGACCTTCATGGAGCCTTGGTTCGACTGGGTGCCGGGCATCGCCTGGTTGGCGGTCAAGACCTTCGTCTTCATGTTCCTCTATCTTTGGTTCCGCGCCACCTTCCCACGCTACCGTTACGATCAGATCATGCGCTTGGGTTGGAAGGTGTTCATTCCCATCACCATCGTCTGGATCGTGGTGGTGGGGGCCATGCAGGTGTATGACATCGGTTGGGGGTTCGACCAGGGAGGTGCCCGGTGAAAGCGGTGATCCACTACATCCGCAGCCTGTTCCTGCTTGAGCTCTTCAAGGGGATGAGCGTCACCGGGCGCTATCTGTTCAAAAAGAAGTTCACCCTGAACTATCCCGAGCAGAAGGCGCCGGTCTCGCCCCGGTTCCGCGGCTTGCACGCCCAGCGCCGCTACCCCAATGGTGAGGAACGTTGCATTGCGTGCAAGCTGTGCGAGGCGGTCTGCCCCGCCAATGCCATTACCATTGAGGCGGAACCGCGGGCGGACGGTTCCCGGCGCACCACCCGTTACGAAATCGATCTTTTCAAGTGCATCTTCTGCGGCTTCTGTGAAGAGTCGTGCCCTGTGGATGCCATCGTGGAGACCCGGGTCTACGAATACTGTTTCGAGGATTTCGAACGCGCCGAGAACGCCCACATCATGACCAAGGAAAAACTATTGGCCATGGGCGACAAGTACGAGGCGCAGATCGCGGCGGACCGCGCCGCGCAGGCCAAATACAGGTAGGGACATGAGTTTCGAGAAATTTCTCTTCTATCTCTTCGCCTTGATCGCAGTGGCCGCGGCGCTGATGGTGATCACCCGCCGCAATCCGGTTCACTCGGCCCTGTTCCTGGTGGTGGTCTTTTTCAACGTGGCTGGATTGTGGATGCTGGCGGAGGCGGAATTTCTGGCCATTTCGCTGGTATTGGTCTATGTGGGCGCCGTGATGGTGCTCTTTTTGTTCGTCATCATGATGTTGGATGTGGACCTGGCCGCATTGCGCGCCGGCTTCATCAAGCATCTGCCGGTGGGCATCTTGGTGGCGGCCGTCATGTTGGTGGAGATGGTGGCCGTGCTGGGGCCGTCGAATTTCGGATTGGCGCGCTTTCCCGCACCGGAGCCCGCTCCGGCGGACTACAACAACACGGCCGAGCTGGGTCTTTCGTTGTTCACCGAACATCTCTATGCGCTGGAGATCGCCGCGGTGATCCTGTTGGTGGCCATGATCGCCGCCATCGGCTTGACGCTGCGTAAACGGCCCGGGACGAAGCGACAGGTGGTTTCACACCAGCACCGCGTGAGAAAGCGGGACCGCCTCAAGGTGATCAAGATGCCCGCGGAGGAGAAGTGATGATTTCCCTTTCCGAATATCTGGTGGTGGGAGCGCTGCTCTTCGTGATCAGCGTGGCGGGCATCTTCATCAACCGTAAGAATCTGCTCATTCTGCTCATGTGCATCGAGCTGATGCTCTTGGCGGTGAACATCAATTTCGTCGCATTTTCCCATTTCCTGGGCGACGTGACGGGGCAGGTGTTCGTCTTCTTCGTGCTGACAGTGGCCGCGGCGGAAGCGGCCATAGGGTTGGCCATCCTCATCGTGCTCTTCCGCAACCGCCGTTCCATCGACGTGGACGATCTGGACAGCCTCAAGGGGTAGGGCGATGGAAAACCTGGAAAACGTCTATCTGGCTCTGGTGTTGGCGCCCCTCGTCGGCGCGTTGATCGCCGGGTTGTTCCGTAACCAGATCGGCCGGGCCGGCGCCCATTGGGTGACCATCCTCAGTGTGGCCGTCTCCTTCGCCCTGTCGGCCTACGTCTTCTGGCAACACGTGATCGAAGGGGCGCCCGTCTACAACGGCACCGTCTATCAATGGATGGTGGTGGACGGCCTGAAACTGGAGATCGGTTTTCTGGTGGACAATCTCACCGCCATGATGATCACTGTGGTGACCTTCGTCTCTCTCATGGTGCACATCTACACCATCGGCTACATGGCCCATGAGGAGGGGTATCAGCGCTTCTTCAGCTACATCGCGCTCTTCACCTTCTCCATGCTGATGTTGGTGATGGCCAACAATTTCCTCCAGCTCTTCTTCGGCTGGGAAGCGGTGGGCTTGGTCTCCTACCTGCTCATCGGTTTCTACTTCAAGCGTGAAAGCGCCATCTTCGCCAACCTCAAGGCTTTCCTGGTGAACCGGGTGGGGGACTTCGGCTTCATTCTGGGCATCGCCGCCGTGGCCATGTATTTCGGCAGTCTTGATTATGCGGAGGTGTTCCGGGCGGCGCCCGATCATGCGACCACCGAGGTGCGGATTCCCGGGTTGGGGACCTGGTCGCTGATGACTCTCGTTTGCATCCTTCTGTTCATCGGGGCCATGGGCAAGTCGGCTCAGGTGCCGTTGCACGTGTGGTTGCCCGATTCCATGGAAGGTCCCACACCCATCTCGGCCTTGATCCACGCCGCCACCATGGTCACCGCCGGTATCTTCATGGTGGCGCGCATGTCGCCCCTGTACGAGCTGTCGGAGACGGCGCTCAGTTTCGTCATGGTGATCGGCGCCACCACCGCCTTTTTCATGGGGTTGGTGGGGATCGTGCAGAACGACATCAAGCGGGTGGTGGCCTACTCCACGTTGTCCCAGCTCGGCTACATGGTGACGGCTTTGGGCGCCTCGGCCTACGCCGCGGGCCTGTTCCATCTGATGACCCATGCCTTCTTCAAGGCATTGCTCTTCCTGGCGGCCGGGTCGGTGATCATCGGCATGCATCATGACCAGGACATCCGCCACATGGGCGGCATCCGCAAATACATGCCCATCACCTGGATCACGGCGCTGTTGGGCTCGTTGGCCCTCATCGGCTTCCCCGGCTTTTCCGGTTTCTTCTCCAAGGACGCCATCATCGAGGCCGTGGGGCATTCCCAATTGGCCGGATCCACTTATGCCCACTGGCTGTTGGTGGCCGGTGTCTTCGTGACCGCGCTATACAGCTTCCGCATGTATTTCCTGGTGTTCCACGGCGAGGGGCCGCGCGATGCCCATGCCAAGGCGCATTTGAAAGAATCGCCGGCTGTGGTCACCGTACCCTTGATTCTTCTGGCCGTGCCCTCGGTGGCCGTCGGATGGTACGCGGTGGAGCCGTTGTTGTTCGGTGGCTTCTTCGGTGACGCTCTCTATGTGAAACCCATTCACGACACCTTGGGCGAAATGGCCGCCGCCTATCATGGACAGTTGGGCATGGTGAAACACGGGCTGCTCATGCCGCCTTTCTGGTTGGCCATGGCGGGATTGTTCGCGGCCTGGTACGTCTATATGCGCAAGCCGCAGATCGCGCAGGACCTTGCGATCCGCTTCGATTGGCTCTACGCCATCCTGGAGCGGAAATATGGCTTCGACGAGCTCTATCAGTGGCTCTTCGCCCGCGGCAGCCGGCTGGTGGGCAAGGTGCTCTGGATCCTGGGTGACCGCACGCTCATCGACGGCATTGCCGTGAACGGCTCGGCGCGTTCGGTGGGGGTGTTGGCGAACACCATCCGCTGGATCCAGAGCGGCTACCTGTACCACTACGCCATCGCCATGATCTTTGGTCTCCTGGCGCTGGTGTACTGGTTCGTGCTGCGTTGAAGGGGATGATCGTGCGGGCCGAGTGCCTTGAATGAACGACCAACGGTGACGGAATCGAAATGAGTGCGGACTGGCCCATTCTGAGTACGGTGATCTGGCTGCCCATACTGGGCGGGCTGCTGGTGCTGTTCAGCGGCGACAAGGCGCCCGGCATCAGTCGTTGGCTTGCCTTGGTGGTGGCCGTCCTCACCTTCCTGTCGAGTCTGCCGTTGTGGACCGGTTTCGACACCACCACGGCGGCCATGCAGTTCCAGGAGAAGCATGCCTGGATCGAGGCCTTCAACGTTCACTACCACCTGGGGGTGGACGGCATCTCCATGCCGTTGATCCTGCTCACCACCTTCGTCACCATTCTGGTGGTCATCGCCGGGTGGGAGGTGATCCAGTACAAGCCCAATCAGTACATGGCCGCCTTCCTCATCATGGAAGGGGTGATGGTGGGAGTGTTCGCCGCCCTGGATGCCATGCTCTTCTATGTCTTCTGGGAGGCGATGTTGATCCCCATGTTCATCATCATCGGCATCTGGGGCGGCCCCAACCGGGTCTATGCCACCATCAAGTTCTTTCTCTATACCTTCCTGGGCTCGGTGCTCATGCTGGTGGCGCTGATCTACATGTATCTGAAATCGGGCAGCATGAGCATCCTCGATTTCCATCAGCTCAAGCTGGGGCTCACCGAACAGGTGCTCATCTTCCTGGCCTTCTTGGCCGCTTTCGCGGTGAAAGTGCCCATGTGGCCGGTGCACACCTGGTTGCCGGACGCCCACGTGGAAGCCCCCACGGGCGGCTCGGTGATCCTGGCGGCCATCATGCTCAAAATCGGTGGTTATGGTTTCTTGCGTTTCAGCCTGCCCATCACGCCGGATGCCAGCAACGAGCTGGACTGGCTCATCATCGCCATGTCCCTCATCGCGGTGGTCTATATCGGTTTCGTGGCGCTGGTACAGGAGGACATGAAGAAACTGATCGCCTATTCGTCAATCGCCCACATGGGGTTCGTGACGCTCGGGTTCTTCATCGCCTTCACCATCTTCACCCGGCCCGAAGTGGACACCGGGGTGGTGTTGGGCATGCAAGGGGGCATGGTGCAGATGGTCTCCCACGGATTCATCTCGGCGGCCATGTTCCTGTGCGTGGGTGTGCTCTACGATCGCATGCACAGTCGCCTGATCGCCGATTACGGTGGCGTGGTGAACACCATGCCCTGGTTCGCCGCTTTCATGGTCTTCTTCGCCATGGCCAATGCCGGCCTGCCGGGGACTTCGGGCTTCGTGGGCGAGTTCATGGTGATCCTGGCCAGTTTCCGCGCCGATTTCTGGTTCGCTTTCCTCGCCGCCACCACCCTCATCATCGGTGCCGCCTACACATTGTGGATGGTCAAGCGGGTGGTGTTCGGTGACGTGGCCAACGAGCGGGTGGCCGGACTGAACGACATCAATGGTCGCGAGGCGTTGGTGCTCGGTTCCCTGGCCGTGGCGGTGCTGGTGCTGGGGATCTGGCCGGCGCCCCTGGTGGAGGTGATGGACGCATCCATCACCCATTTGGTGAAACACATCGCGGTGTCCAAGTTGTGAGCTGACGGACGACCCGCCGACGCTTCAATGAACTGATTACTGGGAAACCCGATGGACTTCGACATTTCCGCATTGCTGCCGGTCCTGCCCGAGATTTTTCTGCTCACCGCCGCTTGCGCTATTCTGGTGATCGATCTGTTTCTCACGCGGGAGACGCGCTTCTTCACCTATGGGTTGTCCCTGCTCACCCTGGTGGCCACCGGCGCGCTGGTGTGGGCCGTGGGCGGGGAGGGGCGCCAACTGCTCCTCGCAGGCGCCTATGTCCGGGATCCCATGGGGGACCTCTTGAAAGTGGCGCTTTTGGGCGTCACCGCCCTGGCTTTCCTCTATTCCCGAACCTACCTGGAACAGCGCAACCTGTTCCGCGGCGAGTTTTACGTGCTCGGCCTGCTCGCGGTGCTGGGGATGATGGTGATGATCTCGGCGGCCGGTTTCATCAGCCTCTACCTGGGGCTGGAACTTCTGGCGCTCTCCATGTATGCGCTGGTGGCTTTCGACCGCCGTTCCCAGCGGGGCGCCGAGGCGGCCATGAAGTACTTCGTGTTGGGCGCCATCGCTTCCGGGATGTTGCTCTACGGCGTCTCCATGATCTATGGCGCCACCGGTCGACTGGATTTCGCCGGTATCGCCCTGTCGGTGGCCGGTGGGGAAGGGGAACGCATGGTGCTGCTGTTCGGGCTGGTGTTCGTGGTCATCGGCGTCGCGTTCAAATTCGGCGCCGTGCCGTTCCACATGTGGGCGCCGGATGTCTATCAGGGCGCGCCCGTGGTGGTGGTGGCCCTTTTGGGGAGCGCGCCCAAGATCGCCGCGTTCGCCATGGCCGTTCGCATTCTGGTGGAGGGGCTTGGGGCCCTGGGGTTGGGTTGGCAAGGCTGGGAGGGCATGCTCACCGTCCTGGCGGTGCTCTCCATGGCGTTGGGCAATGTGGTGGCCATCGCCCAGACCAACGTGAAGCGGATGCTGGCCTATTCCACCATCTCCCATGTCGGGTTCATCCTGCTCGGCATATTGGCCGGCACCACCGATGGGCGAAGCGCGGCCATGTTCTATGCCATCACCTATGCCCTCACCGCAGTAGGGGGGTTCGGTCTGTTGGCCATACTCAGCCGAAAAGGGGTGGAGGCCGAAAACCTGCACGATCTCAAGGGGCTAAACGAACGCAGCTCCTGGCTGGCGGGTATGATGTTGCTCATCATGTTTTCCATGGCCGGGGTGCCGCCGTTGGTGGGTTTCTTCGCCAAGCTGTTCATTCTCGATGCCCTGCTCCAAGCCGGCCTGGTGTGGCTCGCGGTGGTGGCGGTGATTTTTTCCGTCATCGGCGCGTTCTACTATCTGCGGGTGGTGAAGGTGATCTACTTCGACAAGCCCATCAGTCACGCCCCCATCGAAGGGGGCATGGATGCCCGTATCGCCATTTCCTTGAACGGCCTCGCGGTGCTTTATTACGGCATCTTCCCCGCCTCTCTGCTGACCGCCTGTCGCATGGCTTTTTCCGGTTGACGCAGCAAGCGCCCATTCGGGCGTGCAGGAAATCAGGCTGGACAATCTCCGGTCCGGCGCCCTTCGGGCTGGGGGGTCACTCCCGTATCACTTCTCCGGTGTCGGGATCCGTGGCCTTGGCGCTTTGGATCACCTCTTGGGCTTTCTGCTCCAGAGCTTCGGCGCCCGCCTTGGCTTTGTCCACCAGGTCGGATGCGCCCTCTTTCACGTCTTTGGCCGTCTCTTCGCCGGCCTCTTTCACGGCGCGGCCGGCTTCGCTCCATTTCTCTTGGGCTTCGTCGGAACATCCGGTCAGGGCCGCAGCGAACAGGAACGGAATCAATCCCTTGCGTATTTTCATCGTCTTCTCCTCAGGGTGGTCGGCAAACAGAGCCTAGTACAGCCGTAGGGGTTCCACAAGGCGGGTTGATGCAAGTCAATGAGGCTTTTCGCCTCGACTCCAGAATGGCCGGATGGCGGTCGAGGTTGAGCAATCGGCGCGCAGCCGGGACGGTTACCCGGGCAATCGCGCCATCTGGGTGGGCATTGTGGCCGAGCTGGTGGAGTTCAGCCTCATGTTTCTGGTCTATTTCTTCGCCCGGGTGAACCACCCCGCCGCTTTCGCCGAAGGACCCAAAAAGCTCTCCCTGGCCGCCGGCACCGCCAATACGCTGATCATGGTCACCAGCAGCTACCTGGTGGCGCGCGCCCTGCTGGCGATGCGCGCCGGGCGGATTTCGGCGTGCCGCCACTGGCTGACCGGCGCCTTGCTGGTGGGTGGTGGCTATCCGGTGGTCAAGTTTTTCGAGGTGCGTTGGAACCTGGCACAGGGCCTCACCGGAGGCGGAGACGTCTTTCAGATGGCCTATTACTACCTTACCTTCAACCATCTTGTTCACGTCAGTTGGGGATTGTTGGGGTTGATCTGGGTGCTGGCGCGAACCGGGTTTGGAGCCTATGATGCGCAGAACCATGACGGCCTCATCGCTTTTGCCAGTTATTGGCACGCCACGGATCTGGTCTGGCTGATGATCTTTCCGCTCTTCTACGTGCTGCCATGAAGGGGCGTCGGCTGCACAAGGTGGACACCGCCTGGCTGCTTTTGATCGGGCTCACGCTGGCCGGGTCGGCTCTGGGCGAATGGCGTCATGGTGGCGTCTGGGTGGTGCTCGGCGTGGCTTTGGCGACTGCGTTCAAAGGGCGGTTGGTGATGGACGCTTTCTTGGAGCTGGATCGAACGGCCCCTTGGTTGCAGCGCACCGTGCGTGCTTTCGGGCTTCTGGTGCCCGTATTGATCGTGGTCACTTATCTTTGGGGAGAGGAGCTGGCAAGATTTCGCTGGCTTCCGTAACGAGCACAGCTTAACAACAGCGCGAGAGGTAGTACGACGATGGATCCAACCACCTTGTTCACCCCTCCGGCCATGGGCGTGATGGCACTGCTGGCCGTGATCGGCCTGCTGCTGGGCTATTTCATCGGCCGTTCGGGTGAGGCCAAACGCAAAGCGCAGGCCTTGGCCGAGGCGGCGGACGAAGCCCGATCGAAGCTGGAGAAACAACGCAAGGAGCTGGAGATGCGCCTCGAGGCCACCATGAAGGCACATTCCGCCGACCTGGAGAAACTGCGTGAGGAGCAGAAGCAACAACTTCAGCAGATCAGCCGGGCGCACCAGCAGTTGGTGGATTCTCTCAAAGAGTCCCATTCGGCGGAAATGCAACGCATGGAGAATGAACATGCCCGCCTCATCGAAAAGCTCAACGCCGAAAACAACGCCGCCGTTCAATCGTTGAAAGAGACGCATCAGGCGCAGATCGAAGAGATCAACGAACGCTTCACGCGGCTCATCACCGAGCTGGAGGAGAAGCGTAAGGCGGAGATCGTGGAAATCAAAGGGGATGCCAACCGGACCATCGCCGACCTGCGCGACGAACACAGAAAGGCGCAAGAGGCGTTGAAAGCCGAGTTGGAGCGTGAGCGCCGGGAGCGTGACAAGGCGCTGGCCGAGGCGCGCGCCGAACTGGAGCGCGAGCGCAAGGCCCACGAGGCGGCCGTGGCCGAAGTGCGAAGCGCATTGCAGCGGGAGATGGAAGCGCTCGAGACGGAACGGGCCGGCCTGCAAGAGAAGGTGCACCAGCTGGAATCCGCCTTGCAGCAGAAAGAGCAGGAGATCCGAGAAGCGCGATTGCGCAACATGTTCTCGGTATCCAAGTCGGGCGAAAAGCTCATCAAGGTGGTGCGAAGCGTGCAGGAGTTGGCCACCGAGCTCGACGAGACCTCGCGTGCCGTCACCGACGGTGAATACTCGTTCTTCGCCGAAATCAAGGACCAGCGCGATCGAGAGACGGTGCTCAGTTTGGCCTCCGGGGCTGCACTGGAGCCGGCCGCACCACCGGAAACGGAGCACACGGGAGCGGACGGTGCGTCTGAAGACCGGGGCGACGATGGCCCGACCGACGGCGGGTCCGCCTCCAATGGTGACAAGGACGGCTGAGGTGGACAGTGGAGGCAAGTCGCGCGTGGCCGCCGCCGTCGGCTGTTTTCTGGCCGGCGTGACGGCGGCCGCGGAGTTGGACTTGACCTATCGTGCCGATGAGCTTGATCTGGAGCCGGTGGTGCAAGTGAAAGAATTTCCCAACCGCACGGTGCAAGAGTACCGGATCAACGGCAATCTCTACATGATCAAGATAAAGCCCAAATTTGGTCCGCCCTATTATCTGGTGGATGACTCCGGCACTGGTGAGTTGGAGTTTCGGCGTGACGATCCGGCGCGGGACATGCTCATCCCCAAGTGGACCCTGATCACCTGGTAGGAGAAAAAATATGTTCAAGATCTGGGTTCTGTCCCTATTGCTGCTGGCTGGTGCCGCTACAGCTTCTACGCTGGACGACGTGAGATCCCGGGGGGTGCTGCGCTGTGGCGTCAATACCGGACACCTGGCCGGTTTTGCCTGGAAGGATGAGGCGGGTCGTTGGTCTGGTTTCGACGTGGATTTCTGCCGGGCCGTCGCCGCCGCCGTGCTCGGTGATGCCGAAAAGGTGCATTTCGTTCCGCTGACCACGGCCGAGCGCATCCCGGCGTTGGCCGAGGGAAAAGTGGACCTTCTTGCGCGCAACACCACCTGGACCCTGACTCGCGACCTGGACATGGGCATCAGCTTCGTCGCCGTTGTCTATTACGACGGTCAGAGCTTCATGGTGCGCAAGGCGTCGGGCTGGCGGAGCGCGCTGGAAATGGATGGGGCGTCCATTTGCGTACAGAAGGGGTCCACCAGCCTGGTCAATGTACGGGCCTATTTCCATGTCAACCGGATGAAGTACACACCGGTTGAGCTGGAAACTCCGGAAGCCACGCTCGAGGCTTTTCTGGAAGGGCGTTGCGACGCCATTACGTCCGACCATTCCCAACTTCACGCCCTACGCAGCATGACCGACAACCCCGATGCCTACCGGGTGCTGCCCGAGGTGATCTCCCAGGAGCCCCTGGCGCTGGCGGTGCGCGAGGGCGACGACCGCTGGCGCAAGGCGGTGCAGTGGGTGGTCTTCATGATGGTGAACGCCGAGTACCTGGGCATCGACCAGAAGAACATCAAGCGGGTGAAGGAGAACGCCAGCCGCCCCGAGACCCTCAAGCTGCTGGGCCTGCACAAGGATACCGGCAAGGGCGTGGGCTTCACCCCCGGCTGGGGCGCCCGCATCATCGAGCAGGTGGGTAACTATGGCGAGGTGTTCGACCGCAACCTGGGGTTGGGCTCGAAGCTGCATATCGGGCGCGGTCTCAACGCCCTCTGGAACCAGGGCGGGCTGCTCTACGCGCCGCCCATCCGCTGATCCGCCGGCTCAGGGATTCCGTTTTAGGTAGCGTTCGGCGGCCAGCGCCGCCAGGGCGCCCATGCCCGCGGCGATGACGATCTGCTTGTCGGGCACGTCGGTGACGTCGCCGGCGGCGAAGAGGCCGGGCACCGCGGTGCTGCCGTCGCGCTGCACCGGAACCTGGCCCGCCCCGTCCAGCTCCACCAGTTCCTTCAGCGGTTCGCTGTTGGGCACCAGGCCGATCTCCAGGAAGACCCCCTCCACTGGCAGGTCCCGCCGCTCGCTGCCGTCCTCCGACTCCAGCCGGATCCCCGTGAGCTGCTCGTCGCCGAGGAAGGCGCGCACGTGGGTGGAGGGGTGGAGTTTCACCTTGTCGCTGGCGGTCACCTCCTCGATGAGCACCGGGTCGGCCTGGAAGTCGGGCAGGATGTTGATGATGTGGATCTCCCGCGCCCAGGGCAGGAGGTCGCGCGCCGCGGTGAAGGCGGAGTTGCCGCCGCCCACCACCGCCACCCGCCTGTCGGCGTAGAGGGGCGCGTCGCAGGTGGCGCAGAAAGCGATGCCGTGTCCCAGGAAGCGCGCCTCGCCCGGCACCTTCAAGGTGCGGTACTGCTTGCCGGCGCACCAGATGAGGGCGCGGGCCCGGTAGCGGCCGCCGTCGCTGGTGACCACCTCGAACTCCCCCTCCTCGCGCCGGCGCACCTCGGTGACCTCGGCGCCCAGCCGCTCGGCCACGGGAAAGCGCTCGGCGTGGTTGCGGAAGAGGGTGGCCAGCTCGCGGCCGCCGATGGCGGGGATGCCGGGCCAGTTCTCGATGGTCTCGGTGTTGACGATCTGGCCGCCGGGTTCCCGCCCGATCACCGCCACGTCCAGCGCCTTGCGCGCGGCGTAGAGGGTGGCGGTCATGGCGGCGGGACCCGCGCCCACCACGATGAGGTCGTAACGGTGACCGGGTTCGATCTTGCGGGCCCGGCGCTCCCCCGCCAGGGTGCGCATCTCGGCGTCGATGCGCTCCCAGGCCGGGGGGTTGGCCACCTTCAGGATCTCCAGGATCGCCTCGTGGGGCGGCAGGGCCCCCTCGAAGGCGGGGCGGCCGTCGATGATGGTGCGGGGCACGCCGCTCACCCGGTAGCGCTGCACCAGCTGGGGAAACTCTGCCGAGTCGATCATGTCGGCACGGACCAGGGGATTGACGAAGGCGAGCTGGTGGGCCAGGCGCACCATCTTCGGGCAGTAGGGGCAGGTGAGGGTGACCATCACCTCCAGGTGGGTGGGCCTGTCGATGAGCTGCGCCAGCCGCTCCAGCTCCTCCGGCAGGCCCGAACGACCGCTGCCCACCATCTCGATGGCCTCCACCAGGGAGCTGAACTCGTAGCCGCTGGTGATGCCGTAGAAACGGATGCCGTGGTCTTCCTCGTCCCCGCCCAGCACCAAGGTGGCGGGCACCTTGCCCACCCCCAGCTCGCGGGCGCGGGCGGCGTCCTTCACCAGGTCCAGCCTCTCCAGCGCCACCCGGTCGCTGGCGGCGGCCACCGCCTCCAGCAGGGCCTCCTGCTCCCGGCAGTTGCCGCAGGCGGGGGCGCCCTGGCCGAAGAAGAGCAGCTTCACCGGGCGTTCCAGTTCAATCAATCGTTCCGCCAGCTTCTGCCGGGTGTCTGCGTCCAAGAGGGCGTTCGTCTTGCTCATCGTCATGCGCCGTCCAGCGGGCTCATAGTCCCATACGCTCGAGCAGCTTTTCCAGGTCTTGGGCCAATACGTCCCATACGGCCATGAGCCCTGCCTTTTCGATCTGTTCCTGGGGGTCGTCGGGGTGTTTCAACGTCAGCTCATCAATGCGCACCTGAAGCGCATCCCGCCGCTCCAAGATCTCGGCCAGGGTCTTCTCATGCTTATGCTTTTCCGGATGGCCGTCCAGTCCTTTGCGGGCTTTCTCGATGAGTTCGTCCAAACGCTTCATTCGAGCCTCGTACAGCCGGACCTGACGCTCCGCCATTTGATCGGTGTTCATGGGTTTCACCTCGTATCGTTCTCTTCATTCACAGTGTGCATCAGCAGGCGTTCGAGGCCAATGGTCAGGATCAATGAAAGAGCGAAGACGGCTTTGGAATCGCCGAGCTCGTGGGAGATACAGCGCGAGCTTCATCACTGCTAAGAC
This sequence comes from uncultured Sedimenticola sp., assembly GCA_964404295.1. Lineage (GTDB taxonomy): Bacteria > Pseudomonadota > Gammaproteobacteria > Chromatiales > Chromatiaceae > Thiolapillus. The sequence goes on along the minus strand of CAYOJM010000020.1, from coordinate 204 downwards.
CGAACTTCACTCATCCGGCCCGCGATGGGCCGTCTCCCCCTCATCCACCCAGTCCTCCTCAACCCAGGTCATGCCCTTGCGACCCGGTACCTTGCGGGGGGCGCCTGCCTTGTAGAACGTGCAGCTTTTGGGGCCATAACAGAAGGTCTCGAAACGGTAGCGATAGGAGGGGTTCCAGGGATCGATGAGCAACTCCACCGGCAT
>CAYOJM010000019.1:0-7504 GCA_964404295.1 uncultured Sedimenticola sp. | reverse complement strand
GCTGGGCAAGCCGGCGTCGCCCTTCTTCCAGGCGGCCCTGGAGCGGCTCGGCGCCGGCGCCGGCGATACCCTGATGATCGGGGACGACATCCGCGGCGACGTGGAGGCGGCGCAGCGGGCGGGGCTGCGTGCCGCCCTGGTACGCACCGGCAAGTTCCGGCCCGCCGACCTGGAGCTGGGCGTCGAGCCGGACGCCCTGCTCGACTCGGTGGCCGACCTCCCCGGCTGGTGGGCCGCTCACGCCGGTTGATCCCGCTCACTCTTCGGCGGCGCCCAGCTCCAACGTCTTTTCCAATACGCGTCCGTCGCGTTCGATGGTGATTTTCACCCGATCTCCCGGCACATGGTCCATGAGCCGCGCCCGCAACTGGGCGTAGCTGGCCACAGGACGGCCGTTCACGGAGATGAGGCGGTCTCCCTCGCGCAACCCCGCTTTCTCAGCCCCGCTGCCGCGGCTGACGCCGGTGATGCGGATGCCCTCCGCCCCGGTGTCGATGAACACACCCATCAAGGGCCGTGGAGAGAGCATTTCGTCTTCGGTGACGATCAGGTAATCGGCCATGCCGGGCTTCCGCTCCCCATCGGCCGGCAGAACGATGGCGTAATCGCCGCCGATGCGCCGGGCCACCCGCGCCGGAATGCCGGATCCCCAAGCCACATGGCCACTACCGGCCAGCACCACCATGTGCCTGCCCGGATGACGCGCCAGATAGCGGGCCACCTGTTCGGCCATGCCTTCATCCCAGCTGTACTGGACGTCGAGAAACCGTTCGAAACGGCCCTCCCCGCGGTGGGCGTGCTGGTCGTAGACTTTGCGCAAACGTTCACGATAGGCGGTGTCGGATCGGTCGATCTGCGCCGGCAGATGGGCTCGAACCTGAGCGGAAAGGCCGGACAATCCCCGCTTCGAGACCTCCTCGGTCACCTCTCGGGGCACATTCAAGGCCACCAGCGGAATGCCTTGCTCACGGGCGTAGCGGAGAATAGGCCGGTAGAGCCGGTAGTCGAACCGCCAGCGTTCGAACCATTCGGTCTTCTCCAGCAGCTCGTCTTCGTCGATGCGACCGGCGAGATAGTCGTCCAGCCACCGCTGGAACGGCTGCTGGAAGAACTCCATGCCGATGGCCAGGTCCACGCCGCGCTCGTGCAGGCCCCGGATGACGGCCAACTGCAACAGATGGTGGCCGTATTTGGAATGGGTCTCCCCTACATAGACCACCCGCTTGCGGGCCAACTCGGGAAGGATCGCATCCAAAGTCCCCACCACCCGCCCTTCGGGCGTGACCACGGTGTAGGGCGGCGGCGAATGGCCCACCAACCCCATCTCCTTGCAGGCGCCCGCCAGGAGCAGGAGCCCCACCGGCAAGAGCCAGCGCAACAGGCGGAATCTCATGGTTCTTGCGTCCATCGTCTCGGCTGTGGGCAAGCATAACCCATCCGCTGGACCGGAAACCGCCCCAAGGCCTGGGGTATGCTAGGCCCCATGATTTTCATGGTTCCCTCTCGGATTCGGTCATGGCGCGATGGTTCCCGCTTCTGATCCTCACGCTCCTTTGCGCGCCCGCCGGCGCCTCCTCTTCTTCCGTGTTCATGGACCTGGAGGTGGCGTTGGCGCCGGAACGCCACCACATCCAGGCCACCGGCCGCCTACATCTGCCGCATCCCGTGCGCGAGCTCGTCTTCGGGCTGCGAAGGGGGCTCACCCCCACCCTCGAAACGCCCCAAGGCGAGCTTCGTCGCCTGGAAAACCGCGGACGGCACACCTTGTGGGCACTGGCCGTCCATGCCCCCACCGACGACATCACCCTCCGTTGGAGCGGCAAGATCGATCGACCGCCCACCGGTCCCCACACCCGCGACGGCGGCAGCGACGGCACCATCCATCCCGAGGGGATCTATCTCTCCGGCGCCACCGGCTGGTACCCGGAACTGGGCATGCTGGTCCGTTTCCGGTTGCGCCTCTCCCTTCCGTCAGGGTGGCACGGACTGAGCCAGGGACACAGCGACGACGACGACCGCACCTGGCATGAAAACCACCCGCAAGAGGCGATCTATCTGGTGGCCGCGCCCTTCCACCGCTACCGGCGCGCTGCCGGGACGGTCGAAGCCATGGTGTGGTTGCGCCGCCCCGATCCCGATCTGGCACGCCGTTATCTCGAAGCCACGGGTGAGTACATCGCCCTCTATTCCGCGCTCATCGGCCCCTACCCCTACGCCAAGTTCGCCCTGGTGGAAAACTTCTGGGAGAGCGGCTACGGCATGCCGTCGTTCACCCTCCTCGGGCCGCGGGTCATCCGACTGCCCTTCATCCTGCACACCAGCTATCCGCACGAAATTTTGCACAACTGGTGGGGCAATTCGGTATATGTGGACGACAGCGGCGGCAACTGGGCCGAAGGGCTCACCACCTACCTGGCCGACCATCTGCTCGCGGCCCAGGCCGGCCGCGGAGCCGCCTACCGCCGCGAACTCCTCTCCGACTTCGCAAGCTGGGTAAAGAAAAACCGGGACCTGCCTCTGGTCCGCTTCCGTGGGCGCCATGGCAAAGCGAGCCAAGCAGCGGGTTACGGGCGCATGGCCATGGTGATGCACATGCTGCGCCTGCGCCTGGGCGATCGCACCTTCCTCGAAGGATTGCGCCGGTTCTATCGGGACAATCGCTTCCAGACCGCCGGCTTCGATGCCCTGCAACGGGCTTTCGAAGCCGTATCGGGCCAGGCGCTCGACGATTTCTTCCACCAATGGACCCGCCGCACCGGCGCACCGGACCTGGTTCTGGAGGCGGTACGGCTGACCCCGCTGCCCGACGGTCGCTTTCGTATCGAAGGGCGCCTGCGCCAGCGGCAGGATGAGCCCCCCTTCACACTCCGAATCCCCCTCTATGTATGGACCGAGGCCCACGCCCCGCCCCGCTCCATCCATCTGAAGATGGACCGGCGCCACCTGGATTTTTCGCTGGTGGTGCCGGGAAGACCGCTTCAGTTGGCCGTGGATCCCCTGTTCGACCTGTTCCGGCGCCTCCATCCCGACGAGATGCCTCCCAGCTTCTCCGCCCTCTTCGGCGCCGAGCGTTCGGTGCTCGTCCTGCCGGACGGGGCCGACCCGGCGCTGCGCGCCGCCTACGCCGAATTGGCCCGAAATTGGCAACAGCGCCATCCCGAGATCCAGGTCGTGAACGACGGCGCGCTGGACCACCTGCCCGAACAGGGCACGGTGTGGATCCTGGGATGGAACAACCGTTTCGCACCCGTTGTCCAAAAGGCCCTGAAACGCCTTGGAGTGATCGTGGAAAGACGGCGGGCCATCCTTTCCGACGGCGCCGAAACCCCCTCGGAAGGCGGGTTCGCCGTCGCGCTCCGCCAAGGCGGCCTCCAGCTCGGCTGGGTGGCGGCGGCTTCCCCCGACACGGTCCCGGCATTGACCCGAAAACTGCCCCATTACGGTCGCTATGGACTGGTGGCGTTCGATGCCGCCGGCGTCAACCGGCTGCGCCGGCAGTGGCCCGCCCGGGGCGGCCTGGTGCACCGCTGGACCGATCTCGAACCGCCGGCCCCGCCCGATCATCCCCCCCTGTCGGCCCTTCTCGAAGGCCAAGCGACGGCGGCGGCCAGATAGCACGAGGCACCGGTCAGGAGCACCGCCCGCTGGCCCAGGTGCACCGCCAGCAACGCGGCCGCCACCGCCCCCACCACCGAAGCGAACCCATTGACCGCCCACGCCCGGGCGATGCCCGCAGGCGCACCCGAGACCTGCGCCAACCCCAAGGTGAAAGGAAACCCCATGGCCAAGGCCAAAGGCGCCGTCACCGCCAGGAAAGCCGCCAGGCGCAGCGGCTCCGGCCAGTGGAGAACGGCATCCGCAAGCCATTCGAGGAACCACGGCAGCCCCGCCGCCAGGGGAACCGCCAACGCCAACGCCCGCCCAAGCGCCCGTCGGCGCTCCCAGGCCGGCACCCGGCCGCTCCACCAAGCGCCGATGCCGGCGAACAGGAGAAAAACCGCCAACACGCCGGAAACGGCCAGAATGGGGTGGTCCAGATGGCGCTGGAACGACCCGATGGTCCCCATCTCGGTGAACATGAAGGCCAGACCGACCCATAGGAAATAGGCACCGCCTCGAGCCTCGGCCCCACGCCCGCGCAGGCGGCGCACGCCAAGGGGGACCATCAGCAACAGACCGCCCACCACCAACGCCTGAACCAGCGTGGCCACCAGGATGAGATACCCCGTCTCCTGCAGCGTCGTCCGCCCCACCAGACGTTGACGCACCAGCTCGGGCAACAGCCCCCAACGGAAAAAACGGTGGAAATAGGGGCGGTCGTCCGTGGCCGGCGCCACATGAAACGGATAGCTGTCGATGAAAGACGCCCGTTCCGGCCCCGCGAGCGCCCGCGCCGCCTGCCGGAACCAGGGCGCCGGCAGCCGGTTGAAGACCGGTGCCGGCTCCCCGCTCAGCCCGGCCGGCCATTCGAGATCGAAGGCGCGCGCCCGGGCAAAAGCCGCCACCCGCGCAACCTCCTCTTGCGTGAAGGGCGCCAGGCGAACGAAGAGCACGGCGGTGTTCCAACTGCGCAACCACACCAGATGACGCCCGGGGTCCGACACGCCCTGCCTGCTCAGGGCCGCGACCGCGGTGGCGAAGAGCTTCACCCCCTCCCGCGGCGGCAGATGCACCCAATGCCCCATGGCCAACACCCCGCCGGGCGCCAGCCGCGCCAAAGCGGCCTCCACCCCCTCCACCGTGTACCGATGGTCACCTTGGACGGCATGCAGCCCAGCGGCCGCAGCCGCCTGACCGCCCCCCAGGGGCACCACGATCAGATCCCACCGCGCCGACACCCGTTCCAGAAAACGACGGGCCTCGGCCCGAATCCAGCGCACCGCGGACCGTTCGAACAGATCTCCAGAGAAAGCGGCCAAGGGGTCGGACATGAGCGCCAACAGCTCACCGTTGCGCTCCACCGCCGTGATGCCCGCGTGCCCCAAGCGCAGGGCGCGCAACACCTCGGTCCCTGTTCCCGCCCCAAGGACCAGCACCCGGGGCGGACTCGACAACAACCGCCAAGCGGCCGCCTCGGGTGTCCATTCCAAGTGTTCCAGGACTCCGGGATCCCCCGCGAACCGGGTGATCGGCAGGGGGCCGTCGCCGTCCATGAAAAGGGCCAACTGTTCGGGAACGGCGGTCGGCGCCATCAGGCTCAGCCCCGGCACGTGGCGCAAAGGCACGCGAGGCGAAGCCACCACCGTGAGCCGCGCCAGCGCGCCGGGCCGTTCGATCACCTTCTTCGCGCCTGCCACTTGCAACTGCTGGGACAGCGCCTTGAAAGGGTTGGGGTGAAGAGGCAGCCCCCGCCCGGCCGACAGCACCATCACGCCGACGAGCAACAGGGCGATGGCCGCCGCACGCCGCCTTCCCAAAGACCAGGCACCCAAGCCGGCGCCCAGCGCGGCCACCGCCCCCAGCAGCGGCAGCAACCGCTCCGCGAACATGAAATGGAGCAATCCCGCCACCGCCAGAGCGCCCACTCCGGATCCGAGCAGATCGGCGCCGTAGAAGACCCCCAACCGCGCCTTTCGCATCTCGAAAGTGAGCGCCAAGAGCAGGGCCACCAGCAGGAAGGGCACCATGAGCCCCAGATAGACCCGCCCCAGGCGCAGCCATTGGCTCGGGGACCAGAGCAGTTCCAGCGGATTGAACTCCACCGCCTGGGCGGCGAGAAAGGCGAGCGGCATGGCCGCGGCGAACGCCAAGGCCAGCAAGACCCACCACCGCGCCGCCGCCGTCGCGAGGCGCCCGCCGGCCAGGGCCAGAACCACACCGCCGACGCCATAGCCAAGCAGCGCCAGGCTGATGACCATGGCGGCGAAATGGTGCCATTGGAGCAGGGAAAACAGACGCAGCAGAAGCACCTCGTAGCCCAGCGCAGCGCCGGCCAGCAGGGCCACGGCCGCCGCCAGCATCACGTCGCCGCGTCCGCCCGCGCTATCGGTGCTCACCGGTCAAAGGCACGAAAATCACCGGCAACAACTGCCGCGTGGTGACGCCGCCATCGGCGTCCTTCTCGACGAGCATGAGGTACTGCAAGGTGAAACGGCCGCCCACGGGGATCACCATGCGTCCACCCGGCCGGAGCTGGGCCACCAGGGGCGGCGGCACATGGCTGGCGGCCGCGGTCACGATGATGGCGTCGAACGGCGCCGCCTCGGGCCAGCCGTGGTAACCGTCGCCGTGGCGCAGATGGACCCGATACCCCAAGGATTCGAGTCGACGGCGGGCCGACTCCGCCAGGGGTTCGACGATCTCGATACTCCAAACGTCGGCCCCCAGCTCCGCAAGAACGGCCGCCTGGTAACCCGATCCGGTGCCGATCTCCAGCACCCGGTCACCCGGCCGGATGTCGAGCAGATCGGTCATCAAGGCCACCACACTCGGCTGGGAGATGGTCTGGCCGTGACCGATGGGCAAAGGACGGTCCTCCCACGCCCGATCCCGCTCCGCTTCGGGCACGAACAGAGGCCGCGGAACCCGGCGCATGGCCTCGAGGACGGCTTCGCTGGGCGTTTCGAGGCCCACGGCCTCGGGCAAGGTGGCGTAGAAAGCACGGATGCGCTCGATGAGCGAACTGGGCGCTTCCAGGCCGGCCGCCGACACCAGGGCCGACAATCCGACGAGCAGCACCGGAACGATACGCAATCCAAATCGGCGGAACATCACCTTTTCGCTCCGGCTCGGAAAGAGAAAGAAAGCGGAAAACACCGGGACCCGACCGTTGCCTCCGTCGCCGGGAACACCGGATCATCCTTACCCCTTCTATCTAGCACAGATGGGGACGAAAGGGGCCCGCTCAAGCCGACTGGAAGGCATAGAGACGACGGATCTCCTCGGGCCACAGATCCGGATTCACCGTCTCGAGGATCAGCGGAATGTCGTCGAAACGGGGATCGTTCATGATGTACCGGAAGGGGGGCCAACCCAATTTGCCCTTGCCCAGGCTCTCGTGCCGGTCCACCCGGCTGCCCAGGTCGGGCTTGCTGTCGTTCAGATGCATGCCGCGGAGCCAGCGGAAACCCACCACGGCTTCGAATTCGGCGAAGGTCGCCTCGCACGCTTCGACGGTGCGCAGGTCGTAACCGGCAGTGAAGGTATGGCACGTGTCCAGACAGACCCCGACCCGGCTCTTGTCCTCCACCTGATCGATGATGGCGGCCAGGTGCTCGAAACGGTAGCCCAGGTTGCTGCCCTGCCCGGCGGTGTTCTCGATGACGGCGGTGACCCCCCGGGTCTGTTCCAGCACCCGGTTGATGGACTCGGCCACCCGCTTCAGGCAGGCCTCCTCGCTGATCTTTCGCAGGTGGCTGCCGGGATGGAAGTTGAGCAGCTCCAGGCCGAGCCGTTCGCAGCGCTGCATCTCGTCGAGAAAGGCGGCCCGGGACTTCTCCAGCCCCGCCTTCTCCGGGTGGCCCAGGTTGATCAGGTAGCTGTCGTGGGGCAGCACGTGGCGCGG
>CAYOJM010000018.1:0-8490 GCA_964404295.1 uncultured Sedimenticola sp. | reverse complement strand
GCCGGCGGCAAGAAGGCGGTGCTCTGGGGCACCACCCTGGACAACCTCGCCTCCTGGCGCATGGTCACCCCCGACGGCAACTGGCTGGAGGTGGAGCGGCTGGAGCACAACCTGGGCAAGATCCACGAACAGGAGTTGGTGCGATTCCGCCTCTCGCGCTTCCACCCCGACGGCCGCACCCCCCTGGGGGAGCCCGAGATCCTGGAGATCCCTGGCCGGCGCTTCCGCAAGATCGGCCTGGGCAAGGATGTCACCGACAAATTCCTCTCCGGCCTGCCGGGCGTGCAGAAGGAGGGGTGCGACGGCCTCATCACCTCCGCCCGCTTCATTCTCCACCGCATGCCGCGCCATGTGCGCACCCTCTGCCTGGAGTTCTTCGACCCCGACGTGGCGCGGGCGGTGCCGGCCATCGTCGAGGTGCGGGACCACGTCCAGGGCCTGGCCGGGGTGGAGGTGCTCGGACTGGAGCACCTGGACGAGCGCTACGTGAAGGCGGTGAACTACGCCACCAAGGCGGCCCGGCGCGAGCGGCCCAAGATGGTGCTGCTGCTGGACCTGGTCTCCGACGACGAGGCGGCCCTGACCCACGCCGCCGACGAGGTGGTGGCCCTGGCCACGGCCCGCGGCGGCGAGGGGTTCATCGCCGCCAGCCCCGAGGCGCGCCGCCGCTTCTGGCTCGACCGGGCCCGCACCGCCGCCATCTCCGCCCACACCAACGCTTTCAAGATCAACGAGGACGTGGTCATCCCCCTCGAGCGGCTGGGCGACTACAGCCGTGGCATCGAGGCGCTCAACATCGAGCAGTCCATCCGCAACAAGCTGCGCATCATGGAGGCGGTGCGCGGGTTCCTCGAGGGTGACCTCGAGGAGTTCTGCCGTTGCGACGAGCTGGACCGCTCGGAGGAGAGCCGCCGCATCTTCGCCGACAAGCGGGCGGCGGTGCTCGCCATCCTGGAGGAGACGACCCGCCGCTGGCAGCGCATCCTCGAGCGGCTGGAGGAGCCGGCACAGAAGCACGCGGAGCTGCTCACCGAGGCCGAGCGGGCGCGCATCCGGGAGGGGGACAGCCTCCTCGACATGATGCTGCGGCGCGACCTGCGCCAGAGCTACCGCGCCGAGGTGGAGCAGCGCATCAAGGAGATCTTCTCCGGCGAGGAGCTGGCGCCCCTGCGCGACGAGCTGGACCGCATCCATGCCCGCATCCGGGACAGCCGCCTCTTCATCGCCCTGCACATGCATGCCGGCGACGGCAACGTGCACACCAACATCCCGGTCCACTCCCACGACTACGCCATGCTCCACGAGGCCGAAGGGCTGGTGGACCGCGTCATGGCGCTGGCCCGTTCCCTGGGCGGGGTCATCTCCGGCGAGCACGGCATCGGCCTGACCAAGATCCAGTACCTGGAGGAGGAGAAGCTGGCCGACTTCAAGGCCTACAAGAAGCGCGTGGATCCCGAGGGCCACTTCAACCGAGGCAAGCTGCTGCCCGGCTCCGGCCTGGAGGGCGCCTACACCCCCTCCCTGCGGCTGGTGCAGCAGGAGGCGATCATCCTGGAGGAGAGCGAGCTGGGCGCCCTCAACGACGACATCCGCCACTGCCTGCGCTGCGGCAAGTGCAAGCCGGTGTGCCAGACCCATGTGCCGCGCGCCAACCTGCTCTACTCGCCGCGCAACAAGATCCTGGCCGCCGGCCTCATCGTCGAGGCCTTCCTCTACGAGGAGCAGACCCGGCGCGGCCTCTCCCTGCGCCATTTCGAAGAGATGAACGATCTGGCCGACCACTGCACCGTCTGCCACAAATGTTTCACCCCTTGTCCGGTGAACATCGATTTTGGAGAGGTGACGGTGCGCATGCGCCGCATTCTCGCCGAGCGCGGCCAGAAGCGCTTCAGCCCCGCCGGCGCCGCCGCCATGGCCTTTCTCAACGCCACCAACCCCCGGGTGGTGCGCGGGTTGCGGAAGGCCCTCGCGGACTGGGGGTTTCGCGCCATCACTCTAGGACACCGCGTGTTCCGCGCCTTGGGGCTACTGGGCGATCCCGAGCGGCCGCCGGCCGGAACCACCGGCCCGCCGCGCCTGTCCACCCAGGTGGTGGAACTGGTGCGCCGGCCCATCGAAGTGGCGCTTCCGAAGGTGACCTGGCGCACCGCCTGGGGACTGGAGGACGCCACCCAGGTGCCCGTGCTGCGCGACCCGAAGGTGCCCAGCATCGACGCCGAGACCGTCTTCTACTTTCCCGGCTGCGGCTCCGAGCGGCTCTTCTCCGACATCGGCCTGGCCACCATCGCCATGCTTTACGAGCACGGCGCCGAGGTGGTGCTGCCGCCCGGCTATCTCTGCTGCGGCTACCCCCAGAGCGCCGCAGGCCAGCACCGCAAGGGACGCGAGATCACCACCGCCAACCGGGTCCTCTTCCACCGGGTGGCCAACACCCTCAACTACCTGGACATCCGTACCGTGCTGGTCTCCTGCGGCACCTGCATCGACCAGCTGCTCCAGTACCAGTTCGAGCAGATCTTCCCCGGCTGCCGCCTGATGGACATCCACGAGTGGCTGCTGGAGAAAGGGGTGACGCTGGATGGCCGGCAGGCCGGATCGTATCTCTTTCACGACCCTTGCCATTCGCCGATGAAACGCCATCCGCCGCTGGCGGTGGCTTCGGGCTTGATGGGCAAGCCGGTGGTGCGCTCCGATCGCTGCTGCGGCGAGTCGGGCACCCTCGGCACCACCCGCCCCGACATCGCCACCCAGATCCGGTTCCGTAAGGTCGAGGAGTTGAAAAAGGGCCTTCTGGAGCTTGGCGAAGAACCGAAGCGAATACTCACTTCATGCCCGGCCTGCCAACAGGGGTTGCTCAAGTACAAGGAGGAGACCGGGCTGGAGACCGACTACTTGGTGGTCGAGCTGGCCCGCCACCGCCTGGGTGAAGGGTGGCAGGCACGTTTCGTGCGCCGGGTGCGCGACGAAGGCGGCATCGAAAAGGTGTTGTTGTGAAATTGGGACGAGTACCATGCGCCATTTGATGAAATGGGTCTGGATCCTGCTGTTGACCGCTTGCGGGGTTCCCGACTACACGGATGAGGACAGCGGCTATCGCCTCGTTCTCCACCGCGCCGTCACCATCCCTCCGCAGCGGGCGCGGATCTATATCCAGAACGGCCGGGTGGTGGGCACCTCCTTCGACAGCTACCAAGTGAGCTGTAGCCTCGAGGTGCGCACCTTGTCCGATCGGCCCCAGGTGGTGGAGCCGGACACTTTCGTGGTCAATCGGGTGCAAGCCTTCTTCGAGGAGGTGGCCGCCTCGGGCTGGCGGCCGGCGCAGGTGGCCGGTGTCGGTCTCGCCGGCGCCGACGTGGATTCAGGGCCGTCGGACCTTTTCCGAGGCTGGCACTTCTGGCTCCATTCACCCCGCCAGCCCCAGGTGTTGCGGCTCACGTGTCGGGGTGTCTTCGCCGCCCCTTGGGAGGCCGAGCCGCCCACCTTCGAGGAGATGGCGGCGGCTCTGGGCCCGGTGGCCAGCCTCGAACGTGCGACCGGGACCTTTGCGCCGGGTCGGTTCTGAGTTCAGGGCGCCGGCTGGCAGCCTGGACACAGGTAGCAGGGCTGACCGCCGTGCATCTCCTTCCGAATGGGTTCGCCGCAGCGGTAACAGGGCTCGCCCGCCCGGCGGAAGACATGGAATCGATAGCCTTCGAAGGGCACGCCGGCGGCTTCCAGTTCGCGGGCCCGCGCCAGGTCATTGGTGACGCCGCCGGTGGCGAGGGACTGGCGCGGCAGTTGGAGCATGCGCGCCGCCAGCGCCAACAGCCGTCCTTCGGGCAACGCCGCCGGCCGCCATCGGGGATGGAGACCGGCGCAGTGGAGGATCTCGCAGCGCAGATAGTTGCCCAGTCCGGCGACGAACGACTGGTCGGTGAGCAGTCCCCCCAGGCGCCGGTTGCGAAAACGCCGGTCGAGAAGGCGGGCCAGCACCTTTTCCGGGGTGGTGGCGGCGTCCAGCACGTCCGGCCCCAGCTTACGCAGGAAGGGATGGTCCTGGAGCCGCGCGGTGGGCCACACCTCGATATCGGAGGCGCTGTAGAGGAGCGCGTGGAGAGCTTCGGTCTCGATGGCCAGGCGCAGGCTGCGGCGGGTCCGGGGCCGATCGTTCGGCGCGGCCACCACCCAGCGACCGTAGAGCTGGTTGTGGCTGTAGATGCTGTGACCCGAATCGAGATGGGTGACCAGCGCTTTTCCTCGGCTCTCCACATCCAGGATGCGCACGCCGTCCAGTGGCCCGTTCCAAGCGGCCAACCGGGGCAGATGGAAACGGATGCGCCGTGCCCGACGGCCGTTCAAGGCATCGGCCAACAGATCGCGCTGGCGACGGATTTCGGGTCCTTCGGGCATGTCACTCCACGAAGGCGGAGAGGAATTGGGCGGTGACCTGGTCCATGGTGGCCAGGTGGTGCAGGAACCACTGGGGCCAGGTCTCCTCCACATAACGGCGCAGGGCTTCGCGGTCGCGGCTCTCCTGCCACGACTCCCGCTGTCGGCGAAGTTCGTCGAGCACCCGGGCGTGCTCGTCGGCGTGGATCGGATAGGGTGGAAACCCGTGCGTCTCCATGAGCCGGTTTTCGCGCTCGAAATGGGCTTCCGTGTGGGCCAGCCAGGCGTCCAGCGCCCGATCCAGCGCGTCGTCCGAAGCCCCGTCGTGCAACAGGGCCGCCAGCCGGCGCACCAGCGCCAGCTCCTCGTCATGGGTCCGGTTCATGGAGGCCACCGCCACTTGGGGTAGCGTACCGGGTTCGGGCAGGCCGCTCATGGTGTGTCCATCGGTGGGTGGGCATCAAACCCTACTATTCACGAGCGAATCAGGTCAAGAACCGCCCGCCGCAAGGCCGCTTCCGCGGCCCGTTTTCCATTCAGCCCCAGCCGGCGGGCGCAGTCGCTCCACTCACGCTTCTGAAGCACCTTGAGGATCAGCAGCCGCTGTCCCGGGTCGTCGGGATCGGCGGCCCAGCAGGCGAGCCGATGCAGGGCTTCCAGCGCGTCCAGGTAGGTGAGGCGGCCTTCGCCGTAGGCCGCCAACCGAGTTCGGACATCGTCGGGCAGCAAGGGCGGCGCGGCGGCCCGGCGCAGTACGAGGGCCAGTTCAGGCGCCAGTTCGCGGAACGGTTCGCCCAGAAGGTGGGGCAGCGCCGATTGAAAACGGGCGGTGGCCTGGGCCACGGCGTCCATCACGGCGGGCGTGAGCCCCCGGGCCATCACCAGGGCGTGGGCGCCGCTGCTCGCTTCGCGCCGGTGGCCCAGGCGCAGCGGGTCGAAACCGTTGCGCCGCCAGAAACGGGCCACCGGGGCGGTGGCGCCGAAGCTGGCGCCCACCCAATGGGCGCCTTGCTCCCGGGCCCGCTCCACCACCGCGCGCAACAGCCGACTGCCCAGCCCTCGGCCTTGAAGTTCGGGATGGACGGCGATGCGCACCACCCGATGGCACGTCCACTCGAGAGCCTGGGGCAGGCCGCACCGGGTGGCCAGGACCTGAGGCAGCAGATGGCCGCGAGGTCGGCGTCCCTGTTGGAGCACGGCGTGGCGCAGCGCGGCCGTCAAGGCCCCTTCGCGGGCGACGAGGGCCGCCGCCAACAGCCGGTTTTCCGCCTCGAGAACCATGACCTCAAGGTTGGGCGCGTCCAGGAGATAACGAAGATCACTAGGCTTGGTGCGGTAGTGTGCACTTACCAACAAACCAAAGAGGGCGCGCAGTCGGTCATCGTTCCGGCTCAACGAACGGGGTGATAGACGCTTCACTTCGATGGTCGATTCCGCAGGCGGTTGGGGCGGCGCGGGATCCGGTTCGGCGGCCAGCAGCAGGGCTTGGCGGCCGAAGCGCTCCAGGGGGTCGTCGGGTGCCCAACGGACCGGTCGCTCCAGATGGAAGTGGCGCCAGCCGGGACGGAGACGGTTCAGTTCCGTGCCGAAGCGGAGCAGGAAACCCCGCCCGGATCCTTCGTAACCGTGCACCGTGGTGGCCAGGACCAGACGGTTGTACCCCTCGACCAGTTCCAGGAGCCGGGGCAAGGGAATGCCGGCCGCCTCGTCCACCAGGAGCAGGTTGGCCGGAGGCCGATGTCGTGCCAGGTGGTCCGGCGGCAGAAAGCGGACTTGGGCCTTCGCCCCCTCTGGCAGATGGTGGAAAAGCACCTGCACGGCGCTGCGTCTGGGCGCGGTGAGCAGAATGGGGCCCTCTTGGCGTTCCGCCACCAGGCCGGCGCCCATGCCCAAGAGGGCCGATTTGCCCCGACCCCGGTCGGCGGTGATCAGCAGGGGGCGGCGGGAATGGCCGGTGGCGGTGCGGAGGATCCATTCCAGGCCGCGCGCCTGCTCCGGGGTGGGGCCGGGTTCGTGCGTCGGTGCCGGCGGCGGCGCCAAAGGCGGTGGGAAGGCGTTCAGGAAACGGACCAGACGCTCGAGGAAGGGGCTGGGATTTCGCGGCGCCAGTCCGGCCGCCGAGCATCGAACCATTTCCGGGTCGGGCGCGGCCGGCCAACGCACCGGCGACGGAGTGAGGAGCACCAGGGCGCCGCCGCCGCGTACCAACCCCAACGCCATGGCGAAGGCGTCCACGCTGAACCCGTCCAGCGCATCGAAGATCAGCAGGGCGGTTTCGTCACCAAGGCGGGTCGCCAGCCGGTGGGGCGGCACCGGGTCGATGCCGTGGGGGGCCTTCGAGCCCACCCAGATGCCGCCACCCGCCTTGCGCCACAGGGCGAGCGCCCGACGCCGGCAGCGGTCGGCCTCGCCGCCGATGTGAATGAAACGCCGATGGAGGGCGGCGGGATGGGGCAACGTCGATAAGGAGAGGCCGGGCGGTGCGCCCGGCTCGACCGTTCAAAGAAAGTCGGGGAGCTTCTCCCGGATCTCTTCCGGGCTCTGTTTGACCACGTCTTTGGCCACTTCCCCGGCCACCAGGGATTTGACATGAGCATCCATGCAGTCACGCAGCTCGCCCAGAAAGGCGGGCGCGGCCACGATGTAGAGCTTGTCGAACGCTTTGTCGTTGGCCGCCTGGCGCAGCTTTTCGCACAAGGCCCGGGCGAAGCGGATGGACTCTTCTTTTTTGGCATCCACTTCGTTCTCCATTGCATGACGCCCCTGCCCCCCCCGATCAAAGGCGCGTCCGGGCTGATCGCTGTAGAGTTCGGTGTCCTTCATCCGACTCTCCGGATGTTCCAGTTCTTCGATGGGCACCAGGGGGCCCACCCGATTGTCGGCCTTTAGGATCTTCGCGTAGCTGCTGTCGGCAGCCAGTACCCAGGAAATTGCCATGCCAGGTTCCTCTTGGTCGTGGTATTGGGTTCTTTTAACATGATACCCCTTGCGGCCTTTCCAACGGCTGCAAGAAGGCGTTTCGAGGTTCGTCCATGACAGCAGGAGGAAACCATGCTTGCCGATGATCCTCAAGCCCTGTTCGACCAGTTCGTGCCCAAGGCGCGCGACTATGTGGCGTCGCCCGGGGTGATGGCCGCCCTGGAGCTGGACGCCATCTGCGAGCGGCTCTATCCCCTGGTGGCGCGCAAGCTGGGCGACATGGCGCTCGCCAACGCCATACGGGATTTCGGCCGCGGCCTGCCGCGCAAGGGGGAAGCCGAGTTGGCCCGGCTGCTGGAAGAGATCCTGGCGCGCGCTCGCGCCTGCGGCCTGTCGGTGTCAGCCGCCGCTTGATCCGTCGATGCGTAGTTCGTTGCCCCGTACCGTCCAGGCCCGCCCGAATCCCTCCACGTAGCGGCCCGATTCCACCTCCAGCCGGAACAGGTGGAAATCGGGCAGGCGCCGCAACAAGCCCAGGGTCTGGCCGAAGCGGGCCTCCATCCGCTCCAGGCGCCGTTCGGCGGCCGCGCCGTCGAGCCGTTGCGCCCGGCATTGGAGCACCAACCGCCGGCGGGCAAAGGGGTTGCGCATCTCCGCCTCCGGCTGGGCGAAGAGCACCGACGTGCGGGGGCGGACCATGAGGTTGCGCGTATGGGCCGCAAGCTCGCTGACATAGATGCAGAAGGCGTCGTCCTCGTCCAGAAGGTAGGGAACGGTGCCGATCTGCGGCTCACCGCGGGCGTCGGCGGTGGCCAGCAGCAAATGGTCGTGGCGATCGCGCAGGGCCCGTGCCCGTTGCTGCAGTTCGACGGGGTCCTCTTCAACCATGGCGGTGGTGGGGCGAAACGGCGCCCGGAACGGGAAAGGCTGCTTTCATTCACCCAATAGCTGCACGGCCACCGTGCGTCGGCGGGGACCGTCCAGTTCCACCAGGAGCAAGGACTGCCAACGGCCCAACACCAGCCGGCCGTCGTGGATGGCGAGGGTTTCGCCGTTGCCCAACATCATGGCGATCAGATGGGCATGGGCGTTTTCCGGCTCGTCCGGCGGGCAGTCGCGCAGGTGCAGGTCGTTGTGGAGATATCGGGCACCCGGCGGCATGAGCCGTTGGAAATGGATGCGGATGTCGTCCAGCAGCCGGGC
>CAYOJM010000017.1:0-8233 GCA_964404295.1 uncultured Sedimenticola sp. | reverse complement strand
CGCGCCCAAGGGCGTCGGCGCGCTCTACGTGAGGAAAGGCACGCCCCTGGAGCCGCTGATGGTGGGCGGAGGCCAGGAGCAGGGCCTGCGTCCCGGCACCGAGAACGTCCCCTTCATCGCGGGACTCGGCCAGGCCACGGTGCTGGCGGCGCGACGGATGGAAGAGGAAAGCGCTCGCATCCTCACCCTGCGCGACCGCCTGCATGGCCTGCTGCAAGAAGCGATCCCGGGACTGAGGCTCAACGGCGACCCGGACCACCGCCTGCCCGGCACCCTCAACCTCTCCTTTCCCGGCGTCTCGGGCCGCGCCTTACTCGATCGCACGCCCGAAATCTCCGCCTCGGTGGGCTCGGCCTGCCACGAAACGGACGGCGCCGGAAGCGGGGTGCTGGCGGCCATGGGATTCTCCAAGGCGCGCATGGCAGGGGCGGTGCGCCTCTCCATCGGCCGCTTCACCACGGAGCAGGAGATCGACACCGCCGCCGATCGACTCATCGATGCCTGGCGGGCGCTGTACCGAGGCCACCATGACGATGAACTCGTGACACCGGAGGCATGACGATGCGCATCGCCATCACCAGCCAGAACTTTCGCACCATCACCGGCCACGCCGGGCGTACCCGGCGTTTCATCGTCTATGAAGGGGAGCCCGGCGGCGAGCCCCGGGAGGTGGCCCGATGGGACCTGCCCAAAGAGATGGCCCTGCACGAATTCCGAGGCGACGACCATCCTCTCTTCGGCCTGGACGTGGTCGTCACCGGCGGATGCGGACCGGGTTTCGTGCGCCGCCTCGCAGCCCACGGCGTCCGGGTGGTGGCCACCGCCGAAAGCGATCCTTTCATCGCCGCGGCGGCGGTGCTTCAGGGCCGCCCGTTGCCGCCGCCGGCGCCACACGGCCATTGAGACTGTCGATGGGACGATAACCGGAACCGGGCCGGGGCGGGGCGGCCCGCTCGCGAAACCGCTCGAGGCGATCCTGGATCCATCCGGCATAGAGCCGCTGTAGCTGGCCGCGTAGGGCCGCCTCTTCCTCCGCCACCGCGCCGCGGATTTCCGCCTCGAAGCGCTCCCGATCCAGCTCTTCCTCCAGCTTGAGGGCGGCCAAGTCCACCAACACCCAGGTGGCGGTGCCGGCGGCCAACCCGCACAGAAGGGCCAACGGCCCGCCGGGCGAGCAGGCCAACGCCCCAGCTCCGGCGCCGGCCAGAGCGCCGCCCCCCTTCACCGCCGACTTGGCCGCCAGCTTGCCCGCCAGTCCCACCGCCAACTGAAAGCCTTTGCCTCCGGCGATGGCCGCCACCGTCTTTTTGGCGACCAAGGCGCCACCCCCCTTGGCCACCAACACCGCGGCGCCGGCTCCGGCGCCGAGGCTCGCCAGTTGACGGGCCGCCACCCCGGCCGGCGGCATCAACTCTTCGGTCATCAAAGTGTCCAGCGGCACTTCTCCCGCCAAAGTCCAGGAATCTCCGGACACCGTCGGCGGCAGGGTGGCCGCCGCCTCCGCGAGGATGGCCTCTCCGGCGCGTTGGACTGCCGCAGCCGCTTGGGGCTGAAGCACCTCGGGCAAGGTCTCCAGCCGCTCCAGGGCGCCACTCTCCTCGAACAGGATGCGGCGCAGCGCCGCCTCCAGATGGCCCGCCAGGCCGCCCGCCAGGGCATGGGCGTAACGGAGATATTCGGCGGTGAGCGAGTAGTACCAATCGGCATAACGGGGCACGGCGGCGTACACCGGGGCGAACGCACGGGCCACTTCCCGCTCGATCAGCCGATCGCTCTCGGCCACCAGGCGCGTCAGGCGGGCATCCACGCCGGAACGGATCCGATCCTGCAAGTGCGCCAAGGCCGCTTCGTCCAGATAGTGCATCTCGCCGTGGACCACCACCCGCCAGACCGGCTGCCGCTGCACACGGGATTCCTGCTCGGCCAGTTGGCGTATGACCTCCAATAGCGCCCCCGTTCCCACCAGCGTGAGCACCACCAAAGCGGTGAAAAAGCCCACCCAGCCCCATGGAAACGGTCGTCTTTCAGTCGTCATCCGAGCGCCCCGCCATGATCCGCACTCCACCGCCGTCCACCAGCACACCGGCCAGCAACCGCGACCAGGCCCACACCGCCAGCGTCGAGGCGGCCAGGAAGAGCACCCAGGCCAGCAGCGCCGCCAGGGAGTCTCCCAAGCCTTCCACCCCCATCTGCATCAAACGCCAGGCGATGGCTTCCTGCCCGGCGACGGTCCGCGCCAAGGGCGCGAGCAGGCGGCAACCCACGGTCACCGGCCCCATGGCCTCGTCCAGAGTGGCGTTCCAGTCCAGCAGACGATAGTCGGGGTGAGGGGTGACCAGTTCCACCGCCACCACCGCCCCCAGAAGCAGCAGGGCGTTGACCCAAACCAACACCCGGCGCGCCAGCATGGGCGCCACCCAAGGCCGCGCCTGGCGGTCCATGACGGCCAGCAACGCGGAATAGAGCCCGAAAGCCACCAGGACGTCTCCGGCCAGCAACGCCAGCATCCAACCGGGCCACTGCAACGCGGCGACCAGCAACACCACCACCAATCCCACGGCCTTGATGATCTGCCAGAGGATGAGGAGCAGGCGGCGGGAGAGCCACCATGCCAATGCCTTGTCCGGGCGCAGGTACTGGCGCACGAAGGCGTGGCGGCGCAACACCGCCGGTTCCAACATGTTGAGGGCCACGGCCCCGACCGCCGGCGTCATCACGGCCAGCAAGACCCCGCACCCACCATGGGGCGCGACCCGCAACCAGGCCAGGAGCCAGAACCAGGCCATGGCCAGGCGCAGCAGCAATAGGATTTCCGGGCCGGAGGCCGGACGTCGGGATCCGGTCATGGAATCGAGTGTGCCAGAAAACGGCCGGATCGTCTTTCAGGCCGACTTTTCCAATGCGAGACGCCGTTCACGATAGAGGCGCACCGCACCGAGCAGATGCCAAAAGAGCAGCCCGGCCAGCGCCAACGCTAGGAGTCCCGCCGCACGCCCGGTCCACTCGGGCCGGTAGGGGGCCGACAACAAGATGGCGAGCCAGGCCAGATGGAGCCGGAAGAGCCATCGCGGTCGCTCCGAGGGAATCACCTGCTTCATGTTGGGGATGCCGCGCGGCGCCACGCCCCGCGCCTGCGCGAACAGGGTCAAGTGCAGCCAGACCAGAAAGGGGACGATTTTGTAGAGCATGCCCAATATGGCCGAGCCGGCGAATCCCACCGCCAATAAGATCACGGGAACCACCTGAGGGATCTGCGGCATCCATCGCCCGAGCCACCAGGTGGAGACGGCGCCCACGAGCGCCGCCATGGCCAGGCGCCAAAAGTCCAGGGTGGCGTCGGGCACCCGCCGACGGCGTTTGCTCTGGAGGTACAGGGTCACCGCGGCAAAGGCCGACAGCACGAGAGAGAGCAGCCCGGCGCCCACGAGCCGAAGGGGCGTCCAATCGGCCGCCTTCCCGATCGACCAGAGCAGGAGCGCCAGCCCGAGAGCGGGCGCGAATCCATGCATGAAACGGCGCGGGTAACGGGGCGTGATCTGGAACATGGGCACCACCTGCCAGGCCACGGCGCTGACCAGGAGCACCGTCCAGCCGACCAATCCCCAGGTCAGATGCACGTCCGTCCATTGACGGGCGAGCGGCACCAACCCTCCTTGGCCCAACGCCAGCCAGACCCCGAACGCCAAGGTCACCACCAAGGCCGCGAGCGCCGATCCGACCCCGCGCGCCGTGGCGTGGGCAGAAGGGCTTCGGATCACGGCGCCGAACGCAGGCCAGGCCACCACGATCACCCCGGCGGCCAGCAGGGCGGCGGCGACGGAAAAAACACCGGCAGCGTCCCCGAGGAACGCGAAGATCAGAAGGGCCGTGCCCGCCGTGAGCAGCAGATGGCCATGGCGGCTCACCCGCTCGGGCGCGGGCAAGGGTACGCCGATGAGCACCGGAATCACCTGTTGCAGCGCCCCCAGCATGATCATCAGCATGAAACCCAACACCCAGGCATGGGTGACAGCCAACATCGGCGCGGACCAACGGTCTGTCAAAGCCTCGGGGTGGGACAGAAGCACCAGCCCGCCCGCCGCCACGAAGAGCGGCGCCGTGAGAAAGAAACGCAAGGGCACGCCCAAAGGGGGCGACTGCCGCGTGGAAAGCGCGCCCAGATCCACCACGCCTCAGTCGCGCCAAGGAGGAAGGCCGCCGGCCAGCCGACGCGCCGCCGCTTCGGCCGGCGCGTCGCCACGCCGCCACAGATAGACCTGGCAGCGGCCGTCCCGTCCTTCACGGGTGTCCGATTCGAATCCGAGCTCCGCCAGCCGGTCGTAGAGCAAGCAGGGTTTCATGCGGTGGATCATCCGCAGCGCGTGGCCCTCGGGCAAGGTGCGCAACCGCTCCAGGGTGGTCTCCAACGGCTCCGGCGGCTCGAGATCGCTCACGTCCAGGTCCACCACCCGGCCCATCATGCCAACGCCCTGGCCTGCGCAATGAGAGTTTCGGAATCCTGGAGGTGACTGTCCAGCATGGGATAGAGGATCTGCTCCTCCTTGGCGTTGTGCTGCTGCATGAGGACGAGCAGGGTTTCAGAATCGCCGAGATAGGCGTCCACATCCTCCTCCTCCAAGGCCTGGGCCATGCGCTCGAACAGATCCCGCATCTGCACGTGCTCTTGCCGCATCACCTGCGTGGGCCCCATGGTCATGCCGGTGGTCTCCTCGAAACGGGGAAAGAAGACCTCCTCTTCCATGCGGAAATGGCGCAAGGTGGCGTCTCGCGTCGCCTCAAACGCCTCGCGCGCGCCGGTCCAGTCTCCTTCGGACACCCTCCGCTCGGCCTCGGCGAAAAGATGATCGCAACGCTGGTGATCCTCGGTCAGAAAGCTGGAGATCATGGTCTCGACTCCTACCTCCGGGTATTGGGGCTCAGCTTACCGATTCAATAAAGCATACGGATCAAGAAAAACCGGCGCCTTGACAAAAGGCATATTGCCCCGGGTACATCCATGGGGTACATTGAATGCGCTTTTCGTCCATGGGCGGTAACATGTTCAAACGCTTGGTGGCCTTGTTGCTCGTCTGGTCCATCCTTGGCTACGGCCTCGCCGTGGCTGCAGACCTTCATGGCGAGCTGGGTGTCGATGTCGCCGCCACGGCGGACCTGCCCTCCGCGGACGACCACGCCGGCGACGGATGCGGCCACTGTAGCCATGGCGCCAGCCATCTCATGGGACTCCACCCCCATTTCGGGCTGCCTGTTCCCACGGTCCGCCGCACCGCTTTCGTCACCCAACGCGAACCCTTGTCTCATCGACTCCAGCGTCCGCTCCTTCGCCCACCCATCGACTGATCTCCGGCAACCGTGAAGCCCCGTCGGTCCTCTTCTTTCGGGTGCCGGCGGACGACCTGCGCACGACCAACGGAAATCAGTCATGCTCATCGAACCCCGTGACCATGCGGGCCGTCTCGCCCACTGGCTCTGCGTCCTGGTCGTGGCCCTTGCCCAGGCCAGCGACGCAAAGCCTCTCGATACCCTGGTGGAAGAAGTGCTCTCCACCAGCCCGGAAATCGCCGCCGCCCGATCGGAAGCGGAGGCGGCCGAGGCCCGGCTCCAAGGCAGCACCTTGCCCCTGAACAATCCCGAGTTGGAAGCAGAATACGAGCGTACCGACGTAGACACCTTGCGTGTCGGCTTGACCCAGACGCTGGATTGGCACGGCAAGCGGGCAGCCTTGGAACGGATGGCCCGCCTCGAATTGGAACTGGCCCGCACCCGGCTCGAGGCGTTGCGGTCGGATCGGGCCCACACGCTATTGCGGACCGCCGCACGCATCCACACCTTGGAAAAGGCACTCGCACTGGCGCGAGACAAGGTGAAGGTGCTCGAGCGATTCGAGAAGCTGGCACTGCGCCGGCAACGAGCCGGAGACCTCTCGTCCAATGACCTGGCCATGGCCCGCCTCTCTCTGGCCGAAGCACGGATGGCGCGCGCCACCCGCAAAGCCGAGCTGATAGAAGCCCGCAGCCGATGGATCCAGTTGACCGGCCGCCCCTTGGCGGAGACGGTGGAATTTCCCTCCTTGATCGACTGGCGACCACCCGCTCTGGAGCCAGCCAAAACCGCTGAATCCCATCCACAGACACGGATGGCCCGCCTCGAAGCCCAACTCGCCCGGCAACGCATCGAAGCGGTAGACCGGGAAAGGAAGCCCGATCCGACATTGGGCGTGGCCGGGGGACGAGAAGGTGACGAAAACCTGTTCGTCCTCTCTTTCGCCTTGCCGTTGCAGGTCCGAAACCGGGGCGAGGCGGAGGTCCAAGCCACCCGCCTGGAAGCTTTGGCGGCCGAACAGCGGGCACGACAGATCCAGCTGGACGTGAAGTCCCGCCTTGCTGCTGCCGATGCCCGTTATCGCCTGCTGCATGCAACATGGGCGCGGTGGATTGAAGAGGGTCTGCCGAGCCTGTCTCAACGGGTGGCGTTGCTGGAACGGCTTTGGCAAGCCGGTGAAACCAGCACCACGGATCATCTCATCCAGGTGCAACAGCTCTTGGATACACGCATGGCAGGCGTGGATTTCGAAGGTGAACTCCGGCTGGCCTGGATCGACCTCTTGGAGGCATCCGGCGCACTGGGTCGGCTCGAACAGATCATGAGGAAATGAAGATGAACAGACACGGGTTGTTTTTGATCCTGGCCGCGTCCCTGACCTGGCCTTTCTCAGTTCATCCCGGCGAGATGGACCACAACCACGAAAGGGCGCACGATCCCGCCATCGAAACGGACCACGAACACCATGACGAAGAACGACACAACCACGAAGAGGCGCCGGGCGCCGTTCATCTGACGCCGGAGCAGGTCGCCGCCGCCGGCATCGAAGTTTCACCCCTGGCGCCCCGGCCGGTGCCCGAAGCACTCGAAGCGCCCGGTGAGGTACGCCTCAATCTCTATGCCACCAGCCGGGTGACGCCCCGTATCACCGCCCAAGTGGTGGGTCGCCACGCCCGCATGGGTGACCGGGTGGAAAAAGATCAACCCCTGGTCACCCTGTCGTCGGCGGAAATGGCCGAAGCCCAAGGCGCCTTCATCATCGCCGCCCGCGAATGGCAGCGGGTGAAGCGGCTGGGGCTGAACGTGGTTTCGGAACAACGTCATCTCGAAGCGCAGGTGACCTATCAGCAGGCTTGGTCCCGACTGCTGGCTTATGGGATGACTCCGAGCCAGGTCCAGGCACTGGCGGACGAAGGAGACGTGAGCCGCGCCGATGGCAGCTTTCGCCTCCTCTCCCCCCAGTCTGGAACCGTGATCCGCGACCCCTTCGTCCTGGGTCAGATGGTGGCGCCGGGCGATCTGCTTTTCGAAATCACCGACGAGGCCACCGCATGGGTGGAAGCCCACCTGGATCCGGCACGCATGGAGCGGGTGGCGGTGGGCGCACCGGCCAGGGTGCGCGCCAACGGGCGCTGGATCGAAGGCCGCGTGATCCAGGTGCACCACGCCCTCGAAGAGACCACCCGCACCCTGGGGATCCGCATCGAAGTACCCAATCCGGGAGACCATCTCCATCCCGGGCAGTTCGTCACCACCCGGATCCACGTCGGCGAGGGGACGCCCCAATTGGCTCTGCCCCTAGAGGCGGTGCTGCGCAGCGCGGATGGCGACTGGCAGGTGTTCGTGGAGAAGGCCCCCGGCGAGTTCGAACCGGTGGAAGTGGAGCTGGTGAAACGGCTTCCCGGCCTGGCCATCATCGACGGCATTCCCCCGGGCACCCCCGTGGTGACCCGAGGCGCCTTCTTCCTGCAGTCGGAGCTGGCCAAGTCCGGCTTCGAAATCCACAACCACTGAGGGGGCGGCCATGCTCAACCGACTCATCGACTGGTCCGTGGCCAACCGGCTGCTGGTGGTGCTCGGCCTGGTCGCCGCGCTGGCGGCCATGGCCCTGCTCATCCCCAGGCTCAACCTGGACGCCTTTCCCGACGTCACCAACGTCCAGGTGCAGATCAACACCGAGGCCGAAGGGCTGGCCGCCGAAGAGGTGGAGCAGCTCATCACCTACCCCATCGAGGCGGTGATGTACGCCCTGCCCGACGTGGAGGAGGTGCGTTCCATCTCCAAGACGGGGCTCTCGGTGATCACCGTGGTGTTCAAGGAAGGCACCGACATCTACTTCGCCCGGCAGCTGGTCTTCGAGCGGTTGCAGGCGGCGCGCGAGGAGATCCCGGAGGGGGTGGGCACCCCGGAG
>CAYOJM010000016.1:0-3291 GCA_964404295.1 uncultured Sedimenticola sp. | reverse complement strand
GCGCTGCCCAGGGTGGCATACACCGTGGCCATCTCCAGGCCGATGATGCCGCCGCCGATGATGAGCATCTTCTTCGGGATCTCCTCCAGCGCCAGGGCGCCGGTGGAGTCGATGAGGCGCGGATCGTCGTTGGGAAAGCCGGGGATCTTCACCGCCGAGGAGCCGCAGGCAATGATGCAGTGATCGAACTCGATCAGGGTCTCGCCGCCGTCGGCCGTCTCCACCCTCAGGGTCTTCGGGCTGGCGAAGGCGCCGGTGCCCTGCACCACCTGTACCTTGCGGGCCTTGGCCATCTGGGCCAGGCCGCCGGTGAGCCTCTTCACCACCTTCTCCTTGCCGGCGCGCAGCTTGTCGAGGTCGATCTTCGGCTTGCCGAAGGTGACGCCCATGGCAGAGAGCTCGGCGGCGGCCTCGATCACCTCCACCGTGTGCAGCAGCGCCTTGGAGGGGATGCAGCCCACGTTGAGGCAGACGCCGCCCAGGTCGGGATAACGCTCCACCAGCACCACGCTCATGCCGAGGTCGGCGGCGCGGAAGGCGGCGGTGTAACCGCCGGGGCCGGCGCCCAGCACCAGCAGCTGGGTACGGATGTCAGCCACCCCCTCGGCGGGCGCCTGGGGCGCCGGCTCGGCATGTTGCACCGGAGGGGCCTTCTCTTCCGGCACGGCGGCATCGGCGTCCACCTCCAGCTCGAGGATGGGATCGCCCTGGTTGATGCGGTCACCCACCTTCACCTTCAGCGTTCGGACCACGCCGGCTTCGGGGCTGGGAATCTCCATGGAGGCTTTGTCGCTCTCCAGGGTGATGAGCGAGTCCTCCTTCTCCACCCGGTCTCCGGGGGCGACCAACACTTCGATCACCTCCACGTCTTTGAAATCGCCGATGTCCGGGAGGGTGATTTCTTTGGTTTCGCTCATGTGGATGGACTCCTGATGCTTTGAAAACCCCTGAAGCGACGCCTGGCGGTAAAACCGTTTTCCGACACCACGCCCCTTTGCCGATGCGAAGGCGGGCCGCCTAGAGAAGCAGCCGGCGGATGTCGCTCAATAGCCCGCCGAGGTAAGTGGTGAATCTTACCCCCTCGGCCCCATCGATGACACGGTGGTCATAAGAGAGACTGAAAGGCATGATCAGCCGCGGCTCGAAGTCGCTGCCGTTCCATACCGGCTTCATCTGCGCCCGGGAGACGCCGAGGATGGCCACCTCGGGGGCGTTGACGATGGGGGTGAACTGGGTGCCGCCGATGCCGCCCAGGCTGGAGATGGTGAAACAGCCGCCCTGCATGTCGCCGGGGGCCAGCTTGCCTCCGCGGGCCTTGCCGCTGATCTCCATGAGCTCCCGCGCCAGGTCGTAGATGCCCTTCCGGTCCACGTCGCGGATCACCGGCACCACCAGCCCGTTGGGGGTGTCCACCGCCACGCCGATGTGGAAGTACTTCTTCAGGATCAGCTTCTCGCCGTCGGGCGAGAGTGAAGCATTGAAGGCGGGGAACTGCTTCAGCGCCGCCACGCAAGCCTTCATCAGGAAGGGCATGAAGGTGAGGCGCACCTCCTGTTTCTCGGCCTCGGCCTTCATCGCCTTGCGAAACGCTTCAAGCTCCGTGATGTCCGCTTCGTCGAATTGGGTGACGTGGGGCACCGTGATCCAGCTGCGGTGCAGGTGCTTGCCGCTGAGCTTCTTGATGCGGCCCAGCTCGGTCTCCTCGATCTCGCCGAACTGGCTGAAGTCCACCTCGGGCATGGCGGGCAGAGCGAAGCCGCCCGCGGGTGCGGTGGCGGATGCCCCGCCGGCAAGGGCCGACTTGACGAAGTTCTGCACGTCCTCTTTGGTGATGCGCCCTTTGCGCCCGCTGCCCTGGACCTGGGTGAGATCCACTCCCAGCTCGCGGGCGAAACGGCGCACCGCCGGGCTGGCATGGGCCTTGCGCACCGGCATGTCGTCATAGGTGGGCGCGATGGGCAACGGCTTGGCCTTTTTCTCTCCCGGCGCGGGCGGCGGTGGACTGGGCGGCGGCGGTTCCGCCGGAGGCGGCGCCACCGGCTCGGTCTCGGCGGGACGCGCCGCCTCCGCCTCCACCAGCGCGATGAGATCCCCCTCGTTGATGCGGTCGCCCACCTTCACCTTCATCTCTTTGACGGTGCCGGCCAAGGGCGAAGGAATCTCCATGGAGGCCTTGTCGCTCTCCAGGGTGATGAGAGAGTCCTCCTTTTCCACGTGGTCCCCGGGCGAGACCAGCACTTCGATCACTTCCACGTCTTTGAAATCGCCGATGTCCGGCAGTGTCACTTCGGTCACCTGGGCCATGGCCGGTCTCCTCACACCTTGACGGGATTGGGTTTGTCGGGATCGATGCCGTAGGCCTGGATGGCCTGGGCCACCAGACCGGCGTCCACGGTGCCCTCGTCGGCCAACGCCTTGAGTGCCGCCACGACGATGTGGTGGCGGTTGACCTCGAAGAACGAGCGCAGCTTCTCACGGGTGTCGGAGCGGCCGAAGCCGTCGGTCCCCAGCACCCGGTAGGTGCGCCCCTCCAGGGCGGGGCGAAGCTGCTCGGCATAGAGGCGCATGTAGTCGGTGGCCGCGACGATGGGGCCGCTGGTGGATCCCAGTTGGCTCGCCACATAGGCGATGCGCGGCTTTTCCATGGGATGCAAGCGGTTCCAGCGCTCCACGTCCTGGGCGTCTCGGGCCAGCTCGGTGAAGCTGGTGACGCTCCAGACGTCGGCGGCGATGCGCCAGTCCTTTTCCAGCAGTTCGGCTGCGGCGATGGCTTCGCGCAGGATGGCCCCCGAGCCGAGAAGCTGCACCCGCTTCTTCTTGCGCGGCGACCCCTTGCTGAACGCGTAGATGCCGCGCACGATGCCTTCTTCCACTCCCTCCGGCATGGGCGGATGAGCGTAGTTCTCGTTCATGACGGTGACGTAGTAGAAGACGTTCTCACGCTCGGTGTACATGCGCCGCAGGCCGTCCTGCAGGATCACCGCGAGCTCATAAGCGAAGGTGGGGTCGTAACTACGGCAGTTGGGAATGGTGGCCGCCGCCAGATGGCTGTGGCCGTCCTGGTGCTGCAGCCCCTCGCCCGCCAGGGTGGTGCGGCCGGCGGTGCCGCCGATGAGGAAGCCGCGCGCCTGCATGTCGCCGGCGGCCCAAGCCAGGTCGCCCACCCGCTGGAAGCCGAACATCGAGTAGTAGATGTAGAAGGGGATCATGGGCACGTTGTGGTTGGAGTAGGCGGTGGCCGCCGCGATCCACGACGACATGGCGCCCGCCTCGTTGATCCCCTCCTGCAGG
>CAYOJM010000015.1:0-15736 GCA_964404295.1 uncultured Sedimenticola sp. | reverse complement strand
GTCGCTCTGGAGCAGGCGCTCCCCCTGACGCCGGCCACGAACCGGGCGCGTGGTGACCAGCACCAGCGGCTCATGCTTGCCGTGCCGGGCCAGCATGCGCGACAGCCGTTTCTGGGTGTGGTGAAGCCGGGTCGGCTCTTTTCAGGGCACGTGCGATCTCCGATTGCCTCAGGCTGCCGCTGGTGAGAATGCCGATGACCGTCTCCGCCATCAGCTTGCGCACCGGCCGTTTGATCAGGGGCGGCAGGCCGTCGATCCAATCCGCAATCCGGACTTTCCATTCAGTGCGTTCTCTGGCATCGTTAGGCATAGGGGTTCTCCTCCGGATTCAATGAGTTATGGTCAACTCCATTGTATCCGGTCGGGAACCCCTGTTCACCTCGACTCTTGGGCTTTCCTCTTCCTTTTCAGCACCTTACCGGCACAGCCCTCAAAAATGGGGAGACGCCAGAGGACACGAGGTTGCCACGACGCCTCGGCTTTGGTATAAATTCGCGTCTTTTCATGGCCCGGGTCTGACCCGGGCACAGAAAACAAACCCAGGATTCCGAGGCTCAGAACCATGTCCAAAGTGTGTCAGGTCACCGGTAAGCGGCCCATCACCGGGAACAACGTCTCCCACTCCCACCGGAAGACGCGGCGCCGCTTCCTGCCCAATCTCCACTACCACCGCTTTTGGGTGGAGAGCGAACAGCGTTGGGTCCGCCTGCGGGTCTCCGCGGCCGGCATGCGCATCATCGACAAGAAAGGCATCGACGCCGTGCTCGCCGAAATGCGCGCCCGCGGCGAAAAGGTTTGAGGAGGTAGACCATGGCCAAAGCAGTCCGCGAGAAGATCCGCCTCAACTCCACCGCCGGCACGGGGCATTTCTACACCACAACCAAGAACAAGCGCACCCAGACCGGCAAGATGGAGATCCGGAAATACGACCCTGTGGTACGCAAGCACGTGATCTACAAGGAAGGCAAGATCAAATGAGGCATCCCGCCTCGAGATCCCGACCAGAGCCCCGCCATGTGCGGGGCTCTTGCGTTTTCGCCGTCGAAAACCTAGTGTTGTCGCATAGCGCGCCCTTCTTGACCGGCTTCAAGGCGGTTGGACACCGAACGCTCCACACTGGTCTTCAACATGACCCACTCGACGAACGCGTGAAGGCATCATGAAAAGATCCATCGCCCTCTTGCTTGTTTTCGCCGCATTCCCATTTGCCATGGCAGACGAGATCCCGATTCGAGGGCCCATTCCATTCGCCGTATACGACGCCGACGGCGATGGTCGCATCTCTTTGGAAGAGTTCGATCGGGTGCGCCGCGAGCGTCAAGCGGCACGTGCCGCTCCGGGACGAACGGGCGGCGGCATGCCGCCTTTCGCTTTTTTCGACACCAACGGCGACGGCAGCCTCACCCCCGAAGAGTTGACGCGGGGGCAGGAGCGACGCAAAGCCATGCGGAGCGGCGGCCGTAACCGCCCGACCTTTGCCGATTTCGACACCAATGGCGACGGCGTGCTGCACGAGCAGGAATTTTACGAAGCGCGCAACCGTCGCATCGGAGAACGGGCCAAACAAGGATACATGATGCGCAACTTGGGCCGGGCGCCCAGCTTCCAGGAGCTGGATGTCGACGGCGACGGTCGTGTGACGCCCGAGGAGTTTCGCGCCCATCGAGCCGGCCGGCAGCCCTGAAGCCAATCGGCATCCACCTGCCGCTCAGAAAAGACGGCAAACCGATCCGCTTCACTACACCCGAAATGGTTGCAAGCGCCGGCCTTTCAAGCCTGGGGGACGGCGGGAATCTTGCTGCTCCCCTTTCGTCCTCTCCGACGGCCCTCCCGTCGAAACGAAACGATCCGGTTCACTTTCACCTTGACCACGACCGAAGGCGCCACCTTTCCGTTCGATCTATTGCGCCGTCGCCGTTCAGCGCCTGAAGAACCAGAAGAGGAGACTGAGCAAGAGGCTCAGCAGGATGGAGGTGGTCAAGGGAAAGTAGAAGGTGAAATTGTCCCGCCGCACCAGAAAATCGCCGGGCAACCGCCCCAACCCCGATTTTTGCAGCCAGGGCCAGATCAACCCCAGGACCAGCAGCACCGCGCCGAGCAGGAT
This sequence comes from uncultured Sedimenticola sp., assembly GCA_964404295.1. Classification (GTDB taxonomy): domain Bacteria; phylum Pseudomonadota; class Gammaproteobacteria; order Chromatiales; family Chromatiaceae; genus Thiolapillus. The sequence goes on along the minus strand of CAYOJM010000015.1, from coordinate 13,632 downwards.
CAGGAAACGTTGCATCGTCCGTCTCTCTTTCAAACCCGTTCGAGCATGAGGTTGCCCACCGTGTCCACCATGGCGCGCCATTCCGGCGCCAACCACGTGGTGGCCACCGCTTCGGTGATAATGGCCGGCCCTTCCACCACTTGACCCGGCGCCAACCGTTCCCGACGCCATTGGGGCACGGGAGAAGGCAAGCCCACCACCGGCACTTTCCGCTCCGGTCCACATGGGGCCACGGCGTGCCGCTCTTCAAGGGCCACGGTGAGCGCCGGACCACGTACCGCAAGGCGGAGGTTGACCCGCTCCACGGGCAGATCCAGGCGATGGCCGTAACGTTTTTCATGCCGGCGATGGAACGCTTCGGCGGCCGCGTCCGGATCCCCCGACCAGGGCACGTTCAAAGTGTAGGACTGGCCTTCGTACCGTAGATCCAACGAAGGTTCCAAGCGCACCGCCTCCGGCGCCACCCCTTCGCGTTCCAGGGCGGTTCGGCCCTCGGCGGCCATCGCCGCGAACGCGGACTCCAGCTCATCGGCGTCGTGGGCCGAAAGCCGCCCCGGCCGACTGCGGGAAAGCTGTCGTCCAGGTGACGCCACCAGCATTCCCAGGGCCGACAATACGCCGCCGTGCACCGGCACCATGGCTTGGGTCATCCCCAGGGACTCGGCCAGGTCACAGACGTGTAGCCCGCCGGCGCCACCGAAAGAGACCAGAGTGAAGCCGGAGGGATCCACACCGCGCTGGACGGAGATGGCGCGCAGCGCCCGCGCCATGTTCTCGTTGGCCACCGCCACGATCCCCCGCGCCGCCGCCTCCACGGAAAACCCCATGGCCCGCGCCAAACGGTCCACCGCGGCCTTCGCCGCCGCCCGGTCCAGGCGCATGTTCCCCCCGAGGAAAGCGTCGGGCAGAAGGCGGCCCAGCACCAGGTTGGCGTCGGTCACCGTCGGCCGCTCACCTCCACGTCCGTAACAGGCAGGACCGGGATCGGCACCGGCCGATTCCGGCCCCACCTGAAGCATGCCGCCGGAGTCCAACCAGGCGATGGACCCGCCTCCGGCGCCTATGGTGTGCATCTCCACCATGGGCACCGCCACCGGCCAGCGCCCAATGCGTCCTTCGCTGGTCAACCGAGGCGCGCCGTCGATGAGCGCCACATCGGTGGAAGTGCCCCCCATGTCGAAAGTGAGCAGCCGCTCGCATCCCGCCGCACGCCCCACATACCGGGCCGCGACCAATCCACCGGCAGGCCCCGAAAGGAGCATCCGCACCGCGTGTCGACCGGCCTGTTCGGCGGCCACGGTGTCGCCCGAGCTCTGCATCACCGACAAGCGCCCCCCTTGGAGCCCACGCTGCAACCGCCCGAGGTAACCCTCCACCCGGGGCCCCACCCAAGCGTTGAGCCAGGTGGCGATCCCGCGCTCATATTCCCGGATCTCGGGAAGCACCTGGGAAGAGAGAGACACGAAGACCCCCCCTGGCAGTGCCGCGGCCAAAGCGCGCTCGGCGGCATCGTCCAGCCACGAAAAGAGAAGGTTCACCGCCACCGCTTCGGGTCGCAAGCGGGCCACCGTCCGGCGCAGCGCCTCCAGATCGGCCTCGGTGAGCGGCTCGAGCCAACGACCGTCGGCCGTCAGTCGGCCACCCGTTTCATGACACATGTCTGGAGGCACCGGCGGCGGCTGGGGCGTAGGTTGCAGGTCGTAGAGTTCGGAGCGGTTCTGCCGACCGATGGTGAGCAGATCGGCGAACCCTCGGTTGGTGACCAAGAGGGTGCGCACCCCCTTGCCTTCGAGGACGGCGTTCGTGGCCACGGTGGAGCCGTGCACCATGCGCAGCCCCGTGGGATCCAGCCCCAAATCGCGCACGCCTTGAAGAATGGCGCGTTCGGGCGCCTCCGGCGTGGAAAGCACTTTGTGCACCCGCAACCGCTCCCCGTCCCACAGGACGAAATCGGTGAAGGTGCCGCCGGTATCCACCCCGAGGATGCGGATCGCGTTCACCGTTCCGGCCTCCTGCCCGGGATTTTTGTCCGATGCAGTCGTATCATTTGCCCCACCATGGACCACGGAGCCGACATTCTACTGCAGGCGGAAGGGGTCGCGCGGCGCGACGGCCCGCGGATGCGCCTTCATCCCCTGGACCTGACCTTGCACAGGGGGGAGGTGACGGCCCTCCTCGGGGTCAACGGCGCCGGCAAGTCCACCGCGCTGGCTCTGCTCGCCGGCGCTTTGCGCCCCAGTCAGGGCCACATCCGAGTGGCTGGAATCGACCTGTCGAGCCGCCCGCGGGACGCCCGTCGCCTACTGGGCCTGTTGCCGGAACGTCCGCCCTTCCATCCCGACTTGACGGTGGAAGAAAACCTGGTGTTCGCCGCCCGCCTGCGCGGCCTGGATCGGCGCGGCGCCCGGGCGGCGGCACGCCGGGCCGCCGAACGGCTGGAGTTGGACCGGCTCCGGCACCGCCTGGCCGGACGCCTCTCCCGCGGCATGGGGCAGCGGTTGGGCATCGCCCAAGCCTTGGTCCACGACCCTCCCGTGCTCATCCTGGACGAGCCCACCGCCGGCCTGGATCCCGGTCAGGCACGGGCGTTGCGGACGCTCATCGGAACCCTTGGTCGGGAACGGGCGGTCCTCATGGCCACTCACATCCTGGCCGATGTGGCCCAGTCGTGCCGGCGCGTGGTCCTGCTGCGTGGAGGGCGGAAGATCCGTGACGAGCGGGTGGAGCGGGACGCCCACGCCCGCCTCAAGTTGCTCCGTCCACCCGCGCCCGATGCCTTGGAGCGTCTGCCGGGCGTCCTCCGGGCGCGCCCTCTGGAAGGGGGTGTCTTCGAGCTCCGGCTGCGCGACGCGCCGCCCGACCTGGCCGAAACCGTGGCCCGCGAGGGATGGGGACTCGTCTGGTTCCAGCGGGACACCACTCCCATGGAACACTGGTTGGCCGAGCTGGTGGATACGGAGCCCCAAGCGGCATGATCACCGCCATCGCCCTGGGTGAACTGCGCCGCCGATACGTGACGCCGACCGGATGGCTGGCCTTGGCTGCAGCCCAGCTGTTGCTCGCCTGGATGCTCTTCACCCAGTTGGAGATCTATCTGCGGATCCAGCCTCGGCTCGCCGCCCTGGCAAGCCCCATGGGGGTGACCGATCTGGTCATCGCCCCCACCCTTTCCACCGCCGGGCTCGCTCTGTTGTTGCTGGTCCCGCTCATGGGCATGAATGCTTTCGCAGGCGAAGCCCGCAGCGGCCGGCTGGCCCTGCTCCTCTCCTCCCCCGCGGGAGCGGTGACGCTGGTTTTCGGCAAGTGGCTGGGCCTGGTGCTGTCGGCCCTTCCGGTGGTGCTCATGGGGCTGGCCATGGCCCTGTTCCTCGCCTTGGGGAGCCACATCGATGGGGGGCGCCTGGCCGCCTCCGCGCTCGGCCTGGCACTCTTGCTGCTGCTCGCGGCGGCGGTCACCGTCTGGCTGTCGAGCCTCACCGAACAGCCGGCGGCGGCCGCGGCCATGGCCTGGGGGCTGCTGCTGCTGTCGTGGGTCCTGGGCGGATCGTCGGGACTGGCGCACCTCTCTCTCGAACACCACCTGGCACCTTTTCTTAGGGGGGAGGTTCCGTTGGCGTCGCTCGTCGCCTTCCTGGTCGGTACCGCCGCGCCCCTCGCGCTGGCGGTACACCGGGTGTGGCGCCTTGCGGGAGGGGATTGATGCTGCGCCACCGCCTCTTTCCCTTGTTGGTGGTCACGGTGGCGGCATTGGCGGTGTCGGCCGCTCGTGACAGCGGCCTGGAGTGGGACTGGAGCATGGGCGCGCACCGGCTCCATGCCAACACCCTCGCCCTTCTCGCCACCCTGGAGGGCCCAGTGGAGGTGGAGGTCTTCCTGGAGGACCTGCCGGTGCAACGGGCAGCCCTGGAACGTCTCTTGGCCCGGTATCGGAAAGCCTATCCAGCCTTTCACTACCGTTTCACCGACCCCACCCGGGTACCCGATCGCGTGCGCCGACTGGGCATCGCGCGCACCCCTACGCTGCTGTTGCGCCACCAAGGCGGCGAGATTCGGGTGGAACCGCCGGTGGATGAGGAGACGGTGAGCAACGCCCTGGCACGACTGGCACGCCGCGGCAGCCGCTGGATCGGTGCCGTCACCGGCCACGGAGAAGCCCGCCTCCATGGCGATGGCGGTTATGATCTGAGCGCCTTCGGACGCCTGCTCGAGTCCCAGGGCCATAGGATTCTCGAGCTGGACCTCACGACCACGCGAGTGATCCCGGAAAACATGAAGCTCATCGTCCTCGCCGCGCCCCAACACGCGCTCTCTCTCGTGGAGGCCGGTCGCATCCTGCGCCACGTGGAGCAAGGCGGGAGCCTGCTCTGGCTGGCCGGCGCGTCACCCTCGACCTTTCTGGCGGACAATCTGTCGTTGAAATTCCTTCCGGGCACCGTGGTGGACGCCGCAGCGGCCGATCTGGATCAACCGACGCCCACGGTGGCGGTGGGGCGCCCTGCCGCCGATCACCAGGTGACGTCCCGTCTCGAAGGTCCCGTGTTGCTGCCCACCGCCCACGCTCTCGAAACGCGGCCCGGCCCCTGGCACGCCGCCGCTCTGCTCTCCACCGGCCCCCGCAGCTGGAATGAGACCGGCCCCGTCACCGGCACCATACGGCGGGACCCCGCCGCGGGCGAGCGGGCCGGCCCCCTCACCCTGGCCGTGGCGTTGGAAAAGGAAGACCGGCGTGTGGCGGTGGTGGGCGATGCCGACTTTCTCTCCAATGCCTTCATCGGCCAGGGCGCCAACAGGGCGTTCGGTCTGGCCCTGGTGCGCTGGCTCACCGGTAACGACCGGTTGGTGGAGGTGCCGCCGCGGCAAGCCCCCGATCTCGAATTGCGCTGGCCCGCCGCCTGGATTTCGGCAGGCGCCGCCCTGTTCCTCATGGGGCTGCCGACGGCCCTGGCGCTCACCGGCCTGGCCGTCCTCTGGTGGAGGCGGCGCCGGTGAGCCCGGTGGTTCGCGCCAACTGGATCTTGGCGGTGACGGCCGTGATCCTGGCCCTGTTTCAACTTCGCACCCCCATGGAAACCGCCGTCCGCCATCCTCCACTGACACCGCTCGAACCGGAGCGGATCCAAAGCATCCGCATCGAGACCGATGGGCGGCTGGTGGAACATCTGGAGCGACATCGGGAGGGTTGGTTCAGCCGGATGCAACAGACCGCCGTGACCGACGAAACCTGGGTGGAACGGCTGCTGCACATGGCCGAACTGCCCAGCCTGACCCGCTTTCCCGTCCCCCGAGACCCGACGCCTTACGGCCTCGACCGACCGCGTCACCGGCTCTGGTTCGACGGCCTCGAACTCCAGTGGGGCGGTGTGGAGCCTATCTCCGGCCGCCGCTACGTGCGGGTGGGAGACACCGTCCACCTCGTCACCGACGGCTACACCCACCATCTCCATCCGGCCCGGAACCACCCCTGATGCCCGAGCTGCCGGAAGTGGAAACCACCCGCCGGGGCATCGCACCTCTCCTCAAGGGGGCGCGGGTAGAGGCCGTGGTGGTCCGGCAACCCAGACTGCGATGGCCGGTCCCGTCGCACTTGGAAGCGCAGCTGACCGGGCGCCGCCTGGTGCGGGTGACCCGTCGGGCCAAGTACTTGCTGTTCCATTTCGACGAAGGGACGCTGATCCTCCACCTGGGCATGTCCGGCAGCCTTCGGGTACTTCCGCGACAGACCCCGCCGCAACGCCACGACCATTTCGACTTGATCTTCGAGAATCGGCTGTTGCGCCTGCGTGATCCGCGGCGTTTCGGCGCCGTGCTCTGGACCGAAGCACCGCCCGAAACCCACCCCCTGCTGGCCCGGTTGGGGCCGGAGCCGTTGGACGATGCCTTCGACGGGGACCACCTCTACCGGTGCTCGCGCGGGCGCAAGACCCCGGTAAAGCGTTTTATCATGGACGCGCAGGTGGTGGTGGGCGTGGGCAACATCTACGCCAACGAGGCTCTGTTCCACGCCGGCATCCACCCCACCCGGCCTTGCGGGGGCATTTCGCGGGCACGCTATTCACGACTGGCCGCATCGGTGAAAACGGTGCTCCAGAACGCCATCGAGCAGGGCGGGACCACCTTGCGCGATTTCCGGCGCGCAGACGGCCGTCCAGGTTACTTCGAGCAAGCGTTGGCCGTCTATGGGCGGGCGGGCGCACCGTGCCCCCGATGTCAGGCCCCGTTGAAACGGCGGATCGTCGCCCAGCGCGCCACCTACTACTGCGGGCGCTGTCAGCGCTGAGTTTCAACCGAGCATGCGCCCGAGGGCATCGGCATGGCGCGCGGCCACCCGCGTCGTGCGCAGCCGCTCCGCCCGCACGATGGCATGCAGTCCCTCCAGCGCCGCCTCGAAGTCGTCGTTGATCACCAGATAGTCGTATTCCGGATAATGGGCCAGCTCGTCGCGGGCCTGGGCCATGCGCCGCTCGATTACCTCGACGGCATCCTGGCCTCGCCTTTCGAGCCGTTCCCGCAGCGCCTCGATGGAAGGCGGCGCCACGAAGATGGAGACGGCATCGGGAAAGACACGGCGCACCTGGCGTGCACCCTGCCAGTCGATTTCCAACACCACGTCCCGACCCGAAGCGAGCTGGTCACGCACCGCCGCCTCCGAAGTGCCGTAACGGTTTCCAAACACTTCGGCCTGCTCGAGAAAAGCCCCTTCCTCGGCCATGCGTTGAAACGTCTCCTCCGAGACGAAATGGTAGTGAACCCCATCCACTTCACCGGGACGCGGCGACCGCGTGGTGTGAGAGACCGACAACGCAAGGCCATTGTCCCGGCTCAACAGGGCTTGCAACAAACTGGTCTTGCCCGCGCCCGAAGGCGCAGAGACGATGAATAGGATGCCGTCACTCAATGTTCTGCACCTGTTCACGCATCTGTTCGATGAGCACCTTCATCTCGACCGAGACAGCGGTGATCTCGGCATCGGCCGATTTGGAACCCAAGGTGTTGGCTTCGCGATGAAGCTCTTGCATGAGAAAGTCCAGGCGGCGCCCCGCCGGCTCATCCAGACCGAGCACCCGGCGTACTTCGGCGAGATGGGTGGTGAGCCGGTCCATCTCTTCGTCCACGTCCAGGCGCTGGGCGAACAGCACCATCTCTTGTTCCAATCGCTCTTCGTCCAAGCTGCCGCTCACCTCTTCCAGGCGGGCACGCAGCTTCTGACGGATCCCCTCGATGACGCGCGGCATGCGCTTGCGCGCGCGGGACACCAACACCTCCATCTGATCACAACGATCGAGGACGAACCGGGCGAGCCGAGCCCCTTCCCGCTCACGAGTGGCCACCAGATCGTCCAGCGCCCGCTCCAGGAGGGTGATGGCCCGCTCCTGAACCGGCGTGAGATCCACCGTGGTGGTCTGTACCACGTCGGGCCAAGCGAGAAGCTGCAACCGGTCGGGCTCACGCGCCGCCGGATGGCGGCGGCCCACCGTTTCGAGCAACCCCAACAATTGATCGAGAAAGGCCGTGTTGAGTTCGAGCCGTTCGGCCACCCCCGCCACCGGCCGCCAGCGAAGGAGACATTCGACTTTGCCCCGCCCCACCCGGGCAGCGACATGCTCCCGCACGCGGGGCTCCAGCACCCGAAAGTCCTCGGGCAACCTGGGTTGGATCTCCAGGTACCTGTGGTTGACCGAGCGCAGTTCCCAAATCAACTCACCCTGGTCGTCACGATCCTCCGCACGTGCGAAGGCGGTCATACTTCTCGTCATCGATCCCTCCTCCGCCACCCCAACGGCCCCAACAAGGGGCGGCGTTATGATACTTTGCTTTTTCGCTTCCTGCCTTGCGGATACCGACGGTCGACCGGAAGATGGCCTCAGAACAGCGCAAGCCCCTGCCCTCCGGCACTCGACTGGATTATTTCACGCTGCACAAGCTCATCGGCAGCGGGGGGTTCAGCCTGATCTATCTGGCCGAGGAAGACGACACCCACGACGAAGTGGCGGTCAAAGAGTATCTACCCAAACGTTTCGCCCGTAGGGGTGACAACGGCACGATCACCTTCCCGAGCGAGGAGGCGCGGGACAAGTTCTACCGTGGATTGCGCCTGTTCTTTCTGGAAGCCAAGGCCCTGGCCACACTGCGCCACCCCAACATCGTCAACGTGCGTCACTGCTTTCAGGCCAACGGCACCGCCTATCTGGTGATGGACTACGAACCCGGCAAGAACCTGGGGCGCTACATCAAGCGGCGCAAAGGGGGCTTGAGCACCCGTTTCCTCATGACCGTCTTTCCCCCGCTGCTGGATGCCCTGGCGCTGATCCACGAATCCCAGCACCTCCATTTGGACATCAAGCCGAGCAATATCCACATCCGCCCCGGCGGCAGCCCTTTGCTCCTGGACTTCGGCGCGGTCTACCACTTGAGTGGTGAGAATCAGAAGAAGGCACAAGTGATCACCCCGGGGTTCTCCCCCATCGAACAGTACCGGGGCGTGAGCAAAGTAGGGCCCTGGACCGACGTCTATGCCGTGGGCGCCAGCATGCGCACCTGCATCGAAGGCAAGCCGCCGCCGCCAGCCACCGAGCGGCACGCCAACGACACCATGGTGCCGGCGGTCGAGGCGTTCGGCAAACGGTATCCGCGCCACATCCTCGAGGCCATCGACCGCGCCATGGAAATCGATCCGCAAAAGCGGATACAATCGGCCGCCCTCCTGCTCAAGGAGCTGACCCGGGACCCCTCCAGCCGAAGAAGAAGGATCCGGTGATGAGCGGAAGCCAAACGGAAATCGCGCATATCACTCTGGTCGGGGACCGGGCCGAAAACCAGGACCGGGCGCTGATATTGGAGGATACGGATTGCTGCCTGTTGGCGCTGGGTGACGGCCTGGGCGGCCACCCACAGGGAGACGTGGCGGCCCAGATCCTGATGGACACCTGTGCGCGGCTATGGAGCGAAGCACACAAGCCGCTGCTCAATCCAAGCTATTTCCTTCAACAATGTATGCTGCAGGCCCACCGCGCCATCGTTTCTTATGGCGCAGCGCAAGTGCCGCCGGTGAGCCCACGGACCACCGCCGTGCTGGCCCTGCTCCAGGAGGGAGAATGTTATTGGTCCCATGCCGGCGACAGCCGTTTCTATCTGGTTCGGGAGGAGGCGGTACACAGGGTTTCCCGCGATCATGTGGTGGCCAACGACGCCAGCGGCCTCTATTCGCCCGGCGAGAACCCCGCCGCCATCACCCGCTGCCTCGGGGGTTCGGCCCGCTCCATCGCGCCCGCGTTGGGTGCGCCGGTGGCTTTGCGCGCCGGGGACGTTGTGCTGCTCTGCTCGGACGGTTTCTGGAATCAGCTGGACGAGACCCAGATGCTCACCGTGCTGCACAACGCCCTCCCACTGGAGAACGCCCTTGGCATCCTCGGAGAGATGGCCGTTGAGAACCGGTCAGGCCAGAGTGACAACGTGACCGCCGTGGGCATCCGCCTGGGCCACGACAGCTTCGGTGTGGGCCGCCACCCTCTTCTGGAAGACGAGGAGAGTGAACTACTGATGGCCATCGAACACCTGAACCGACTCATCGAAAAAACCCTTTGAGAGAGGCCTGAAACACCATGAGACCCAGCGGCCGCGCACCGGACCAAATGCGCCCGATCCACTTCGAAACCGGCTACACCAAACATGCCGAAGGCTCCGTTTTGGCCGCCTTCGGCGACACCCGCGTGATCTGCACCGCCACCGTGGAGGAGCGCATCCCACGTTGGATGGAACGGGGCCAGGGCGGCTGGGTGACCGCCGAATACGGGATGCTGCCGCGGGCGACGGGAAGCCGCACCGGACGGGAAGCCGCACGTGGACGCCAAGGCGGCCGCACGCTGGAGATCCAACGCCTCATCGGCCGGTCGCTGCGAGCCGCGGTGGACCTGGAGAAGCTGGGGGAGCGCACCATCACCCTGGACTGCGACGTGATCCAAGCCGACGGCGGCACCCGCACCGCCTCCATCTCCGGCGGCTACGTGGCCCTGGCTTTGGCCTTGCGCCGGCTACGTGAGACCGGAACCTTGGAAGCGGACCCGCTGATCCACCAGGTGGCGGCGGTTTCGGTGGGCATCTGGCGGGACACGCCGGTGCTGGACCTGGACTACGCCGAGGATTCGACGGCACAGACCGACATGAACATCGTCATGAACGAGGCCATGGGCTTCGTCGAGATCCAGGGCACCGCCGAAGGCACCCCCTTCACCAACGCGGAAATGGACGCCATGCTGGATCTGGCCCGAAAGGGCATCGGCGAGATTTTCCAGGCCCAACGCGCCGCGCTGGACACCGCGTGACTCGGTCTCTCCTTCTCCGAACCTGTAAAATTTTTGTTTTTCATCACCGGATTTCGTCATGACGCAACGCATCGTGCTGGCCAGCAACAACGCCGGCAAGGTCCGCGAGATCGCACAACTGCTGGCCGGAAAGGCCTTGGAGGTGGTACCCCAGTCCGTCTTCGAGGTGCCGGAGGCCGAGGAGACCGGCCTCACTTTCGTGGAGAACGCCATCATCAAGGCGCGCAACGCCTGCGCCCACAGCGGGCTGCCGGCCATCGCCGACGACTCGGGCCTGGAGGTCGATGCCCTGAACGGCGAACCGGGCATCTACTCGGCCCGTTACGCCGGGCCGGAAGCGGGGGACGCCGACAACAACGCCCGCCTGCTCGCACGACTGGCCGGCGTCCCGGAGGCGGCGCGTACCGCCCGCTTTCAGTGCTTGATGGTCTACATGCGCCATGAGAAAGATCCCACTCCCATCATCTGCCAAGGCACCTGGGAGGGGCGGATTTTGGAACACCCCCGTGGAGAAAACGGTTTTGGATACGATCCGCTCTTTTTCGTGCCGGAACGAAACTGTACGGCCGCCGAACTGCCAGCCGAAGTGAAGAACGCGCTCAGCCATCGAGGCAAGGCCCTGCGCTGCCTGGTCGAACGGCTTTCGGCCGCAGCTCAGTAATCCAGATCCTTGGCCGTGAAACCGCGTCTGGGTCGGCCGCCGAGGATGCGGCGGAGGATGTGGTTCATGGTCCAGGGATCGTTGTCGAAGCCGCCGTGCGTGGTGCTGCGGGTGGCTTCGCCGCCGTGCCCGTCCGAGTAATGGAAGCGAGGCAACCCCGCCACCGTGGGCGCCCCGCGTGAAAAGCGCTCCATCCCCAAAAGGGGCGCGCCGGTCACCCGCTCGAACGCGTTGGACACCAGATAGAGCAACGACTTGCGATAGACTCCCGCCACGTCGTCGTCCTGCTCCAAGGAATCGACGAGGTTATAGACCGCCATCTCCCGGATGCGCAGCCGCGCGCCTTTGCGCAAGGCCGGCAGGTAGGTTCGACGATAATCGTCCAGGGTGCAGGCGGGCGCCATGAGCGAACAGGTTTCGAAAGTGATCCGGCGGCGGCGCAAGGTGTACAGCAAAGCGCCGATGGCCACGGCGCCGGTACTGTGCCCGACCAGGTGAAATCTCAGCGGCCGCGCCCGATGCTCTTGTCGGCTCATGAACCGCAACAGCGCGTCGGTGGCCGCCCCTTCGGCGGAAAACGCCGCTCGGGCGTCGCGTTTCATCTCTTCCCAGACGAGGGTGCCAGGCCGCCTCAGCAATCGCTCGAGGAAACGGTCGGTCCAATCGGTGAATCCGCCCACCCGCGCATCGGCGGCCCGCCCCTTGCGCCGAACGATGTCCCAGAGCTCTTCCCCAAGGCCGGTGTCGTACATGACATGGAAGGGATAGATGCCATTGGCCTTGAACACGTCCCGCATGGCATCGATGCGGCGCGCAGAGTCGGTCGGGCTGTTCAGCCCCCCGTGAACATAGAACAACACATGATCGTAACGGTCGCTCTCCGCCACCAGGCGCGCCGTCTGATCCACATCGTCGGCGCTGCTCCAGTAACGCCCATGCCCGTCATATCGGCCATCGTCCACATGCACGAAATGGCCGGCGATGGCGCGGCGCGGCACCGACGAGCGCCGCATGCCCTCCTGCGCACCCTCGCTCCTGGCCTGGCGCGGCCGTTGGCCGAAAATGGACGGCGCCGGCGGCGCGAGCCGAAACACCCAAGTATCCCAAACGTTGTCGATCCAGTCTTCGTAGGTCCACAAGGCCAGGCCGTCCCGCCCCCAGCTCCTGCCCCATGAGTTCTGCACCCAGAAGCCACGTTCGTCGTAGCCCACCACGGCGAAGGCATGACCGCCGCGGGGCGTGCCGCCGGGCTGGATGACGCCATTCTCGGGATCGTCCCAGCCGTCGTGCACCTGGGCTGAAGCCACCAGCACGCCGGCCTCGTTCAACGCCGCTTGACAATGGCTCAACTCGGGCAGCACCCGATAATAAGCACCCACCACGTGGTTGCGCGCATCTTTCGCGCGACGCACCGTGAGCCGACCCACGCGTCCGGGATGGAAAGGCCACAGCGTATCCCGGCAAACGCCCATGTTGGCCCAGCCCTTGATCGCCCCACGCAAGCTGGATCCTGCATACGCTTCGCCCGGCCATTCATCGTGTCTTTTGGCCATCTCGTACAGCATGCGTGGGCTGACCCGTATCGGCTCGCCCGCCGCCCGATACTGGTGGTTGATGGCGGCGGCCAAGGCGAAACCGGTGCATGCGGCGGTGTCTCCCTGGTCCAGGATGAACACGTCCGGGGGCGGTGGCATCCGTCTGGGCAGGGGCCGCAGGTCGGGCCGATAGATCCAGTCGCGCAGATCGGGAATGTCGGCGACGGCCGTCTTCTTCCTGATGTGGCTCGGCATGACCCCTTCCTCCAAAGCGAGTCAAACCGAAAATAACACATTCGTCACGCCCGGCCGGAGCCGTGCCAACAGCACGCACCGATTGGTAGAATGGTTCTGTGAACGATCAAGATTTCACCATCGCCGTTTTTCTCCCCAACCGCCGGCGCCGGCGCGCGCTGATCCGGCTGAATCGGGACGAGTCGCACGAAAATGAACTCACCTCCCGGGAACGGCTGGCGTTGGTGGAGAAAGGAACGGAGGAGTGGAGCGAAACGCAGAAGATCCGCTGCGCTTTCGTAAAAGACGCCTCCAGCCGACATCGGGAGAAGACCGCCGCCCATATTGCCTGGGGACCGGGCGTGCGGCGGCCGCCTCCCTTCCTATCGAACTCGGAGCCGATTTCCACGTGAAGATCCTCCTCGCCAACCCTCGCGGTTTCTGCGCCGGCGTGGACCGCGCCATCGAGATCGTGGAGCACGCCGTGGAAGCATTTGGCGCGCCCATCTACGTGCGCCACGAGGTGGTGCACAACCGCTTCGTGGTGGAGAACCTCAAGCGCAAGGGGGTGATCTTCGTCGACGAGCTGGACGAGGTGCCCGACGGCAACACCGTGATCTTCAGCGCCCATGGTGTCTCCCAGGCGGTTAAGCAGGAAGCGGAGCGCCGCGACCTCCAGGTCTTCGACGCCACCTGCCCCCTGGTGACCAAGGTCCACCTGCAGGTGGCCCGCCACTGCCGCAACGGCTGCGAAGTGATCCTCATCGGCCACAAAGGCCACCCCGAGGTGGAGGGCACCATGGGTCAATATCGCTGTGACCAGGGGGTGGGCATCCATTTGGTCGAAACGGTGGCGGATGTGGAACGACTTGATGTGCGCAAC
>CAYOJM010000014.1:0-7355 GCA_964404295.1 uncultured Sedimenticola sp. | reverse complement strand
CTGCGAAAAGCCGGAAACGAAAACCTAGGAGCGGCGCCTCCGCCGCGAACGGAGAACCAACGAACAAAACGGGTACAGGGGAGGGTCCGCCTCCCCGGTCAACGAGAGAGTGAGCCGATGAAACGATTCATGCAGTTGGTGAAGGACTGCCTCACCACGGTCAAGGAACACATGCCCTGGGACCTCGAAGAGCGGATGAAGGAGAACCCCGACATCCTCCTGGTGGACGTGCGCGAACCCTACGAGTATGACGCCATGCACATCGAGGGTTCCCTGCTGGTGCCGCGAGGCATCCTCGAGTCGGCCTGCGAGTGGGACTACGAGGAGACCATCCCCGAACTGGTGCGCGCCCGGAATCGCGAGGTGGTGGTGGTCTGCCGCTCCGGCCAGCGCAGCGTCCTTGCCGCTCACTCCCTGCAGATCCTCGGTTACAAGAACGTGGCTTCGCTGGCCACTGGCCTGCGCGGCTGGAAGGACTATGAACTGCCCCTGGTGGACAAGGACGGCAACGAGGTGGACCTGGACTACGCCGACGAGTACTTCACCCCCAAGGTGCGCGAGGATCAGCTTCGGCCTGCCGACTGGGTGGATCCGGTCTGAACGGCGAATTCCCTCAGAAGCTCCAGGTGAGGCGCACGCCCGCGACCCAGGTGTTTCCCGCCTCTTTCCGCAGGTCGCTGTGGCGCACCCACTGGATGTCCGGCGTGATCTCCAGCCCACTTCGCGTTTCGAACCGGGCATAGCCTTCCAGCTGCAGGCGATCCGCGCCCCCCTCCAGTTCCGGGGAGGCGCCGGTGTACGCGAAGCCTGCCCCCAGGGTCACCCCGGGCAGGGGGTGTTCGACGGCCAGGGCGGCGAAGGTGGTTGCGGCCGAGACCCGGGCGTCGGCCCAACCGCCGCGCAGGTTCCAGCGCAACCTCTCCAGTTCTCCGTCCAGGGTGGCGTAGAACCCGTGCGCGTGGCCCGGGCGCCCGCTTCCGTCCAGCGGGGGGTGATCGGCCCCGTTGACCCAGAATCCCAGTCGCCAGAGCACCCGCCGGAGATGGCCGTATCCTTCCGCGGCGAAAAAGACTCCCTTTCCGTCGGCGCCCAGGCGAACCAGCTCCGCGTAACGGCCCCCGTTGTCCGCCAGGCCATGAGCGCTGCCCAGTTCCAGGGTGATGCCGGGCCGGTTTTCCGTGGCATGATGGTGCCAGGCGACGGCCAAGTGGTAGTCGGGCAGCCCGATGGTCGGATTGTTGACGAAGGGGGCGGCCAGGAACTGGCGGGTCTCGTCGTTGGCCACTTCGCTGCGGTCGAGAAAACCGGCGGGATCCAGCAGACCCAGCGTGAGCTCGCCAACGGGGAGCAGCAGGCTGTAGTGGAGCTCGGAAATCTGTAGCCGTCCCTTCCCTTTCGCGTTCAGCGCGGTGCCGATATCGGCGTTCACTTCCGGCAGCCGGGAGGTCACGCCCTCCTTTCCGGGGGTGGTGCTGCCTTCGAGATAGAGGGTCCAGGTGCCGCTGCCCATGGGCAGGGTGGCCACCAGGTCGATGGAGACCCCCGCCTCGTCGTGGATTCCCGACCTGCCGGCGTGCTGCCAGGTGGTGGTGAAGCCGCCTTCGAGGGGAATGGGCGTTCCGCTCTCTTCCACGGTGCCGTGGCGGGTATCGGTGGGATCGGAAAGTGCGGGTGGAGCCACTCCCAGTGCCAGGAGGAACAGGCCGGGGCGGCAGAAGCGGTTCGTGACCATGGGCTTTTGGATATGAATGCAACAGGCATACAAATAATACTGATTCGCATTTCTATTTCTAATAAATATCCATTATCGGGTCATTGGCGAGGCGCTTCCGCCGGTGGGCTGGATCCAATGGGGAGGCGAGATGAAGCAGGAGGCCCGCCCTCGGGCCGAACATGCGGACCATTCGCGGCGAGGGCGCCGCTCCTGGTCTTACAGCTCGGTGCCGGGCTCCACGGGAGAGGTGGCGCCTTGACGTCCCTCGCGCTCGCCCTTGTACCACGACAGCTTGTCGTGGAGCTTGACCACCTCGCCGACGATGATGAGGGTGGGCGGCTTGGGTTTTTCCCGCGCCACGATCTCGAGGATGTTCTCCAGGGTGCCGGTGAAGACCCGTTGCAGGTGCGTGGTGCCCTGCTGCACCAGAGCGATGGGCATGTCGGCCGGCACGCCGTGTTCCTGGAGCTTCTCCACGATCACCGGCAGGCCGTGCAGGCCCATGTAGAAGACCACCGTCTGGTGCGGCTGGGCCAACTGGTGCCAGTTGAGGTTGGTGGTGCCGTCTTTCAAATGTCCGGTGACGAAAGTGACCGACTGGGCGTAGTCGCGGTGGGTGAGAGGGATGCCGGCATAGGTGGCGCAGCCCGAAGCGGCGGTGATGCCGGGGATCACTTGGAAAGGCACCTTCTCCTCGGCCAGGGTGTCGATCTCCTCGCCGCCGCGGCCGAATATGAAGGGGTCGCCGCCTTTGAGGCGCACCACCCGTTTCCCCTCCTTCGCCAGCTTGGCCAGCAGGGCGTTGATCTCCTCTTGACGCATGGCGTGACGGTCGCGCTCCTTGCCCACATAGATGCGCTGAGCGTCGCGGCGGCACATCTCCAGTATGGGTTTGGCCACCAGGCGGTCGTAAACCACCACGTCGGCCTGTTGCATCAGACGCAGGGCGCGAAAAGTGAGCAGGTCCGGATCGCCCGGGCCGCCGCCCACCAGATAGACCTCGCCCATGCCGTCCGAGGGGGAGAAGGATTCCAATTCCTTCTCCAACAGCGCTTCCGCCTCTTCCATGTGGCCGGAGAAGACCCGCTCGGCCACGCTGCCCTGGAGGATGCGATCCCAGAACCGGCGCCGATCGGCGGGATCGGAAAGGGCCCTTTTGACCCGGTCGCGAAAGCGGGCCGCCAACTCGGCCAGGCGGCCGTAGCCGGCAGGAATGAGAGACTCCAGCCGCGCGCGAATGAGGCGCGCCAGCACCGGCGAGGCGCCGCCGGTGGAGACCGCCGCCACCACCGGCGAGCGGTCGATGATGGAAGGCATGATGAAAGTGCCCGTGTCGGGGTCGTCCACCACGTTCACCGGGATGCCGGCCGCCCTGGCCCGTTCCGCCACCGCCCGGTTCGCTTCCGGATCGTCGGTGGCGGCCACCACCAAGGCGTGGCCCTCCACCCGCGCCTGGTCGTGGCCGCCGGGCCGGTGTTCGATTCCGCCTTCGCGTTGGAGCGCCTGCAGACCTTCGCCCAGCGTCGGCGCCACCACCGTCACCCGTGCGCCCGCTTTGCGCAAGAGCGCCACCTTGCGAGCCGCCACTTCGCCCCCGCCCACCACCAGGCAAGCGCGGTCGCGGATGTTCAGGAAGATGGGCAGATGGTCCATTGGGTTTTCCGGTGGCTGGAACGGTGCCGGGCAGCATACCATAAGTCGTTGTTTTGGAATGTCAAAACCATGCCATTAACCGAGTTTATGGGCGCTGCGCCGATTGAATATATGAGACTATCATAATATACTTTATCGATTCCGACCCACTGTTTCCCAACTGAATGCAAGTCAAAGAGATCGACGTCACCGAATTGAAGAATCGCCTGGATGCCGGCGACGACCTGCTCCTGCTGGACATCCGCAGCGAGGCCGAGGTGCGTCAGGGGGTGTTGCCAGGGTCCGAACACCTGCCCATGCATCTGATTCCACTCAAGATGCAGGATCTGCCCAAGGACAAGGACGTGGTCCTCTACTGCCGCAGCGGCGCGCGCTCGTACCATGCTTGCGCCTTTCTCGAGCAGCAAGGGGTACACAACGTCTATAACTTGCGCGGTGGCATTCTCGACTGGGCGCGCCACGGGTACGACATTGCGCCCCCCTTGGGGGTATGAATTTTTTCCTGGTGCTTGCCTTTTCCAGAGCTTTAGAATATAAGGTGGCACTTTAATAACAACCCTACCGACACTGGAGATTCGCCATGGCTGACTTTGATGAAGAACTCGACGCAAGTGGTCTGAACTGTCCTCTGCCCATCCTGCGCGCCAAGAAGGCGCTGGCGGGCATGGAATCCGGCAAGGTGCTGCACATCATCGCCACCGATCCCGGTTCCGTTAAGGATTTCGAAGCCTTTTCCAAGCAGACCGGAAACGAGCTGATCGAGTCCAAGGAGGAGGGTGGCAAGTTCCACTTCCTGATCCGCAAGGCCTGATCCGCCGCCGGGTCTTTCCTCCCACCTCTCGACCGAAGAGGAGAAGACGATGGAAGAGAAAAAGATGGCGATCATCGCCACCAAAGGGACCCTGGATTGGGCCTATCCGCCCTTCATCCTGGGTTCCACTGCGGCGGCGCTGGGTTACGAGGTGGAGATCTTCTTCACTTTCTACGGCCTTCAGCTGCTGAAGAAGAAAATCGACCTCAAGGTGTCGCCCCTGGGCAACCCCGGCATGCCCATGCCCATGGGGATGGACAAGTGGTTCCCGGTCTTGGGTCTTGCGCTGCCCGGCATGGAGGCCATGATGACCTCCATGATGAAGAAGAAGATGGCCGCCAAAGGGGTCGCCAGCTTGGAGGAGCTGCGCGAGCTCTGCCAGGAGGCGGACGTGCGCTTCATCGCCTGCAACATGACGGTGGAGCTGTTCGACATGGATCCCTCCGACTTCATCGACGGCATCGAGCTGGCGGGCGCCGCCCGTTTCTTCGAGTTCGCCGGCGACGCGGACATCTGCATGTACATGTGACCTGCAGTCACGTTCCATGAGAAAGCCGTCCCTGGGGGCGGCTTTTTCTTTTCCCGCGTGGGCGCTGGAGTCGGCCGCCATGCGGCCTCGTCCGGCCTACGAGGAGGATCGGACTTTCGTGGAAATGGCTGCGAACGTAGGCCCGCCGAGGCCGCAGGCCGACGCGGGCGGGAGCAGGCCCGGCTTTGCCGGAGTCGGCCGCTGTGCGGCCTCGTCCGGCCTGCGGGGTGGGTCAGAAATCCACCGTCAGCTGGGCGCTGACGATGTCGACGGCCGAGTCGTATTCACCCACGAGCTGGTGCCCCGTGGTGTGGTCCAGGGCGTCGATCTTGGTGTCATCCACGAAGAGGTGGGCATAGCCCACGTCCACCGCCATGGTGTCGGAGATCCGGTATCCCACGCCCAGTGCGATCCAGGTGCGGTCGTTGCCGGGAATGCGCGGGGTGCGGTCGGTGTCCTCGTCGATGGGGGTCTCGTCGTAGGCCAGGCCTGCGCGGAAGGTCCAAGTCCCGTTGGGCCGGTAGATGGCGCCGATAGAGTAGCGCCAGCTGTCTTCCCAGTTTTCGGGTTGGACGCTGTCGGCCTGGTTGGGGTTGTCGAATTCGATGACCAGTTCGTCGAATCGGCTCCACCGGGTCCAGGTGACATCGGCCAGGACGGTCCACTGGGGATTGAAATCGTGGACGAAGCTGAACGACGCCGATTCGGGCAGATCCACGGCGGCCATGGCGTCGGTGTCGGTGAACAGGGGGATGCCGGCGTTGAGCAAGGTCTGGAAATTGGCCGGCACCCGGAATTCGGCCCGCCCTTCCAGGTCGTGGCTCACTTTGGAGCGGTAGGCCAGCCCCAGCCGGGTGTTGTCGGTGAGCTGGAGGATGGCGCCCAGGTTGAAGCCCCAACTCCAGTCGGAGCCTTCCACCTTCACCCGGCCGTCGGCGTTCTGAGGGGTGGCCCCCGCGGCGGTACATTGAGCGACGGTGGGGAACGGCGGCCTGGGAAGTGCGGGGTTGCTGGCCATGCCCATGCAGATGGTGCCGAAATCCAGCGTGTTGGAAAGCGTGGCTTCGATGTACTGGACGCTGATTCCGGCACCGATGGAGAGGCGCTCGTTCACTTTCCACGCCAGGCTGGGGTTGATGTTGACGGTGGTGATGTCTGAATCGAGCGCGTGATAACGCCCCACCCAGTCCTCATCGTATTCGGTGGCCAGGCCGAAGGGGGCGTTGATGCCGATGCCGGCGAACAGCCGATCGTCCAGTTGATAGGAGAAATAGAAATTGGGAACGAATTTGGTCACTCCTCCATCGGCGTCATCGCCCCGCAAAGAGCCGGCGACGGCCGTGCCGCCGGTGAGATCGGGATTGAGGTAGGATCCACGGTCGTTGAACTCCGCTTTCGGCATGATGATGTGGCCGGCCACCACCATCTGGGACCCCGGCAGGTAGGTCATGCCGGCGGGATTGAAATAGATGGTGGAGGCGTCCTCGGCTACTGCCGCGGCGCCGGCGAAGGCATTGCCCAGCCCGGTGGCGCTGTGTTCGATGATGGCATAGCCGGCGGCGCCGGCCTGAAAGCTGGTGGCGGCCAGGGACAGGCCCACGGCCAGGGACAGGGGACGAAGACGGTTTTGGGTGTGCACTGGCGGAATCTCCTTGGTGAGCGGTTGAGATCGTCGTGTTCGTCGAGGCCTTCCACGGTTCCGGCGCGCCCGCCGGGAGGCCGGTCCGTTGCGGAAACGCCGCTGTGGCATGGGCGCAAGATTAGGTCAAAAGACGCAGGAATGCCACCGGCGAAGGGAAATCAAGGGCGCACCAGCCGCCCGGTGCGGGCGTCTCGGATGGGAGTGGGGCGGTCCAGTCCGCCGGTGGCGCCGTGGAGCAGGAAGTCCACGCCGGGGCAGCGCTCGAGGACCTGCAAAGGGGTGCGGGCCGGCGGTCGGCCGCTAAGGTTGGCGCTGGTGGAGACCAGCGGCCCGCCGAAGCGGCGGCAGAGTTCCGCCGCCACCGGGTGGGCGGTGATCCGCACCGCCAGGGTGGGCCGGTCGCCGGTGAGCCAAGGGGGCACGCCGGGCGCCGCAGGCAGCAGCCAGGTGTGGGGGCCGGGCCAGGAGCGGCGGACCGTTTCGGGCAGGGCCGACTCGGACCAGGCGACGAAGGGTAGGAGCGCGTCGAAATGGTCGGCGATGAGGATGAATCCCTTGGCGGCGGGGCGGCCCTTGAGGGCGAGCAGCCGTGTCACAGCGTCCAGGTCCACGGGGTTGCAGGCCAGGCCGTAGACCGCTTCCGTGGGATGGGCCACCACCGCTCCGGCGCGGAGGCGGCGGACCGCTTCCCGATACTGGAAGGGGCTGGACATCAGATCTTCCGTCGCCTCATTCGGCGCCTTCCGCCGCGGCCGGCACCGCCTTCTCCTCCGCCGGTTCGGCGAAACTGCACTCGGGCTGGGGGCAGACCTTCTCGGTGCCGCGTTTCTTGGTGGTCTTGATGGTGAGGACGGGCCAGCCGCACTTCGGGCAGGGCTCGTTCACCGGTTCGTTCCACACCGCGTACTCGCACTTGGGGTAGGTGGAGCAGGAGTAGAAGATCTTGCCCCGGCGCGACTTGCGCTGCATGAGGGTGCCCTTTCCGCACTTGGGGCAGGGCACGCCG
>CAYOJM010000013.1:0-5211 GCA_964404295.1 uncultured Sedimenticola sp. | reverse complement strand
GCTCGGCCTCCAACAGCTCCACCGGATCCCGCACTGAAGCGGCGATGCGGGCCGCCTTTTCGGCGTAGTCGGGTTCGTCGGCCAACCGTTCTCCGTATTCACACACCATGAGCGCACACCCGCCGGCAGTGACCAGCCCCCTCGGCGCCCGCTTCGAGGTGCGACCACCCGGCGTCGATGTTGCGGCGCATGAACGCACAGGCCTCGTCCTTGGCGCCTCTCGTTCCACCAGCAGGCGGCCGATCTCCGGAAGGCGGACGTAACCGACATCCGAAGGACAGGTGGTTCCGCAAGCACGGCAAGCGAGGCGGCGATCCGGATGCCGCAGCGTGCGCCGCCGTCCAGTTCGTCCCCCGCGAGTTGATAGGTGGGACAGGTGGCGGTGCAGAAACCGCAGTACACACATGCGCAGACGATGGCTTCTGCCTCCTCTCCGAGAGGCGTGCCGCGATGTCGGGGGGGATGAAGGATCGTCTGCATCAGAAATCGGAATAGAGGCATCCAGGGTTGAACAGACCCTCCGGATCGAAAGCCGCTTTCAAACGCCGATGCGGGCGCACCAGTTCCACCGGCAAAGGATGGAAGCTGTGGGCCCGATCGCCCCCGCGAAATCGGGTGGCGCTGCCGCCGCAAACCTGCACGCGACCGCAGACGAGCGCTTTGGGCGCATCGGAAAGAAACCAACACTGGATGCCCCAGAGAGGCGGTAGTGAAGAGAGAGTCCATCGAAGCAGGCGACTGACAACGGCACCGGCCGCGCCGCGAGGTGGTTCATGGCCTCGATGGCTTCCTGCGCCTCCGCCACCTGGTCCAGGGTGATCTCCTTATCCGGGCACGGCAATACCTTGATGCTGATCTCCAGCAGCAGGCCCAAAGTGCCCACGGCGCCCCATCGGAGCCGCGAGGCATCATAGCCGGCCACGTTCTTCATCACCTCGCCACCGAAACGTAGCATCCGGCCGCGGCCGTCGATGAGCTTCACGCCCAGCACGAAATCACGTACCGCGCCGGCCCAGGAACGGCGTGGTCATGACCCCCACCGCAGACCGACGACCGATCCTCGATTCGGGGTACGACACATCATCGCCCTTTCGACTCCACCGGCCCTCCCCTCCCCGACCATCCGCGTCTTCTCGTTCATCTCTCGGAAACCGCTTTGCATCCGTTTTGAGTTCATCCCGCCTCGGGCGAGGGTTCGCCTTCGGGCAGCAGCTCCGTCTCCGCCGGCGGCCTCTCCAGCTCCACCGCTTCGATCTTCTGGAAGCCGCTGCTGATCTTGCGGGCGGAGATGTGCACCTCCTCCACATCGCGGTGGGCCTGGCCGATGTGGCGCTTGAGGTTGTCCATCCGCTTCTGGAAGCGCTCGAAATTCTTGGCCAGCTTGCCCAACTCCTCCTTGATCACATGCACCTGCTTGCGGGTGGCCACATCCTTGAGCACCGCCCGCGCCGTGGTCAACACCGCCATCAGAGTGGTGGGTGAAACCAGCCAGACACGCTCGCGTCGGGCCTCCTCCACCAGATCGGGAAAATGGGCGTGGATCTCGGCGAAGATGGATTCGGAAGGGAGAAAGAGCACCGCCCCTTCCGCCGTCTCTCCAGGAACCAGATATTTGGAGGCGATGTCATGGATGTGTTTACGGACATCCTGCCGGAACCTGCGGCGTGCCTGTTCACGCTCGCTGTCGCCGGCATCTGGATCGGTCATGCGTTGGTAACTCTCCAAGGGAAACTTGGCGTCGATGGGCACCTTGCCGGTGGGTTCTGGCAGGAAGAGCATGCAATCCACCCGGGTGCCGTTGCTCAAGGTGTGTTGCAAGGCGAAGCTTCCTTCCGGCATCAGGTCCCGCACCAGGGCCGCGAGCTGCACCTCGCCGAAAGCGCCGCGGGCGCGCTTGTCCGCCAGCACCTCCTGGAGGCTCACCACGTTTCCGGACAGCTCGGTGATCTTCTTTTGCGCCTCGTCGATGCGGGAGAGGTGTTCCAGCACCTTGGTGAAGGTTTCCGTGGTCTTCTCGAAGCCCTGCGCCAACCGCTGCTCCACCTGCCCGGAAATCTCCTTGAGCCTGGCGTCCGTGGTCTGGGTGAGCTTTTCCACCCGCTTGTCGAGCACTTCGCGCGACTCTGCCAGCGTTTCCCGGAGCTGACGCGACAGCCGCTCCAACCCCTTGGCCAAGGCCTCGTGTTGCCGAGTGGCCGCTTCGGCCTGCCGCTTTTCCAGGGTTTCCCGTTGGCCCGCCAACGCCCGATCCATGGCGCCCTGGAAATCGGCCAGGGCTTTTTGCTGCGCCAGCCGTCCCTCGTTGAGCGCATCGCCCACCCCCTTTTGCAATCCGCCGAACCTTTCCAACAGCCGCTCCTTGAGGTCGCCGGCTTCCGTCAGGAGCGCCCGCTGCATTTCGGCGATCCGCCGTTCCAGAACCTCCCGGGTTTCGATACGGCCCCGTTCGACCGCTTCGAGCAGCTCACGCCGGACGCGCTCCTGCCCTTCTTTCAGGTCGGCCAGCCGTCGCTCCAGGAGGGGGTCGAGCGTACGGGCACTCGACCGGCGCAGCGACAGAATCTGCAGCCCAGCCACCAGGGCCAGCAACACGAACAGGCCGACAAACCAGAACAGCTGCGGGCTCTCCATGTATTTCCTTTCCTTCAGATCGTAGAATCGAACCTTGAAGTTACCACCAACCCCCGTTCCACCCAAAGCGGGCCCACAGGCGATCCCCATGCGCGTTCACCTCAAGACTCTCGGCTGCCGGCTCAACGAGGCCGAGCTGGAAAGCTGGGCCCGGGAGTTTCGCGCGCGCGGCTTCGAGCTGGCCGAAGAGGAGGACTCGGCCGACTTGCTGGTGGTCAACACCTGCGCCGTCACCGAAGAAGCGGTGCGTAAGTCCCGCAAGATGCTCCGTAGAATCCAGCGAAGCAATCCGGCGGCCAAGCTGGTGGTGAGCGGCTGCTACGCTTCCCTGGAGCCCGAAGCCGCCGCCGGCCTGGGCGTGGACCTGTTGGTGCCCAACGCACGCAAATCCGAGCTGGTCGCCCTCACCACCCGTGAGCTGGGCCTACCGGTGATGCCGAGCAGTGCGACGGAACCGGGTGAGTACGGACTTCTGGCCCGCAACCGGCAACGCGCCTTCGTCAAGGTTCAGGACGGCTGCCGACACCGTTGCACCTACTGCATCGTCACCCTGGCGCGCGGAGAAGAGCGGAGCCGGCCTGTGGACGAAGTGGTGGAGGAGGTGAACCGCCTTCACGCCGGCGGCATCCAAGAGGTGGTGCTCGCCGGCGTCCATTTGGGCGGTTATGGAAGCGACTTCGGCGGTACGCTCCTCGACCTGGTGCGCGCGGTGTTGACGCGGACGCGGATGCCGCGCATCCGTCTCGGTTCGCTCGAGCCTTGGGATCTTCCGGACGACTTCTGGTCGTTGTTCACCGATCCCCGTCTCATGCCTCATCTCCACCTGCCCATGCAGAGCGGCGCCGATTCGGTGCTGCGACGCATGGCACGGCGCTGCCGCAGTGGCGAATTTCTGGAACTGATCGAGCAAGCACGTTCCCGGGTGCCGGGGCTCAACGTCACCACCGACATCATCGTCGGCTTTCCCGGAGAGACCGAAGCCGAATGGCGCCAGACCCTGGACTTCGTGGCACGGGCCGGCTTCGGGGACCTGCACATCTTCGCTTTCTCTCCCCGGGAAGGCACCAAAGCGGCGCGGCTGCCCGATCCGGTGCCCCGAGAAATCCGCCGTCGTCGGGCGGAAACCTTGCACCGGCTGGCCCGGCGGTTGCGCCGCCGCGCCCTCGAAGCCCAGGTGGGCATGACTTTCGAGGTGCTGGTGGAAGGTGGGGTGACACGGCGTGACGGCCGCGCCTGGGTCGGCGGCTACACGCCGGCCTATCAGCGCATCACCTTTCCCGGAGGCGCCGAACTGGTGAACCGGAGGGTCGAGGTGGAAGCGGTGGCGGCGGAGGACGACCGCCTCGTCGGCCGATTGGTCGAGCCGGTGCCTTGAAAAGCGCCGTGTCGGTACCGATGTTCTCGTTTGGAAACTCCTTAAACCAAAGAGGTGCGCCATGTACCTGAAAGACCGCAACAGCGGCGATCTGGTGGAGGTGCTCAGCGTCTCCGACCTCATCGATCCGTTCAAGAAAACCCTACCCGGCCGGTTCCATGCCGGCGAAGAGTTGGGCGAGCCCCAGACCTTCGACAAGGCGCAGCTTCAGTTCCCATCGGGTGAAGCGCTGCCCCGTTGCTGGTTGGATCCCCACTACAAGAACTGAGCGGCCGGCTCCCCCACGGGAGCGCGCGTCTGCAGGCTGAGGTGGCGGCCTCCTCACGAGCGGAAAGTGAAAGGCGGTCACCCCCCTTTCAAAAGAGGGTCGGTGACGTGCTGTTCGTCGTTTCAAGGACGGCGGGACCCACCTGAGAGGAGGCGCCGCCCCGGGCTCACAAGTCGGCTTCGATCCAGACGGGACAGTGGTCGGAAGGCTTCTCCATGGCTCGGATCGTATAGTCGATTCCGGCGGCCTCGACCCGCTCCATGAGCGGCCGGGTGACCAGAATGAGATCGATGCGCAACCCGCGCTTGGGGTCGCGCTCGAAGCCGCGGGAGCGGTAGTCGAACCAGCTGAAGCAATCATCCACGTCCGGATGTTTTTCGCGGAAGCTGTCATACAAGCCCCAGGCCATGAGCCGCTGCATCCATCCGCGCTCTTCGGGCAAAAAACTGCACTTGCCGGTGCGCAACCACCGCTTCATGTTGTCGGGGCCGATGCCGATGTCCTTGTCGGTGGGGGCGATGTTCATGTCGCCGATGACCGCCAGCGGCCGGTCCGGCGAATGGGCCTGGGCCAGCCACTCGGTGAGATCGGCGTAGAACTTCCGCTTGGCGGGAAACTTCACCGGGTGGTCTCGGTTCTCCCCCTGGGGGAAGTAGCCGTTGATCACCGTCACCTCCTCGCCGCCGGGCGTACGGAAACGGCCGGTGATGAGGCGCTTCTGGCTGTCGTCGTCATCTCCGGGAAGACCGCAGATCACCTCCACGGGCGCCTCTTTGGACATCAGCGCCACGCCGTAGTGGCCCTTCTGGCCGTGGTAGTGAACCTGGTAACCCAGGGACTCGATCATCTCCACGGGAAACTCGCTGTCCTGCACCTTGGTCTCCTGCAGGCCGATGATGTCGGGCGCATGCCGTTCGACCAGCGCCCGGAGCTGATG
>CAYOJM010000012.1:0-59711 GCA_964404295.1 uncultured Sedimenticola sp. | reverse complement strand
GGGCGCGCCATCCAGCCCCGCCGCCAGGCGCGCACCGGCGGCATGGCCGCCAATCCTTCCACGCCGGCGCCGCGCAGCAGCTGCAACAGGAAGGTCTCTACCTGGTCGTCACCGTGGTGGGCCAGCAACAGCATCTCGTCTTCGCCCAGGATCTCGCCGATGGCACTGTAACGCGCCTCCCGCGCCACCGCTTCCAGGCTCCGGCGGGGGCCGGCGACCACCTCCACCCTGCACACCGTCAGGGGGACCGACAGGGCGGCGCAGCGCTCGCGGCAGTGACGGGACCAGAGATCGGCGTCGCGATGCAGGCCGTGGTGGATGTGGACGGCGCGCAACGGCACGGCCAGGCTGGGTTGCAGGGCTGCCATGAGGTGAAGCAGCACCATGGAGTCGAGCCCGCCGCTGAGCGCCACCAGGTAGCCACACGGCTCGGGCAGGGAGCGAAGCTGTTCCAGCAGCCGTTGCGGCAGCGGGTCCGCGCGCCTACTGCTCGCTGTAGACACCGTAGGACATGAGGCGGCGGTAGCGCTCTTCCAGCAACCGCTCCACCGGTTTGCCCTCCAGCTGGTCGAGGGCAGCGAGCAACGCCTGCCTGAGGTTGTCCGCCATCTCGTCCGGATCGCGGTGGGCGCCGCCCAGAGGCTCGGGCACGATCCCGTCGATCAGCCCCAGCTCCTTGAGACGGGCCGAAGTGATGGCCATGGCCTCGGCGGCCTGGGGCGCCTTGTCGGCGCTCTTCCAGAGGATGGAGGCGCAGCCCTCGGGGGAGATCACCGAGTAGGTGGCGTACTCCAGCATCAACAGCCGGTCCGCCACGCCGATGGCCAGCGCGCCGCCGGAGCCGCCCTCGCCGATCACCGTGGCCACGATGGGGGTGCGCAGCCCGGCCATCTCGCGCAGGTTGCGGGCGATGGCCTCGCTCTGGCCCCGCTCCTCGGCATCGATGCCGGGATAGGCGCCGGGTGTATCGATGAAGGTGAGAATCGGCAGCTTGAACCGTTCGGCGGTCTCCATGACCCGCAACGCCTTGCGGTAGCCCTCCGGACGCGGCATCCCGAAATTCCGCCGGATCTTCTCCTTGGTGTCCCGTCCTTTCTGGTGCCCCACCACCATCACCGGCCGACCGTCGAGGCGACCGATGCCACACACGATGGAGGCGTCATCGGCAAACGCCCGATCGCCGTGGAGCTGTTCGAAATCGTCGATGATCCGTTCCACGTAGTCGAGGGTGTAGGGGCGCAACGGATGGCGCGCCAGCTGCGAGATCTGCCAGGGCGTGAGATTGGAGAATATGGATTCCGTGAGATTGCGGCTCTTCTCCTCCAGCCGCTCGATCTCTTCCTGGATGTTGATCTCCGCGTCGTCGCCCAGCAGGCGCAGCTCGCTGATCTTCGCCTCGAGCTCGGCGATGGGCTGTTCGAATTCGAGAAAGTTGAGGTCCATGGCGCTACCGGCAGATGAACTGGACTCGAAAATGATACCAACTTCCCACCGGCTTCACCGCATGTGCAGCCGTACCGGCAGGGCACAATCAAATTTCATGATGGCTGTCAAGGCGAATTCATCTCGGTAATAGACAATGGAGTCGCTCCATGACAACACCAACGACCGACCGAAGGAGGACACGCCATGGCGAAGCACCCGCTTTACGGCGCCGCACGCGGCTTGTTGGCTTTGCTGTTTCTTACGGCCGTGCCGGCGCGCGCCGTGCTCATCGATGACGAAGAGGTCCCTCTGCACCAGGTCTCCGCCCAGGAGTGCCGTTTGTGCCACATGGAGATCTACGAGCAATGGAAAAACTCCATGCACGCGCAGAGCACCGCCTTGTCCGATCCCATCCACCGCGCTTTCTACAAGAAGGTCGTCGGCGATCCCACCAAGGAAGGGGTACGGATGAAAAACGGCAAGTACCCGGTCTGCCTCAAATGCCATGCCCCCAACGCCGCCACCGACGGCAAGACCAAACTGGACGCCATGCCGGCCTATGCCGAAGGGGTCAACTGCCTGGTCTGCCACCGCTTGAAAAAGTTCAAGGGCACCCGCCTGCCCGACGGGCGGCTGCGCTTGGGAATCGACGCTTATGAGACGGCCGACGTCTGTCAAGGCCCTTCCGGCTTCCCCACCGCCTTCGCCCGTCATGCCGAGGAGGCGAAGGCGCAGCACGAGGCCGAGGAAGAAGGCAAAGAGAACCCCCACCGGCAGAAGCCCTATGTCTCGGACGAGGACGCGGACGAGATGGCCTTTCCGCTGGAATCGAACCCGGAGATGCTCAAGACTTCGGCCGCCTGCCTTGGATGCCACGACAAACGGACCAACGCCCACGGTGTTCCACTGTGCGCGACGGGCGACGAATACGTGGCCGGGAGGACCCACGTGAGCTGCCAATCCTGCCACATGCCCATCAGCAATGGATTCGCCGATCACTCCATGGGCGGCGGCCATGATCCGGCGACCTTGCGCCGAGCCGTGATCCTCAAGCTGGAGACCGAACGCCGTGGCGAGACCCTTCTGGCCCGAATCCGCATCCGTAACCAGCAGCCGCACAAGGTGCCCACGGGCGCGCCTTTCCGCAACCTAGTGCTCAGGGTCACCGCCTATGACAACGACGGCCGCACCCTCTGGCGAAACTTCGATCGCCATCCGGCACAAGAGGATCCACAGGCCTATTTCCATTACCAGTTGCTCGACGACGCCGGCAAACCGGTGCCGCCCCCCAAGGCGAAAAAACCCGGCGTGGACACCCGGCTCCAGCCTTACGAACGGCGGGAACTGGAATACCGCATACCGGCCGAGGGGGTGGCCGTTGTGCGGGTGGAGCTGCTCTACAACCTGCTGTGGCCCTCGCTGGTCAAGAAACTCGAATTTTTGCCTGAGCACTTGAGGCGGCCACGACTGATGGCGTTCGCCGAAGCACACCTCGAAACGCCGCAAGGTCGATGAGGCCAAACCGGGGCGGGCCTCGACCCGCCCCGGCTACCGTTCAGGCCACCAGGCCGCGCGCCTTGAGCGCCCGAATCTGATCGCGCAATCGAGCGGCCGCTTCGAACTCCAGGTTTCGAGCGTGCTCGTACATCTTGCGCTCCAGCGCCTCGATCTCGCGCGCCAACGCTTTGGGCGAAAGCTCGCCGCCGTAAAAGGCTTCCGCCTCGGCCACGCGCCGACTCCCACCGCCCCCTCCGGGGGTCCCGGCTTCCATGATGTCGGCCACCTTTTTTCGTACCGTTCTGGGCGTGATGCCGTGCTCTTCGTTCCAAGCGATCTGCTTGGCGCGGCGCCGCTCGGTCTCCTCGATGGCGGCGCGCATGGCGCCGGTGACGGTGTCGGCATAAAGGATGGCCTTGCCACGGGCGTTTCGGGCGGCGCGGCCGATGGTCTGGATGAGGGCGCGGGTGGAACGCAGAAAGCCCTCCTTGTCGGCATCGAGGATGGCCACCAGGGAGACTTCCGGCATGTCCAATCCCTCGCGCAACAGGTTGATGCCCACCAGCACGTCGAACTCGCCCAGGCGCAGGTCGCGGATGATCTCCACCCGCTCCACGGTGTCGATGTCGGAATGGAGGTAGCGCACCCGCACGCCGTGCTCCATGAGATAGTCGGTGAGATCCTCGGCCATCTTCTTGGTGAGGGTGGTGACCAGCACCCGGTCGCCCCGCTCCACCCGCAGGTTGATCTCGGAGAGCAGGTCGTCCACCTGGGTGTTGGCGGGGCGCACCTCCACCTCGGGGTCCACCAGGCCGGTGGGACGCACCACCTGCTCCACCACCTCGCCGGAGTGTTGGATCTCGTATTCGGCGGGCGTGGCGGAGACGTAGATGGTCTGGGGGGCGCGGGCTTCGAATTCGTCGAAACGCAAGGGACGGTTGTCCAGCGCCGAAGGCAGACGGAAGCCGTATTCCACCAGGGTCTCCTTGCGCGAGCGGTCGCCCTTGTACATGGCGCCGAGCTGGGGAATGGTGACGTGGGACTCGTCCACCACCAAGAGGGCGTCGTCGGGCAGATAATCGAAAAGGGTGGGTGGCGGCTCCCCCGGCGCCCGACCGGAGAGGTAACGCGAGTAGTTCTCGATGCCGGTGCAGTAGCCCAGCTCGAGCATCATCTCCAGGTCGAAGCGGGTGCGCTGCTCCAGGCGCTGGGCTTCCACCAGTTTGTTCAGGGCATGGAGCTGCTCCAGCCGTTCTTTGAGCTCGGCCTTGATGCCTTCCACCGCTTGAAGGATGGTCTCGCGCGGGGTGACGTAGTGGGTCTTGGGATAGACGGTGTATCGCGCCACCCGGCCCCGCACCTCGCCGGTGAGGGGGTCGAAGAGGCTGATGGACTCGATCTCGTCGTCGAAGAGCTCCACCCGCACCGCTTCGTCGTCCGATTCGGCCGGATGGATGTCGATGACGTCGCCGCGTACACGGAAGGTCCCGCGGTGCAGCTCCACGTCGTTGCGCCGGTACTGCAGCTCGGAGAGCCGGCGCAGGATGGCGCGCTGGTCCATGGTGTCGCCGCGCCGCAGGTGCAGCAGCATAGACATGTACTGGCGCGGATCTCCCAAGCCGTAGATGGAGGAGACGGTGGCGACGATGATGGTGTCGTGGCGCTCGAGGATCGCCTTGGTGGCCGACAAGCGCATCTGCTCCACGTGCTCGTTGATGGAGGCGTCCTTCTCGATGTAGGTGTCCGACGCGGGCACGTAGGCTTCCGGCTGGTAGTAATCGTAATAGGAGACGAAGTACTCCACGGCGTTGTGGGGAAAAAACTCGCGGAATTCGCCGTAGAGCTGGGCCGCCAAGGTCTTGTTGGGCGCCAGGACCAGGGTGGGCCGCTGCAACTCGGCGATGACATTGGCGATGGTGAAGGTCTTGCCCGAACCGGTGACGCCGAGCAGCGTCATGCCCGCCTCCCCATGGCGCAGCCCCTCCACCAGCCGGCGGATGGCCTCGGGCTGGTCGCCGGAAGGCTGGAAATCGCTCACCAGGCGGAATGCTCTGCTCATCTAGGGATTTTTACGGGAGATGGCTTGGGCTATGATAGCAACCCCTTCGAAAGGACGCTGCAGACCATAGGACCTCGCCAGTAATGAATCTGAAGCTCTCAAGCCGGGTACAAGCGGTCAAACCCTCCCCCACCCTCGCCATCACCGCCCGGGCGGCCGAACTGCGGGCCGCCGGCAAGGACGTCATCGGCCTGGGCGCCGGCGAACCCGACTTCGACACGCCGGATCACATCAAGGCTGCGGCCAAGGCGGCCATCGACGCCGGCCACACCAAGTACACTCCGGTGGACGGCACCGCCTCTTTGAAACGCGCGGTGATCGCCAAGTTCCGCCGCGACAACGGACTGGATTACGCACCGGAGCAGATCCTGGTCTCCAGCGGGGGCAAGCAGAGCTTCTACAATCTGGCCCAGGCGGTGCTGGATCCCGGCGACGAGGTGATCATCCCTGCTCCTTATTGGGTCTCCTACCCCGACATGGTGATCTTGGCCGGCGGCGCACCGGTGCTGGTGCACGCGGGCGCCGACCAGCAGTTCAAGATCACGCCGGCGCAGCTCGAAGGCGCCATCACCGACAAGACCAAGCTGTTCGTCATCAACAGCCCGTCCAACCCCACTGGCATGGCCTACAGCCGCGAAGAGTTGGCGGCTCTGGGCGAGGTGTTGCGTGAACATCCTCGTATCCTCGTCGCCACGGACGACATGTATGAACACATCCGCTGGGAAGGCGAATTCGTCAATATCCTCAACGTGTGTCCCGATCTATACGACCGCACTCTGGTGCTCAACGGGGTCTCCAAGGCCTACGCCATGACCGGCTGGCGGATCGGCTACGCCGGCGGCCCCGAAGAGATCATCCGGGCGATGAAGAAAATCCAATCCCAAAGCACGTCGAACCCCTGTTCCATCGCCCAATACGCCGCCGAAGCGGCCCTCGACGGTCCCCAGGATTGCATCGAGGAGATGCGGGTCGAGTTCAAGCAGCGCCACGACTATGTGGTGGAACGGCTCAACGCCATCGACGGCATCGAGTGCCTGCCCACCGACGGCACCTTCTACGTCTTTCCCAATGTCAAAGGCATGATCGACCGCATCGACGGCGTGAACGACGACCTGGAACTGGCCGAACACCTCATCGAGAAAGCGGGGGTGGCGGTGGTGCCCGGTACCGCTTTCGGCATGCACGACCACATGCGCCTCTCCATCGCCACCGGCATGGCGCATCTGGAACAGGCACTCGACCGTATCGCATCGCTCTAGCGCCCGGTCGCCGACGCTCCGCCCCCATCGATCGGGAATTTCCCATTCGCCCCGGCGGTGGGATAATCCGCCTTTTCAACGGCTCATCAGCAATCCATGGAATTGAACACCCTCACTGCCGTCTCCCCCGTGGATGGTCGCTACGGCTCGAAGACCGAGCCGCTGCGCGCCATCTTCAGCGAATACGGACTCATCCGCCACCGGGTCTTGGTGGAGGTGCGCTGGCTCCAGTCATTGGCCGCACATCCCCAGATCCCTGAGGTGCCTCCTTTGAGCGAAGCAGCCGCCCGGCGCCTGGAGGAGATCGTCTCCGGCTTCTCCCTCGAAGACGCCCAGAGGGTCAAGACCATCGAACGGACCACCAACCACGATGTGAAGGCGGTGGAATACTTTCTCAAGGAACGCATCGCCGGCGATCCGGAACTGGAGGCGGTGAGCGAATTCATCCATTTCGCTTGCACGTCCGAGGACATCAACAATCTCTCCCACGCCCTCATGCTCCTCGAAGGGCGTGATGCCGTCCTGGTCCCGCGCATGAACCGGCTCATCGACCGGCTGCGGGATCTGGCCCACGAGCTTGCGGCGGTGCCCATGCTCTCACGCACCCACGGGCAGCCCGCTTCTCCAACCACCATGGGCAAGGAGATCGCCAACGTGGTCCACCGCCTGCGCGGCCAACGCGAGCATGTGGTGAACACGGCTATCCTGGGCAAGATCAACGGGGCGGTGGGCAACTACAACGCCCACCTGAGCGCCTACCCCGAAATCGATTGGGCGCGTCACGCGCAAAAATTCGTGGAAGAGCTGGGTCTGGTCTGGAACCCTTACACCATACAGATCGAGCCTCATGACTACATGGCGGAGCTGTTCGACGCCATCGCCCGTTTCAACACCGTGCTCATCGATTTCTGTCGCGACGTGTGGGGCTATATCTCCCTGGGTTATTTCAAACAGAAGACGGTGGCCGGCGAGGTGGGATCTTCCACCATGCCGCACAAGGTCAACCCCATCGACTTCGAGAACGCCGAAGGCAATCTCGGCCTGGCCAACGCCGTTTTCGGCCACCTCTCGCAAAAGCTGCCTGTCTCGCGCTGGCAGCGGGATCTGACCGACTCCACCGTGTTGCGCAACATGGGCGTGGGCTTCGCCTACACCCTCATCGCCTTGGAGTCGGTGTTGCGCGGGATCGAAAAGCTGGAGGCCGACGAAGCGCGCATGTGCGAAGACTTGGAGGCCAACTGGGAAGTGTTGGCCGAACCGATCCAGACAGTGATGCGCCGCCACGGCATCGAAGCACCTTATGAAAAACTCAAGGCCCTCACCCGCGGCCGGCGGCTCACCCAGGCCGAGATGCAAGCTTTCATCGACGGCTTGGAGCTGCCCGACGAGGCCAAGGCGGCCCTCAAGGCCCTCACGCCCGCCACCTATCTGGGCAACGCCGAAGCCCAAGCACGGGCCATTTGAGGCGGCGCCCGGCAAAAAAGTCCGTCACCAGCGCAGATTCCTGTTAACATGGTCGAACACGGGCCTTTAGCGGCCCGTGTGTTTTATATCGCCATTCCAGCGATTCCCCGGCCCCGAGGGGGCCGAAGACCCTTACAGCACGACACACAGGAAGACTGCTTTATGAACATCGAAAAAGACCGCGTCGTCTCCATCCATTACACGCTCACAAACGACGCGGGAGAAGTCATCGACTCCTCCAAAGGCCAGCCTCCCCTCACCTATCTGCACGGCCACCAGGGCATCATCCCGGGCCTGGAGCGGGCTCTCGAAGGCAAAGCCACGGGCGACAACCTCAAGGTGACGGTCCAGCCCGAAGAGGCCTACGGTGAGGTCGATCCCCGTATGATCCAGACCATTCCACGCGCCGCCGTGGCCGGCATCGACAACCTACAGCCGGGCATGACCCTTCAGGCGGACGACGGGGCAGGCCACGTTCATCACGTGGTGGTCCGCGAAGTAACCGACGAGACCGTCGTCATCGACGGCAACCATCCGCTGGCCGGACAGGTGCTCCATTTCGACGTGACCGTGGCCGAAGTACGCGAAGCGAGCGCAGAGGAGCTGGCCCACGGCCACGCCCACTGATTCAACCGATCACATCGCTTCATCGAAACCCCGCCCGGCCCGCCGGCGCGGGGTTTTTTCAGATCTGGGATTCGATGGGCAACGCCATCATGAACAGGATTCCCAGACGGCGCCAGAACCCGGCATGGGGTTCGCTCTGGTAAATCACCCGACGACCGTTCCGGATCTTGACCCACCGGATCCGCTCCTGGGCCCACTCCCCCTCGGTCACCAGTTCCAAGCGGAACGCCTCTACCGGAACCTCCTGGTCGAATGCTTCGGCCACCTCCAGGGCGAGGGCCGGCGATTCGATGACCACCCCGATTTCGGTGTTCTGAACCACCGAGCGGGGATCCAGGTTGAGGGAACCGATGAAGAGAAGCTCCCGATCCACCACGAAGGCCTTGGCATGCAAGCTCGACTTGGACTTTCCCGTATAGCCTTCGCTCATGGCCTTGCGCTCAGCGCGGGAAGTGATCCGGTCCAGCTCCCACAAAGTCACGCCCATGCGCAACAGGGCCGGGCGGTAGCGGGCATAGCCGGCGTGAACGATGGAGACGTCGGTGGAAGCCAGTGAATTGGTGAGAACGTGCACCGCCACCCCCCGCGCCCGCAACCGGCGGAAAAAGGCCACTCCCGCCCGTCCAGGCACGAAGTAGGGCGAAATGACGATGAGTTCCCGGCGGGCCCCTTCGAGATAGGGGAGCAGCGCCCGCATGAGGTTCCCTTCCGTCTCGGTCACCGGACGCAGCAGCTTGTCCGGCGAATCCGCGTACACGCGGGCATGGGCCCAGTGGAAGTCGAGCCGGCCCTCACGGAGCCGTTCCGCCAGATCGGAATGGCGCAGCCGCTCCAGATAGGCCGAATCGCTCAGCGACTTCACCCGCGCCAGAAACCAGCGGCGCGCCTCTAGGTACGCTTCCGAATCGAGGTCACCCTTCACCAACCGCCGCACGGGATAGGCCAGCTCGTGGTTCCAGTAGGCATCGAACGCCTTGGAAACCGACCAGGCCACCGGCCCTACCCCGAGCACGTCGAGATCCTGAAAAGCCAGCTCCGGATCGCGCTCGAAGTATTCGTCGCCGATGTTGCGCCCGCCCACTATGGTGGCCATGTTGTCCACGGTGAACGATTTGTTGTGGGCTCGCCGCGTTTGGCGCCCGAAGCCGGTCACGTACTGCCAGACTCGGGCCACGTTGCGACCGAAGGGATTGAATATCCGCACCTCGATATTGGGGTGCAGATCCAACACGGCCACCCGCCGGTCGCGGTGGCCCTCGTCGATGTCGTCCAGCAGGATGCGCACCCGCACGCCTCGATCCGCCGCCTCGAGCAGCTCGTGGAGCAACAAGGTGCCCACATGGTCGTCGTGGATCATGTAGTACTGGAGATCGATGCTGCGGGTCGCCCGTCGAACGAGGGCCGCACGAGCCACGAAAGCATCCAAGCCGTTGCCGAGCAGGTAGAAAGCGGATCGGCCGTCGGCACTGCGCGGATCTGCACGCCAATCACGCCACAAGGGGGTGTCGCGACCGTCCAAGGCGGTGGAGAGCGGACGGTGGGAGTTGTCCGGCAACACGGCGCACCCTGCCAACAACAATAACAACACCGCCGGCAGGATCCGTCCCGGCATCACAACACCGGCGCCAGCAAGGCGCAGCCCCGTGCCTTGAGCCGATCGAAAAAGGGGGCCTGCGACAGATCGAAAGCCGCCGTTTCCGACGAGCGGGAGAGATCCGCTTCGAGCATGGCCTCCACCCGAGCGGCGAAAGGGCGGTCGGCCACGGCGCCGGTCACCTCGAAATTGAGGCGGAAAGAGCGGTTGTCGAAATTGACGGTGCCGATAAGGGCCACGTTGTCGTCCACCAGCACCACTTTCTGATGCATGAAACCCGCTTCGTAGAAATGGATGCGCGCCCCCAAACCGGAGAAACGCGAGAGATAGACATTGGCGGCATGGTGCACGAACCAGTTGTCGTTCCGTCTGGGAGTGAGGATGCGCACCTCCACTCCCCGCAGCAACGCCAACGACAGGGAGACCTGGGTGGCCTCGTCCGGAATGAAATAGGGGGTGGCGATCCAGATGCGGCGTCGGGCGGCGTTGATCAGCGTGGTGTAGAAGAGGCTGGCCGTCTCCAGATCGTCCGCCGGGCCGGACCCCAGAATGAGCACGTCCTGGCCGCCGTCCTCCACCCCTTCGGCCTCCACCGGATTCCAATGGAGATGACGCAACAGGCTGCCGTCGGCCCAATACCAATCGGACCAGAAAAGGGACTGGGCCACCAAGGCGGCCGGCCCTTCGATTCGAAGATGCGTGTCCCGCCACGGACTCAGCCGGGGATGCGCCCCCAAATACTCGTCTCCCACGTTGAGCCCTCCAAGCCAGGCGCGGCGGCCGTCCACCACCACGATTTTGCGGTGGTTACGAAAATTGATCTGAAACCGATTCCGCGGCCCACGGGTGGTGTTGAACGGACGGATGGCGATACCGGCATCTCGATAGGACGCAAGCCACCGCTGAGGCAGTTCATAACTGCCGATCTCGTCATAGAGCAGGTGAACCTTCACCCCCTGTCGGACCTTTTCCGCCAAGAGATCCATGAAACGGGTGCCGGTGGCGTCCGCCCGCAAGATGTAGAACTGGAACAGAATGTACTCCCTCGCCTCCCGGAGCCCCGCTTCCAGATCGTCGTAGGTGGCGCGGCCGTCCACCAGCAGCTCCACCCGGTTGCCGCGCAAAAAAGGCGACAGGGAAAGACGGCGGATGGCGCGGTACTCGGGAAACCGCTCCGGCCCTTCCACGACGAAACGGGCGAACGACTCGTGGGCCTGCTGCTTCTCCTCGGCCATGAGCAGGTTGTGATCCTTCAAGGCGTTGACATAGCCTTCGAACCGGCTTCGGCCGAACACCCAATAGACGGGCACCGTCAACAAAGGCATGGTGTTGAGGCTCACCACCCAGGCGATGGCACCCTGAGCGGTGCGGGTGTTGAGGATGGCATGGACCGACGAGGCAAGCCCAAGTGCCTGGAACACCAGATAGACGACGGTGAACATACCCCCGCTCTTCCCCGTCAGGCCGGTTCCACTTTGCGAAGATTGACGTCCATGGTGGGATAGGGAATTTCGATGCCGGCTGCATCCAGCGCGTTCTTGATGCGCTCGTTGAGGTCGAAATAGACGCCCCAGTAATCTCCCGTCCTGGTCCACGCGCGAACGAAAAAGTCGATACTGCTGTCGGCGAGCGCCCCCACCACCACCTGCGGTTGCGGCTCGGCCAGAATTCGCTCATCAGACTCCACCACTTCTTCAAGCACCTTTCTGACTTCCTTGAGATCGGAGTCATAGGCCACACCCACGGTGATGTCCACCCGACGACGCGCCTGCTTTGAATAGTTGATGATGTTGTCGTTGCCCAACTTGGCATTGGGAACGATGATGGTCTTGTTGTCTCCCGTGAGCAGAGTGGTCGTGAAGATGTGGATGGCCTCCACCTTGCCGGTGACGCCGGCCGCTTCAATCACGTCTCCGACCTTGAAAGGTCGGAAGACGATGAGCAGAAAACCGGCGGCGAAATTGGCCAGAGAACCTTGGAACGCCAAGCCAATGGCCAGACCGGCGGCGCCCAATACCGCGATGAAAGAGGTGGTTTGGATGCCCAGCTGTCCCAGGGCCGCCAAGACCACGAATACCATCAGACCGATGTGGACCAGACTGGAAGTAAAGCCGATGATCATCGGATCCACGTCGGCCCGCTTCATCATGCGCTCCACCAACCGGCGTGCCCATTTGGACGACCACTTGCCTACATAGAAAACGACGACGGCTGCCAGTACTTTGGGACCATACGCCAGAAGCAAGGCCTTGCCCTGGTCGAGCAGCTGAGCCGACCGGTCAGGATCCATCAGATCGGCGACCTGGGCTACCACGTCCACTGACCGGGGGGCGGCTTCCGCCGCCTCGCCCGTCGCTTCACCTGTCATGATTGCCTCCTGTTTCGATGTGTTCGATGCCAAATCCGCCCCGATCATAGCCCTTCGAATCCAGGAGAGCGAACGAAGCGCGCATCACACAATGAAAAAGGGGCTGACGCCTTGCGGGTCAGCCCCTTGTCTCTTTGCTGGTCGGAGCGAGAGGATTCGAACCTCCGACCCCCACAACCCCATTGTGGTGCGCTACCAGGCTGCGCTACGCTCCGAAAGGATGCGGAATGTTAGGCGGAAGCCGATGGGTTGTCAATCGCCCACCGAGGCTCAACGCAGGATGCGCGCCACCTCTTCCAGTTCCGCCAAGAGTTGACGGATGATCTGGTGAGCCTGGCTCTTGTCCTGTTGCGCATCTTGTCCCTCCAACTTTTGACGCGCCCCTTGAATGGTGAACCCCTGTTCATAGAGCAGGCTTCGGATTTGACGGATCATGATGACATCGTGACGCTGATAGTAACGGCGGTTGCCACGCCTCTTGACCGGCTTGAGCTGAGGAAACTCCTGCTCCCAATAGCGCAGCACATGGGGTTTGACCTGGCAGAGCTCACTAACTTCACCAATGGTGAAGTAACGCTTGCCTGGAATGGGAGGCAACTCGACGTCACTGCCGCTGTTCGGGTCCAGCATAGGCTTCCACCCTCGCTTTGAGTTTTTGTCCAGGCCTGAAAGTTACAACCCTTCGCGCACTTACAAGTATTTCTTCACCTGTTTTCGGATTACGGCCCGGACGTGCATTCTTCTCCCGAAGATCGAAATTGCCAAAGCCGGAGAGCTTCACCTGCTGGCCGTTCTCCAGTGCGCCGCGGATCTCCTCGAAAAAGAGTTCCACCAGCTCCTTGGCCTCACGTTTGTTGAGACCCAACTCCTCATAGAGGGCCTCTGCCAGTTTGGCCTTCGTCAGTGACATGCGTTCAATCCCGTAACTTGGCTGACAGTTCCCGTTCCAGCGCCTCGCGAACCGAGGCCACTGCCCGCTCGGTTTCTTCGTCTGTGAGCGTGTGAGAATAGTCCTGTAAAATCAGGCTCAAAGCAAGACTTTTTAGATCCGGATCTATATTCTTGCCGGTATAGAGGTCGAAAACCCGGATCTCGCGCACGATTTCGGGAGCGGCGGCCCGGGCGCATCGCTCCACCTCGGCCCAAGTCACCGACTTGGGTATCAACAACGCCAGATCCCTTCGAATGAATGGGAAACGGGAGAGCGGCTGAAAACCGGGCACTCGCCCCCTGTCGAGGGCATCCAGCCTCAACTCGAAGAGCCACACCTCTCCCGGCACCTCCAAAGTCTTCTGCAAGGCGGGATGGAGCTGCCCCAGCCGCCCGACCTCGACACCGTCGCGCAGCACCACCGCCGCCTGCCCCGGATGGAGCGCCGGATCCTCCACCGGGCGGTACTCGAAAGCCGCGGGCTGGTCCACCAAGGCGAGGAGGCTCTCCACCACCCCCTTGAGATCGTAAAAATCGGTGGGCCGCCCTTTCTCCGCCCACTGTTCCGGCACATGGGGGCCGTACATGAGACCTCCGAGCCGGGCCGGCTGCAGAATCTCGTCACCGTCCCGCAGAAACACCTGGCCCGATTCGAACAGACGCGCTCGCTCCTGCTGACGCGCCAGATTGGATCGGAGCGTCTCCAATAGCCCGGGCCAGAGGCTGGTCCGCATCACCGACATCTCCTCCGAGATGGGATTGGCCAATCGCAACGGCTCGACCTGTGGCGACAGCCGCCGGGCCAAGTCCGGTCGGATGAAGCTGTAAGTGATGACTTCTTGAAAGCCCAGGTCCACGAGCCTCGCCCGTGCTCGGGCGAGACGAAACGCCCCCTCCGGCTTTGCCTGAACGCTCACCGGCATCGAAGAGAGGTTCTCGGGAATGCGGGCATAACCGTAGATGCGCCCGACCTCCTCCACCAGGTCGGCCTCGATGGCGATGTCGAAGCGGGCGCTGGGTGGCACCACCGACCAGCCGCCGGCGACGGGCGTCACCTCCATGCCCAATCGCTGCAAGATCTCTTCGATCTGGGCATCGGCCACTTCGACACCAAGTAGCCGTGCCACCCGCGTCCGGCGCAAAGTCACCCGAGGCGGCCTCGGCAGATGGCGATCGTCCTGCACATCCACCACCGGACCGGGCCGACCGCCGGCGATGGAGATCAACAGGTCGGTGGCCCGCTCGAGAGCAGAGGCCGCCAGTTCCGGATCCACTCCCCGCTCGAACCGGTGGGACGAATCGGTGTGCAACCCGTAAGCGCGAGGGCGCCCGAGTATGGCCGTGGGCTGAAAAAAGGCGGCTTCCAACAGCACGTTCCGGGTGGCCTCCGTTACGCCCGAATCGACACCGCCCATGATGCCGGCCAGGGCCAAGGGACCCGTTTCATCCGCGATCACCAGGGTATCCGACCGCAAGGCCGCCTCGTTGCCATCGAGCAGAGTCAGCCGTTCCCCCTCGTTCGCCAGGCGCACGTGAATCCCCCCACTCAGACGGTCCAGATCGAAACCGTGCATGGGCTGGCCCAACTCCAGCATGACGAAATTGGTCACGTCCACCACCGGATGGATGGACCGAATGCCGCTGCGCCGCAGCCGTTCCTGCATCCACAGGGGCGTTTCCGCCCCGGGATCGATGCCCTCCACCACCCGGCAGGCGTAGCGGGGACAGGCGTCGGGCGCTTCCAGGGTCACCTCCACGCGGCGTTCGACGGCGGCGGCCACGGGCCGGATCTCCCAGTCGGTGACGGGCTTGCGGAAGATCACTCCCACCTCGCGGGCGATGCCTGCGATGCTCAGACAGTCGCCACGGTCGGGGGTGAGATCCACGTCGATGATGTGGTCGTCGAGCTGCAGGTAAGCGCGAAAATCCTCGCCCACGGGGGCGTCGGCAGGCAACGGCATGATGCCGTCGGAAGAGTCGGCCAGCCCCAGCTCGGCGGCCGAGCAGATCATGCCGTGAGAAAGCACGCCGCGCAGCTTCGCCTTCTTGATCTCGAACCCGCCGGGCAGCACGGCGCCCACTTTGGCCACCGGCACTTTCATGCCGCCGGCCACGTTCTTCGCGCCGCAAACGATCTGCACCGGGTCGCCGTCGCCCAGATCCACTTGGCAGACGGAGAGCTTGTCGGCGTCCGGGTGGCGTTCACAGACACGCACCTCGCCCACCACCACGCCGCTGAACTCCGGCGCCGCAGGCTTCACGCCGTCCACCTCCAGGCCGGCCATGCTCAGGGCATCGGCCAATTCACCGACCGGCACCCCGGGGTCCACCCAATCACGCAACCAAGCTTCACTGAACTGCATGTCGTCGTTCCTTAATCACCTCGTGGATCGGTTCGACCCAGCTTGTCGATTCAAATCGGTCAGCGGCCTTCGGCTGTCCGCCACGGGCTTTCCGACAGACGGTCGAAACCAAACTCGAAAGACTCCGGCTGTCGGCACCAAGCCATCGAACGACCGTACAGCGCTTTCGCGACGACCCCACGGAGATCCGCTCAGGGCAGCAAACCTGAGCAGTCCCCTGCATTCATGCAAATTGCTTCAGGAATCGAAGATCGTTCTCGAAAAAGAGCCGCAGATCGTTCACGCCGTATCTCAACATGGTGAGCCGCTCCACCCCCATGCCGAAGGCATAGCCGATGTAGCGGTCACTGTCGATGCCCACGTGTCGAAAGACCTCGGGATGGATCATGCCGCAACCGAGCACCTCCAACCAGCCGGTCTGGCCGCACACCCGGCACCCTTCCCCTCCGCACATGACGCATTCCATGTCCACCTCCGCCGAAGGCTCGGTGAAAGGAAAATAGGAAGGGCGAAAGCGCACCTTCAAGTCCTTTTCGAAAAATGCTTTGAGGAAAGCGTGCAAAATCCCTTTGAGATCGGCGAAGGTCACCTGCTCATCCACCAGAAAGCCTTCCACCTGGTGAAACATGGGGGTGTGGGTCAAATCCGAATCGCAGCGATAGACCCTCCCCGGTGCGATCACCTTCAAAGGCGGCTCGGCATTCGCCATCACCCGCACCTGGACCGGCGAAGTGTGGGTGCGCAACAGGCGATGCTCGTCGAAATAGAAGGTGTCGTGCATCGCCCGCGCGGGATGGTGCGCCGGAATGTTGAGCGCCTCGAAATTGTGGTAATCGTCCTCGATCTCAGGCCCTTCCTCCACCTGGAAACCGGCGCTGGCGAAGATTTCTTCGATCCGTTCCAAAGTCCGGGTGACTGGATGCAATCCCCCTTGTCCAAGGGTGCGTCCGGGAAGCGTCACATCGACCCGCTCGGAAGCCAGCCTGGCCTCGAGCTCCGCCTGCTCCAAGGCGGCCTTCCGCGTCTCGATGGCGCTTTGCAACCGTTTCTTGGCCGCGTTGATGGCCTGGCCCGCCTTGGGCCGTGCTTCCTTGGGCAGGCGCCCCAACTGCTTG
This sequence comes from uncultured Sedimenticola sp., assembly GCA_964404295.1. Lineage (GTDB taxonomy): Bacteria > Pseudomonadota > Gammaproteobacteria > Chromatiales > Chromatiaceae > Thiolapillus. Next base: position 43,010 of record CAYOJM010000012.1, on the reverse strand, counting down.
AGCTGTTCGGTGAACAGGCCGTTCTTGCCCAGATAACGCACCCGGACACCATCCAAGGCGCGCAGATCATCTGCCGCTTCCACCGCCCGGAGGGCTTCTTCGGTCAATCGTTCCAGATCCATGTCTTCCACTCCGCCGTCTTCCCGCGCCGGGCGGGAACGAACGAAGGGGAAAGACCACAAGGCCTTTCCCCCGTCGATTGCGGCCCCGGAAGCCGCACTGGTCCAACAGCCAGGCTGCCGGTCAATCCGCGAGAGCGGCCTTGGCCTTTTCCGCGAGCCGGCTGAAAGTGGGCATGTCGTGTACGGCCAGATCGGCCAGCATCTTCCGGTCGATCTCGACACCCGCCTTCTTCAGTCCATTCATGAAGCGGCTGTAGGAGAGATCGTTCATCCGCGCAGCTGCATTGATACGCTGGATCCACAGCGCACGGAACTGACGCTTGCGCTGGCGACGGTCACGATAGGCGTACTGCCCGGCTTTGATGACCGCCTGCTTGGCGACGCGATAGACCCTGCTGCGGGCACCATAGTAACCCTTGGCCTGTTTGAGAACTTTCTTGTGACGCTTGCGTGCCGTCACTCCACGTTTGACTCGGGGCATGATGTGATCTCCTGGTCAGCGGATTCGAAGGGTCAGGCGTAAGGAATCATACGGCGGGCCGCCTTGACGTCGGCCTTGTGAATCATGGCCGGCGTGCGCAACTGCCGCTTACGCTTGGGACTCTTCTTCGTCAGGATGTGACGACGGTGGGATTGGTTGCGCTTGAAGCCACCGGCGGTCTTTTTGAACCGCTTGGCCGCGCCCCGGTTGGTCTTGATCTTCGGCATTTTCTTCTCCTTAACACAGTCTCAGAGGATGGATCTTGAGCGACCCAGGCAATGCCTCGGCCCGGCCGCTCCCTTTCCCGGCCCTGGTGTTCAGGACCGGCGGAGACGTCTTGTCTCCTGATTGGCGTCCAGACGGACGCCCCGGGCCTTCCGCCCGAATTCAACGTTTGCGTGGCGCAAGCACCATGACCATCTGGCGTCCTTCCATGGCCGGACGCTGTTCCACCTGGGCGATATCCTCGAGGTCGCGCTCGATGCGCTCTAGAACCTCCAAGCCCAGCTCTCGATGGGCGTGCTCCCGACCCCGAAAGCGCATGGTCACTTTGGCCTTGTCCCCGTTCTCCAAGAAGCGTCGCAGGTTTCTCAGCTTGATTTTGTAGTCGCCGACGTCGGTATGAGGCCGGAACTTCATCTCCTTGACCTGGACCTGCTTCTGCTTCTTGCGCGCCGCCTGCTTCTGCTTCTTCTGTTCGAAGACGTATTTGCCGTAATCCATGATGCGGCAGACCGGCGGTTCGGCAGTGGGCACGATCTCCACAAGGTCCAGGCCGGCTTCGTCCGCAGCCGCCAGCGCCTCCTCCAAGGAGACGATACCGACTTGTTGGCCGTCTTCACCGATGAGCCGGACCTGAGGGGCCGTGATCTCATCGTTCAGGCGGTTTCTTTTCTCTTGTTTGGCTATGTTCCGATACCTCTTTTACAAATAAACAAACCCCGCCCTTCACGCTCCGGAAGGTTCGGGAGGCTTCAGTTTCGCTCCGTCAGGTCCCGATCGATGCGGCGAATGAAGTCGTCCACCGGCATGGCGCCTAGATCCTCGCCACTGCGGGTCCTGACGGCGACGGCGCCTTGCTCCATCTCCCGATCACCGACGATCAGAAGGTAAGGCACCCGCTGCAAGGTGTGCTCGCGGATTTTAAAGCCGATCTTCTCGTTTCTCAAGTCGGCTTCCACACGAAACCCCTGATCTTTCAGCGCCCCTTCCACCTTTCGTGCGTAATCGGCCTGATGGTCCGTGATGTTCATCACCACCGCCTGCACCGGAGAAAGCCATACCGGCAACGCCCCAGCGTAGTGCTCCAGCAGGATTCCGATGAAACGCTCCAGGGAGCCGAGGATGGCGCGGTGCAGCATCACCGGTACCTGTTTGCTGTTGTCCTCGGCGATGTAGTGGGCGCCCAGCCGCTCCGGCATGGAGAAGTCGAGCTGGATGGTGCCGAGCTGCCAGACGCGGCCCAGGCAGTCCTTGAGGGAGAACTCGATCTTGGGACCATAGAAGGCCCCCTCGCCCGGCTGCAGCGCCCACTCCAGCCCCTTGTGGTCCAGGGCGTCGGCCAGCGCCTTCTCCGCCTTGTCCCACAGCTCGTCGCTGCCCACGCGCTTCTCGGGACGGGTGGAGAGCTTGATCAGCACCTCGTCGAAGCCGAAGTCGCGGTAGACCTCGAAGAGCAGATCGATGAAGGCGGAGACCTCGTCCAGGATCTGCTCTTCAGTGCAGAAGATATGGGCGTCGTCCTGCACGAAGTTGCGCACCCGCATCAGCCCGTGGAGGGTGCCCGAGGGCTCGTTGCGGTGGCAGGAGCCGAACTCCGCCAGCCGCAGAGGCAGGTCGCGATAGCTGCGCAGCCCGTGGTTGTAGATCTGCACGTGGGCCGGGCAGTTCATGGGCTTGATGGCGTAGTCGCGGTGCTCGGAGTGGGTGGTGAAGATCATGTCGCCGAACTTCTCCCAGTGGCCCGACTTCTCCCACAGGCTGCGGTCGATGATCTCGGGGGTGTGCACCTCCTGGTAACCGTGCTCGCGCAGCTTGCCGCGCACATAGTCCTGAATGGCGAGATAGATCCGCCACCCCTTGTCGTGCCAGAAAACCATGCCGGGCGCCTCTTCCTGGGTATGGAAGAGATCCAGCTGTTTGCCAATGCGGCGATGGTCGCGCTTTTCGGCCTCTTCCAGGCGATGGAGGTAGGCTTTGAGCTCCTTCTTGTTACGCCAGGCGGTGCCGTAGATACGCTGCAGCATCTCGTTGTTCGAGTCGCCTCGCCAATAGGCGCCGGCCAGCTTCGTCAGCTTGAAGGCCTTGGGCAGCTTGCCGGTGCTGGGCAGGTGGGGACCGCGGCAGACGTCGAACCAGTCGCCCTGTCGATAGACGGTGATGGGCTCGTCCTCGGGGATGGCGTCGATGATCTCCACCTTGTAATGCTCGCCCAAGTCGGCGAACACCCGTTTCGCCTCTTCCCGGTCCCACACCTCTCGTTTGATGGGCAGGTCGCGGTCTACGATCTCGCGCATGCGCTCTTCGATCTTTTTCAGATCATCCGGGGTGAAGGGTTCGTCGCGCGCGAAATCGTAATAGAAGCCGTCCTCGATGGCGGGACCGATGGTGACCTGAGTACCGGGATAGAGCTCCTGTACCGCCTGAGCCATGACATGGGCAGCGTCGTGGCGAATGAGCTCCAGCGCTTCCTCATCGCGATCGGTGACGATGGCCACTTCGGCATCATGCTCGATGAGATGGTCGGCGTCCACCAGCTTGCCGTCCACTTTGGCCGCCAGCATGGCGCGCGCCAGCCCCGGACCGATGTCGGCTGCGATTTCGGCCGGCGTCACCGGGCGGTCGTATTCACGCTGGGAACCGTCGGGTAGGGTGATGGTGGGCATGCTCTTTCCTCACTGTTGCACCGGCGACCATGCGCGCCTGGCGGCGTATTTTATGACAGGGCCGGAACCGGAGAAAGATTGGGCCGAACAAGAAAAAACCGGCGCCGAAGCGCCGGTTTTTCGCCCCTCGCGGAGCGTCGCGAGTCGAGCCCTCAGTGGGTGATGACTTCGATACGGCGGTTCTGGGCGCGACCTTCGGGCGTGCTGTTGTCCGCGATGGGCTCCATTTCGCCACGACCCTCGACGGTGATATCGTCGATGCCCAGAGAGCGCAGATACTCGGCGGCCGCCTCGGCACGACGCAAGGAGAGCTGCATGTTGTACTCCTCGGGTCCAATGCTGTCGGTGTGGCCAATGATGGTGATCCGCTCGTGACCGGGGCTTGCTTTGATACGCTCGGCCAGATCCCTCAGAGCCTCTTTCATTTCAGGCTTGAGCTCGGCGCTGTCGAAATCGAACTCCTCGACCACCAGGTTGATGGTCAAGTTCTCCACGATTTCGCAACCATCGCTGTCCACGGTGGCGCCCGGCCGGGTGTTGGGGCACTTGTCCATGCTGTTGGGTACGCCATCGTTGTCGTCATCGCCGTCGACGGGCTCTTCGGCCTTGGGCATGGCGTCGCCGCACTTTTCGACGGGAGGCATGATGGGCCCCTCCACGCTGCGCCAGCACTCGCCGGCACCGCTCATGACCACGTCCTTGACGCCGTCGGCCGCGTATCCCATGTTGCCCGCCATGGCTGCGCTGCTGCCCAGAGCAAGGGCAATGGCCGCCGCCATGGGAACGAAGTTCTTGTTACCTTTTTTCATCAACTATCTCCTGAATATCACCGCTGTAAACTTTCGAACAGCACCCTTTGGAACTACCACGAATCCCGGGAAGAACCGTTGCTGTCGGCATTTCCCATTGGTTTTGGACGCAGCAGGAATGCAGACTTAATGTTGCATTATATACAACAAGGCGCCGAACACAAACTGTTCACACCACCTTATTTGTTTTTTTTGTGCAACAAGCAGGCCCGCTTCCCACAGGCGAGCCCATTTTACAATCCAGGCGTGCAGTATGGGGCATTTCGGTCTCATCCACTCACGGGATCGACGTTGCGTTGCAGCCACAGCTCCATCAGCGCCAACTGCCAGAGTTTGCTGCCCTGGATGCGGGTGTGGTGCATCTCGGGCGCGCCGAGCAGCATGTCGATATAGGACCGCTCGAACAGCCCGCGTTCACGGCACGCGCGGGAGTCGAGGATGTCACGCATGAACGTAAGGAACGGGCCCCGCACATATTTCAGCGCCGGCATGGGGAAGTAGCCCTTGGGCCGGTCGATGACAGCGTCCGGAACACGGCCCCTGGCCACCTGTTTGAGCAGATGCTTGCCGTTGGAACGGAACTTGATGTCCGGCGGACAGCGGGCGACCAGCTCCACCAGCTCGTGGTCGAGAAAGGGCACCCGCGCCTCCAACCCCCAGGCCATGGTCATGTTGTCCACTCGCTTGACCGGGTCGTCCACGATGAAGGCGGTGACATCCAGAGCCAGCACGGCATCGATGCAGGTGGCGGCGCCCATGGCTTCGAGGCGTCGCGCCACCCATTGGCCGGTATGGTCGGCACCGCGATAAGGGGGCGTTACCATGCGCAGGAATTCGGCGTGCTCACGATCGAAGTAGTGGCGGCGAAGTCGATCCACGCAATCGCCCTGGCGGTCCGCCATGATGCGTGGATACCAGAAGTAACCGCCGAAGACCTCGTCCGCCCCCTGGCCGGATTGGACCACCTTGATTTCTTTCGAGACCTGTTCCGCCAGGAGATAGAAGGCCACCGCGTCCTGACCGAACATGGGCTCGGCCATGGCGTCCACCGCTTCGGGCAGACGATCGAGCACCTCATCGTTGGGGATCAGAAATTTGTGATGGTTGGGCTTGAAGCGCGCCACCACCTGATCCGAGTATTCGAATTCGTTGCCCAGCTCTTCGGGTTGGTCCTCGAAGCCGATGGTAAAGGTATGGAGGTTTTCATGGCCCAGTTCCACCAGGAGGGCCACCAGCAGGCTGGAATCCAGCCCGCCCGACAGCAGTACGCCCACCGGCACGTCGGCGATCTCGTTGCGCCGCCGAACCGCTTCGAGCAACCGCTCGTGTACGGCTTCCACCCACCGGGACTCGTCCCATGGCGGCGCCATGGGCGTGGGGTCGATCCGCCAATAGCTTTCGGACTGCAGGCCGCCGCCGACGTCCAATTTGATCCAATGTCCCGGTTCCAGCTTCCGCACGCCCTTGAGCACCGTGCGCGGCGCCGGCACCACGCCGTGGAGGGTGAACTGGAAATGGATGGCCTCGGGGTCGAGACGGGTATCCACGCCGCCGCCGGCCAACAGCGCCTGAACATTGGAAGCGAAGCGGAAACGCCGATCGTCCCGGCTCCAATAGAGCGGCTTGATGCCGAACCTGTCCCGAGCCAGAAACAGGGTCCGCTCGCGCATGTCCCACACCGCGAAGGCGAACATACCATGGAAACGGGCCACGGCCCCTTCACCCCACTCCCGATAGGCCTTGAGGATCACCTCGGAGTCCCCGTCGGAAAAGAAATGATATCCCTTGCCTTCGAGCTCGCGGCGCAACTCGGGGTAGTTGTAGATCGTGCCGTTGAAGACCAGCGCCAACCCCAGTTCCTGGTCCACCATGGGCTGGTTGGCCCGTTCACTGAGGTCGATGATGGCCAATCGGCGGTGCCCGAAACCCAAGACACCGTCACCGTACGCGCCGCCATGATCGGGCCCGCGCGGTCGCAGTCGCTCGGTCATGCGCGCCACCGCCGCCAGATCGGCGGGCGCCCCGTCGAACCTCAGCTCTCCACAGATTCCACACATGGCCGTGCTTGCGGGGGCGGTCCGTATCCACCTCCCCCGGGGGTCTCGATACGCAAACGATCGCCGGGCGCCACCTTGCGGTGGCACTTGGGCGGCAAAGGGACATCATTGAGCAGATTCCGACCCCGGGTGCCGGGACAGCCTCCGGCCAATCCCCAGGGAGCGAACCGCCGTCGTTCGGTGAGAAGGGTGAATTCCGCTTCGGCGAGAAACTCGAACTCCCGCACCAGGCCGTCTCCTCCCCGATGCCGCCCCGCGCCTCCAGAGCCGCGGCGCAACCCGTAACGGACCACCCGCAATGGATACCGCTGCTCCAGCACTTCCACCGGGGTATTCAAAGTATTGGTCATGTGAGTCTGTACGCCGTCCAGGCCAGGCGCTTTGTGGCTGGCGCCCATGCCCCCGCCCATGGTTTCGTAATAGTCCCAGCCACCGGGAGCGGCGGTTCCCATGGCCAGGTTGTTCATGCTTCCGCAACTGGCCGCGGCCACCCGTTCCGGCACCGCCTGGGCCAGAGCCCCCATCACCACGTCCACCACCCGCATGCTGGTCTCTACGTTACCGGCGGCCACGGCAGCGGGAAAACGGGCGTTGAGCAGGCAACCTTCGGGGGCACGCAGCCCGATACGGCGAAAGGTTCCGGCGCACGCGGGGGTCTGAGGCGGCATCAGGCAACGGAAAACATAGTGGACGGCCGCCGCCGCCACGGAAAGCGGACAGTTCACGTTGCCTGGCACCTGCGCGGCGGTGCCGGTGAAATCGACTTCGGCCCGACCATCGCCGATGCGCACGCAGGCGACGATTTCTATGGACTGCCGTCCCTGGCCGTCGTCGTCCAGGACATCCCTGAAGCGGTATTCCCCCTCGGGCAGCTCTTCCAACATGGCGGCACAGAGCCGCTCACCGTAGTCGTTGACCGCAGCCAAGCCATCCAGATATGCGACCCGTCCCTGTTCGCTCACCAAACGACCGAGCCGCTCCAATCCGGCCCGATTGGCGCTGAGCTGCGCGGAAAGATCTCCTTCGGCCACCCGCCGATCTCCCGTGGCACCGAGAATCCAGTTCCATATGGCGGGATCGCGCCGTCCTTCGCGCACCAAGTGAACCGGCTCGATGATCACCCCCTCTTCCTCCAAGGTCGAGGAGACCGGCATGGAGCCCGGCGTGGCGGCACCGATGTCGGCATGGTGGGCACGATTGGCTACGAATCCGGTCAACCCCCCCTCGACGAACAAAGGGGCGATGAGTGTCACATCGGGAAGGTGGGTGCCGCCCAAGAACGGATCATTGAAGATCACTTGATCTCCGGGCGCCCACGACAGCCGCCGCACGATGCCTTTCATAGCATAGGCCATGCTTCCAAGATGCACCGGAATATGGGCGGCCTGAGCACACAACGCACCCTCGGCATCGAACACGGCACAGGAAAAATCGAGCCGATCACGGATGTTGGGCGAAAAAGCGGCGTTACGCAGAATGGCGCCCATCTCGTCACACACCGCGGCCAGGCGGCTGTGGAAAAGATGGAGCGCAACAGGGTCGAGCCGGCTCTGTGGCGTCTTCATGGCGCGCCATTATCGCACACGGCCTTGCGGTTGCATTCGCGGGCGTTTCGGACTACCCTTTGCGCCGCCTAATACCAAGTAATTTAGTCAAGATTTAGACGACCGATCAGGAGAGAGAGATGAGTCATACATTACCCGATCTGCCTTACGTCAAGGATGCCCTGGAGCCCTACATCTCCGCCGAGACCTTGGAGTTCCACCACGACAAGCACCACGCCGCCTATGTCACCAACCTGAACAATCTGATTCCAGGCACCGAATTCGAAAATGCCAGCCTGGAAGAGATCATCATGAAAGCCGAAGGCGGCATCTTCAACAACGGTGCCCAGGTGTGGAACCACACCTTCTATTTCAACTGCATGGCGCCCAACGCCGGCGGCGAGCCCTCGGGTGCCCTTGCTGAGGCCATCGACAGGGCGTTCGGCTCTTTCGCCGAATTCAAAGAGAAGTTCTCCACCGCCGCCGCCACCAACTTCGGTTGCGGCTGGACCTGGCTGGTGAAGAACGGCGACGGCGCTTTGGAGATCGTCAACACCACCGGCGCCGGCAACCCCATGCGTGACGGCAAGACGCCGCTGCTCACCATCGACGTCTGGGAGCACGCCTATTACATCGACAAGCGCAACGCGCGCCCGGCCTATGTGGCGGACTTCTGGAATTTGGTGAACTGGGACTTCGTGGCCCGGAACTACGAGGGTTGATGTTCTCCTTCGCCGGCATCTGCTGCTTCGACCCGGCTTCGGCCGGGTCTTTTCATGGTGCCGGATGATGTCCGTCCGGTTGCCCGAAACCCTTTCCGCCTGGGGCACGTCCCGTCTGGCCGAAGTCTTCAAACGGGAAGCCGCGACGCTGGACGTGGCCGCTTTGCCGCTTCAACAAGCCCTGACCCATGGGTCCCATGTACTGGAGCAAGGCTTGGAGTTCGTGCTCCTGGAAGCCCATTCCGACGAAGCCGGCGTCAGGCTCCGTGCGGGGGTGTTCTTCCAGAGCGTGGTGGCCGGTTGCAGTTGTGCCGACGACCCCTCACCCGTGCCACCGCTCACCGAGTACTGCGAGCTCCTTTTCCACATCCGCCGCCCCGACGGCGACACCCGTATCGCGCTGCTTTGACTAGCATCAATGCCTGTGTCGGCGCTCCGGCGCAGGCTGACGGAGTTCGATCCGGATTTCACCCGTGATGGTCATGTCCGTTCCACTCCGACGCGGCTTGGCGTACCTGGCCCTCAGCCTGGCCTTCTCCTCGCTGACGCCGGCATGGGCTCTGCCGCCTCTGCAGCTCTACGTGGCGCTCACACCGCCCGGCGGCACCTTGCGTCCCGAGCCGGGCACCTACGCCGGGCCGGTGGTGATCGACAAACCCATGGTTCTCGATGGCGGTGGCCGGGTCACCGTAGACGGCGGAGGAGAAGGCACGGTGCTCACCATCAAGGCGGACGGCGTCACGGTGAGAGGGTTGCGCCTGATCCGTTCCGGAAGCTCCCACGACGCGGTGGACGCCGGCATCCTGATTCAAGCCGATGACGCCACGGTGGAAGACAACCGCCTGGAAGAGGTGTTGTTCGGCATCCATTTGAGCAATGCCCACGACAACCGCATCCTGAACAACCGGATCCGTTCCCTGACGAACAGGGACATCAGCATTCGTGGAGACGGAATCCGCATCTGGTACAGTCACGGCAATCTCATCCGGGGAAACCGGGTGGAAGGGGTACGCGACCTGGTCTTCTCCAATGCATCCGACAACCGGGTGGAAGAGAACATCGTCCGCGACAGCCGCATCAGCATGGAGTTCGTCTATTCACCCGACAACCAGGTCCGCAACAATCGGCTGGAACGCAATGTGACCGGCATTGCCGTGATCTATTCCGACGGCGTCCAACTGGAGAACAACCGCATCGCCCACATGCGTAAGCTCACCGGATCCGGCATCACGGTGAAGGAGAGCTACGACGTGGCCATCGAAGGAAACATCGTGGCCCACTGCGCCGTGGGGTTGTTGGCCACTTCCCCCTTGCAGCCCGAAAACGTGCTGCGCATCGAAGGCAATCTGTTCACCTACAACGACGTCGCCAGCTATTTCTATGGGGAAAAAGGGGGACACCTCATTCACGGCAACGATTTCGTGAACAATTTCGTGGATGTGATGGGCAGCGCGCCACCCACCACCCGCCTCAACATCTGGAACGGCAACCACTGGGACCGCTACAGCGGCTTCGATCTCGACGCCGACGGCACCGGTGATCAGCCGCACCGCGTCTGGCTCTATTCGGATCGTATCTGGATGGAACGTTCCATGGCCCGTTTCTTCCGCGGCAGCGTGGCCCTCTCCTTGGTGGACTTCATGCAACGGCTGGCCCCCACTTCGGAACCCGAGCTCATCTACGAAGACCGCCATCCTCGCATGCGCCCCGTGACCGGCAAAACCGCTTCGCTTCCGACCCCCTGACGGTTGTGTCATCATTGGCGCCCATGAAAGCCACCCTCTTTTTCCTCCCGGCGGTGCTGCTCTATCTGAGCGCGGGCACCGTCTTCACTTTGCGCCTGTTCCGCCGGGCCGATCAGGGCCGGCCGTCCCGCGGCCTGGGCCTGCTCCTGGGTTTCTCCGCCTTGGTGTTTCACGGCGCGGTGCTCTATCTGAGCCTCCACACGCGGATGGGATTGAATTTCTCTTTCTTCAACGCGGTCTCTTTCGCCGCGTGGGTCATCTGCCTGCTTTATCTATTGGCCGCCTTGCAGCGCCCGGTGGAGTCCCTGGGCATGGTGCTGCTGCCTCTGGCGGCGGTGACCCTGGTGCTGGAGCAGCTGTTTCCCGGGATTCGGCTGTTGCCGCCGGACACCGACTGGCAGCTGCGCGCCCATGTGATCCTCTCCATCCTGGCTTACAGCGTGCTCACCATGGCAGCGGTGCAAGCGGTGCTGCTGGCCATCCAGGACCGCCAGCTCAGACGCCACCATCCGGGCGGTTTCATTCGCGCATTGCCCCCTTTGCAGACCATGGAAGGGCTGCTGTTCGAAATGATCACCATCGGGTTCGTTCTCCTCACCCTGGCATTGGGCAGCGGGTTCCTCTTTTTGGAAGACATGTTCGCCCAGCACCTGGTGCACAAGACATTGCTTTCGCTCGCAGCCTGGGTGATCTTCGCTGTGCTGTTGTGGGGCCGCCACCGATTTGGATGGCGCGGCCGCACGGCCATCCGCTGGACCCTCTCCGGCTTCGCCATCCTCGTCCTGGCCTATTTCGGCAGCAAAGCGGTGATTGAACTCATTCTGAAACGATGACCGGATATTCCAGGTGAAGCCGCTCTAGGTCTTCCGGCCGATCCAGGTCCCACAAGGGTTCGAGCACCGCGGTGGACAATCCCATGCGACGCGCCCTCTGCAATGTTCTGCGAAACACCCCATCACCACCCCAAGGCATCCTCCGAAATAGATCGGGTGCCGGTCGGCGCAACCCCAGGAGCACATAACCACCGTCTTCTGCCGGCACCAGCACCAGGTCATGCCGTTTCAGCCGCCACGCCGCCCGTCGCAACACCGCAGCGGTGAGCCCTGGACAATCGGAACCCATGAGCAACACGCCGGTGCCGGGCGCCGCCGCCCGTCGGATCGCATGCTCCATGCGCGCGCCCAAGTCCGCGCCCTTCTGGGTCCACCGGGTGGCAAAGCACGCCTGGAACAGAGGATGTCGCCCATGGGGATGGCCGCAGAGGATCACTTCGCCAAGGCCGGAACGGCGGGCTTGGGTCAGGGCGTGCTCCAGTAGCCGCGCAGCCATGGCGGCGGCGCCGTCCGCACCGAGTGCCGGTATCAGACGGGTCTTGCACTGCCCAGGCACCGGCGCACGGGCGAAGATCAGGATTCGGTATCGGGTGATGAACACGGCGGATAATGGCGCGCCAGACGGCAGGCCGGAACACCAAGCCAAAAAGCAAGCCGCAACCGCCACATGTGCACCATGGTGCGCACCACCCCATTGCGTTCCCAGCGGCGCGCGGAGGTGGTCAAGGGCGATCGCACGCAATGAGGCCGGACACGCCGCAGGCAACGACTGAGCGCAATGTCCTCCATGATGGGCAGATCACGGAAACCACCACATCCGAAATAGAGCGCTCTATGCACATAGATGCCCTGGTCACCCGTGGCTATGCGGGTAAGGCAGGAACGCTTATTCATGGACCAGGCCACGACCTTCAAAAGGGGACGTCGTGAATCGAGCCGCACATGGAAAAACCCCCAGGCAGGCTGGCCCGACCGGCATGCGGATTCCATCCTTTCCAGCCAATCGCCGGGCAACCGAGTATCGGCGTGAACGAACCATAACCAGCTCCTGCGGGCGGCACAGGCACCGGCATGAAGCTGCTTCCCCCGGTTCGCGGGCACCACCAACAGCCGGTCTACCCAAGGTGCCGCAACTTCCCGCGTGCGGTCTCGGCTGCCTCCATCCACCAGGATGACCTCATGGCCCGCTTTCCGAGCGGCCTGCAGTTGTTGCAACAGCCGACGGATCACCGCACCTTCGTCCAGCGTCGGCACGATGATGGAGATCCCGGACTTCAGCTCAACGCCCCCGTGCAGCTGCTGCCCTGCCCCGCGGTACAACCGTAGCAATGATTCCCAACCGCCACTATCCGCCCTTCGAGACTCCGGGGGTCGAGGTCATCGACATGGAAAGCATCACCTCCCAAAGGGAGGCCCAACATCTGGTTGAAATCACAATCGTACAGACGACCGCGCCAATCCACGCTCACCAGGGTCCGGCACATGACCGCACGCAAATTTTCCGTCCGGTGGGCGGCCTTGAGCCGCGTCAGGTAATCCCCCAATGTGCCCGCGGCCAACAAGCGGCTGCCGAAGCGTCCTACCGGCATGTTCGTCAAGCTGAGCAGCCGATTGAAACGGATACCGTGGCCCGCCTCCAGGCGGGCCTTGTAATCGGACTCCAACGCACACTGGGGAGGCGGCAGTTCCTCCCCTTGGGGATTGAAAACCAGGTCTAGAACCAAGCCGCTGTCCGGCTCCCCGTAGCCCAAGGCATTGAGACGGCGCAGCGCATCCAGGCTTCGGGCAAAAACTCCATTGCCCCGCTGACGGTCTACGTTCTCCTCCAGATAACAGGGCAAACTGGCCACCAGGTGGACCCGGTGACGGGCGAGAAAGGCGGCCAGCTCTTCCTGTCCCGGCTCCAAGAGCACCGTCAGGTTGCAACGGTCCATCACCGACACGCCCAGAGCGGCGGCGGCCTCCACCAGCCGGCGAAAACCCGGATTGAGTTCCGGCGCCCCACCCGTGATGTCCAGCATTTCGAACCCGCCGCGTTCCAATAGCCGTATCACCCGAGACAAGGTCCGTGCCGACATGACCTCTTTACGCCGTGGGCCGGCGGCTACGTGACAATGGCGACAGCTCTGGTTGCATCGATAGCCCAGATTCACCTGCAACGTGTGCGGCGGCACCTCCCGCACCACGGGGGGGAAATCTCCAGGCACCAGATGGGGAGTCGGATCGCGCATGGAATGTCGATCGGCCTTGAAAAACTTGGGTATGCTACCGCAGCGTTCCACCGTGGTCAGCCCCGGTGGACAGAGGGGCTTTTGTTATAATCAGCCGCCACGCCCTCGTAGCTCAGCAGGATAGAGCAACCGCCTCCTAAGCGGTAGGTCGGACGTTCGAATCGTCTCGAGGGCGCCATTTTTCCGCACGCTCCCACCCATTGCACGATGGGAACACTTCGCGCCTCACACCCTGCGGGAGATGACCCGGAAGGCGAACGTTTGCCAGGAATGAGGCAAAAGCATCCCGTGCACCATTCCCTTCGACTGGGGGCATCCGCCCTCCTCCAAACGACAAAGAGCCCGCCCCCTCGAAGGGCAGCGCCGGCTCGGCCTGCACGTTGCAGCCGAGCCGGTGGCATGACACGACTCGGAAAGGAAACGTGAAAAGCGCGGCCGCCTTTGAAGCGACGAAATACACCCGCCAACCCGAAAGCATCGAGGTGGCATGCTTTGTCGCCATTCGCAGCCGCCCGAAGGTCGAGGTTTCGACGGCGATGCGACCGTGAAAAGACTCACCGATGCATCCCTGAGAGTTCCACGCCTCACCGGCATCCCTTTCGCGACACAGGGCCATACGCCTGTACAACGGGTTCGAATCGGTACGTGGTGCCGGCCCGCTCAGGGCGCGCCGCCAAGGCGGCGGCAGGCGCGACAATGGGCCTCGGCCACCTTTTCACGCAGATCCGCCGGTTCGAGCACCTCCACCGCGTCGCCATAACGCAGCAGATCCATCAGCAATTCTCGATCTCCCGAATAAGGAAGGCGCAGGCAATAGCGGCCTTCATCGTCGAACCACCCCTCCTGTCGGGCATGCCAACGCTCTCGGGAAACCCAACGCGAAGCATCGGGCGCGAACCGCAAAAGGGCATGGCGCACCTGGGCGCCGGAGAAGATCCCATAGCCGGATCGCAACATTTCGTCCAGGATTTCGTCGGGTACTTCGCGGGCCGCCTCATCGAGCGGTTCCGCGACCTCGATGGCATCCACCGCAAAACTCCGCAATCCTTCGCGCAGGTGGCACCATGCATCCAGATACCAGTTGTTACGGTAATGGACCAGCCGCTGGGGCGAGACCTCCCGCGACACCACTTCATCCCTCCCCCGGTGGTGGTGCCTCAATCTGAGCCGCCGCCGTTCGAGTACGGCACTGGAAACGAGGCGGAACACTTCGGGATCCACCGGCCGCTCCGCCTGGCGGGTGATACGGATGCGCCGCGCCACCGCTTCCGCCGAATGTTCTCCCTGAGCCAACAGCGCTCGGATACGACGTTTCAAGGGGCCGATGTGGGAGGCGAGCCACCCCGGCTGCAACCCCTCGAGCAACTGTTCCATGGTGAGCAGCGCGTGGATCTCGGAGGCGTTGAACCACAACCCCGGAAGCGCGAATCGCTCCCCCTCCTCGTAGCGGTAACCTCCGAGTGCCCGACCCCAGACGATGGGGGCGCCGAGGCGGTCGCGCATGTATTCGAGGTCCCGCTTGACGGTGGCCCGGGACACCTCCAACGCCTCCATCATCACCGCGAGAGGCGTGGCGCGCCGGCTGCGCAACAGCCGGTCGATGGTCATGAACCGTTCCGTGCGATCCACGGCGTCAGCGTGCCAGAGCCTCCACCTTGTCCAGATCCAAGGCGTCGAGATAAGCCAGCAACGGCTTTTCGTCCTTCAGGCCTGAACCAGTGAGCTGAAGCAGGATGCGGCCGTTGCCGAGAACGAAACTCAGCTGCCACTCATCCGCGCCGGCGTCGTGCGAAAGAACGCCTCGCCGTCCCCCATGGCGGTACAAACGGGTGGAGGGGTCGGCTTGAAGCATCATGGGGTTGGTCATCATCATGGCGAACATCTGCACCATGGGGGAATCGACGAAGATCTCGATCTCCACCTGCTCCTGCCCTCCTTCCCTTCGGTACAGACGACCAAGCTGATTACCCCCCATTCCCATCATGGCCATGCTCTGCGCTCGCGGCGCTTCGGCCGTCCAACCGGGAAGCGGGTCGGGCAGCACCTTCTTGCGCGCTTCGTCGATACGCTTTTGGATCTCGGCCACCGCGAAATTGAGCTCGGTGACGGCGGTCTGATAGTCGCCTTGCTCATAGGCCCTGAGACCGGCCTGGATCTGTTCGGTCACCTCGTCGGCCACGGTGTTCGAGACCACGAAGAGCAACAGAATTGGGAATGAGATTCGCGCCAACTGCATGTTTCAACGCCGGATGAGAACCTGTGCCTCAAGTATACCCCTGGAAACGAAAACGGGGCGCGAAGCCCCGTTCCCATCTTCGACCGCAAGCAAGATCACTCGCTCTCGTCCACCGCTTTCATGCTCAGGCGGATGCGGCCCTGTTTGTCCACCTCCAGAACCTTCACTTTGACGGTGTCGCCTTCGGAGAGCTTGTCACTCACCTTCTCCACGCGTTCATCGCTGATCTGGGAGATATGCACCAGCCCATCCTTGCCGGGAAGGATGTTCACGAAGGCGCCGAAATCCATGATCTTGATGACCTTGCCTTCGTATACCTTGCCCACCTCCACGTCGGCGGTGATCAGCTCCACCCGCTTGCGCGCC
Source organism: uncultured Sedimenticola sp. (assembly GCA_964404295.1). GTDB lineage: Bacteria > Pseudomonadota > Gammaproteobacteria > Chromatiales > Chromatiaceae > Thiolapillus. Next base: position 26,979 of record CAYOJM010000012.1, on the reverse strand, counting down.
AACTCTCCGGCCGCCTTGTCCACGGAAAAGATCTTCACCAGGCCGCTGTCGTCCAGATCGATGGTGGTGCCCGTTTCCTCGGTGATGGAACGAATGGTGGCCCCCCCTTTTCCGATGACGTCCCGGATCTTGTCGGGATGGATGCGGAAGGAGATGATGCGCGGGGCATGCTCGGACATCTCTTCGCGAGGCGCCGAAATGGCCTTGTTCATCTCGCCGAGGATGTGGAGCCGCCCTTCGCGGGCTTGTTCCAAAGCGATCTCCATGATCTCCTTGGTGATGCCCTGGATCTTGATGTCCATCTGCAGGGCGTTGACCCCCTTCTCCGTACCGGCCACCTTGAAATCCATGTCCCCCAAGTGATCCTCGTCCCCGAGGATGTCGGTGAGCACCGCAAACCGGTCGCCCTCTTTGATCAGGCCCATGGCCACACCGGCCACCGGCGCTTTGATGGGCACGCCGGCGTCCATCAACGAGAGGCTGGTGCCGCACACCGATGCCATGGAAGAAGAGCCATTGGATTCGGTGATCTCCGAAACCACGCGAATGGAATAGGGAAACTCCTCTTGGCTCGGCATCACCGCGAGGACGCCCCGCTTGGCCAGCCGACCATGCCCGATCTCCCGCCGTTTGGGGCTGCCCACCCGGCCGGTCTCACCCACGCAGAAGGGCGGAAAGTTGTAGTGGAGCATGAAGTTCTCACGATACGAGCGGTCCAGCGCATCCACGATCTGGGCGTCGCGCTCGGTGCCCAAGGTGGTGACCACCAGCGCCTGGGTTTCGCCGCGGGTGAACAGAGCCGAACCATGGGTGCGCGGCAACAAGCCGGTCTTGATGGTGATGGGACGCACCGTTTTGGTGTCGCGCCCGTCGATGCGGGGCTCACCGGCCAGGATGCGGCTGCGCACCACCTTTTTCTTGAGCTTTTCGAAAGCGCCTTTCACCGCTTCGGGATCGTGGGCCGGATCTTCCCCACCCGCCAGACGTTCCACCAACTGCGCCTTGATCTCGTCGAGGCGGGCATAGCGGGCCAGCTTGTCGGCGATCTTGTAGGCCTCGACCACTTCGGCCTCCGCCGCCTCGGCCACGGCAGCGGCCAGGACTTCGTCCTCCACCGGCGGTTCGAAAGGCCAGGGCGCCTTGCCGGCCTCGGCCGCCAAAGCCTCGATGGTCTCGATGGCCACCTGCATCTGCTCATGACCAAAGAGCACGGCACCCAGCATGACCTCTTCGGGCAGCTCCCGGGCCTCGGACTCCACCATGAGCACGGCGTCGGCGGTGCCGGCGACCACCAGATCGAGATCGGTCACTTCGCTCAGACCCGTTCCCGGAGGATTGAGCAGGTACTCCCCGTTCTTGTACCCGACGCGCGCTGCCCCGATGGGCCCTTGGAACGGCAAGCCGGAAATGGCCAGGGCGGCGGAAGTGCCGAGTAACGAAGGAATCTCGGGGTCCACATAAGGATTGTGGGACATGACGGTGCAGATCACCTGCACTTCGTTGGTGAAGCCCTTGGGAAACAGGGGACGAATGGGGCGGTCGATGAGGCGCGCGGTGAGCACCTCTTTCTCCGAAGGCCGCCCCTCACGACGGAAAAAGCCGCCGGGAATCTTGCCGGCGGCATAGGTCTTCTCTTGGTAGTCCACGGTGAGAGGGAAGAAATCGCGCCCTTCCACCGCTTCGCGCGAACCCACCACGGTGCACAACACCACGGTGTCCCCCATATTGATCATCACCGCACCGTCGGCCTGCCGGGCGATCTCGCCCGTCTCCAACGTCACTTTGTATTCGCCGTACTGAAACTCTTTCTTGATCGCTGTCACTTGCTGGTCCCGCTTTCTCGTGGTGGATGTCAACGACGTAGGCCAAGGCGCTCGATGAGTGCCCGGTAACGCTCCACGTCTTTGCGCTTGAGGTAGTCGAGCAACTTACGGCGCGCGTTGACCATGCGGATCAATCCTTGGCGCGAATGGTGATCCTTCTTGTGCGTCTTGAAATGGGGCGTCAAATCGTTGATGCGCCAGGTGAGCAGCGCCACCTGCACCTCGGTGGAACCCGTGTCGTTGGGGTTCTTGCCGAATTCGGCGATGATCTGTTTTTTGACCTCTGCGCTCATTGCCATGATTTCGTCTCCTTAGATATCAGGAATCTCGTCGCCTGGTATGGCGCCATCCGACAATGAGCTCAGACGGCGCCGGCGGAACAGAAAAGGCCGGGAATCATCCCAGCCGCGGCGGTGAATTATCCAACAACCGGCCGGGTTTGGCCACAGAAAATCCAGGATGGTCAACTCTGGCCCAGCAGCCGGCGCGGCGCCACCCGGCCGTCGTCATCGATCTCACCGACACCGATGAACTCGCCGTCGGCGCCGTAGATCCGCACCCAACCCTCGGTGGGCGCCTTCGGCACCAGCACCGGTTGGCCCTGGCGAAGATAGTAGGCCGAATCCGGCCCCAGGCGCACTTCGGGCCACTGGGCCAGACCGGTGTCGATGGGCAACAGCAGCGCATCCAACGCCTCTGGCCCGCCCTTCTCCGCCAGCTCGTGGATCCGATCCAGACCCACCATGCCCTCCTCGCCGTACGGGCCGACGCGGGTGCGCCGAAGTCCCGCCACGTGGGCACCCACGCCGAGGGCGCGACCGATGTCTTCGGCCAAGGTGCGCACATAGGTGCCTTTGGAGCAGTGGACACGGATTTCGAACTCGGGGTTGTCGAACCCCATCAGTTCCAAGGCGTGGATGGTGATGGTCCGCGGCTTGCGCGCCACTTCCACACCCTCCCGGGCCAGCTTGTAGAGCCGTTCCCCCTTGTGTTTGACCGCCGAATACATGGGGGGAAGCTGTTCGATGCGCCCACGGAAACGGGGAAGAACCGCCGCCACCGCCTCTCGCGTGACGCCGGATGGGTCATGGCGCTCCACCACCTCTCCTTCGGCATCCGCCGTCGTGGTCACTTCGCCCAGCCGCACCCGCACCACATACTCCTTGTCCGCGTCCAGAAGAAAAGCGGAGATCCGGGTGGCATTGCCCAGACAGATGGGGAGCAAGCCGGTGGCAAGGGGATCCAGACTGCCGGTATGTCCCGCCTTGCGCGCCCGATAGAGCCGTTTCACCTCCTGCAAAGCGGCGTTGGAAGTGATACCGGCGGGCTTGTCCAGCAGCAAGATGCCGCTCACGTCCCGGCCGGAATGCCTGCGCCTACGCCTGGCCATCGTCTTTGTCTCCACGGTCGCGCGCCACGGCCTCCTCGATGAGAGCGGACAACCGTTGTCCCTCTTCGATGGAACGGTCGTAGACGAAATGAAGTTCGGGCACGGTGCGCACCTTCATGATGCGCCCCAGCTCACGCCGCAGGAAGCCCGCCGCCCGCTGCAGAATCGCGGTGAACGCTTCCGCCCGAGTGGAGTCGAGCACGGTGAAATAGACCTTGGCATGGGCCAGATCCCGTGTGACGCGCACCTCCTGCACCGTGACCTCGGCCAGCCTCGGATCTTTCGCATCGCGCAGCAACAACGCCAGCTCACGCTGCATCTGGGCACCGACGCGGTCGGCTCGGCTGAACTCCTTCATGGATCACAGCTCCCGCTGCACCTCGGTGCGCTCGTACACCTCGATCTGGTCGCCGGGCTTGATGTCGTTGTAACCCTTGACCGCGATACCGCATTCGGTGCCCGCCTTGACCTCCATCACATCGTCCTTGTGGCGACGCAGGGATTCCAACTCACCCTCGAAGATGACCACGTTGTCACGCAGCACCCGAATGGGATTGTTGCGCTTGACCACGCCGTCCACCACCATGCAACCGGCCACCGCGCCATACTTGGAAGAGCGGAACACTTCGCGCACCTCGGCCAGACCGATGATCTCCTCGCGCACCTCGGGCGAGAGCAGACCGGCCACCGCCTGCTTCACGTCATCGATCACCTCGTAGATGATGCTGTAGTAGCGCACGTCGATGCCGTGCTCTTCGATGACCTTGCGCGCGGCGGCGTCGGCACGCACGTTGAAGCCGATGATGACGGCGTCCGAAGTGAGGGCCAGGTTGGCGTCCGACTCGTTGATGCCGCCCACACCGGCGGCCACGATGCGCACCTTGGCTTCGTCGGTCTCGATCTTCTGCAACGCCTCCTTGAGCGCCTCCACCGAGCCTTGAACGTCCGCCTTGACGATGAGGTTCACATAAGTGACCTCACCCTGGCCCATCCGCGAGAAGAGTTGGTCCAGCTTGGCGGCCTTCTGTTCCGCCAGCCGCTTGTGGCGCTGCTGCTCGCGGCGCATTTCGGCCACTTCGCGCGCCTTGCGCTCGTTGGGCAACGCCACCAGGTCGTCGCCGGCGGCGGGCACGCCCGACAGCCCCAAAACCTGCACCGGAGTGGAAGGGCCGGCCTCTTTCATGGCCTTGCCATTTTCATCGAACATGGCGCGCACACGACCGTATTCGGTGCCTGCAACCACGGCATCGCCCTTCTTGAGCGTCCCCGACTGCACCAGAACGGTGGCCACGGGCCCCCGTCCTTTGTCCAGACTGGATTCGATGATGGTACCCTGAGCCGGCCCCTCGACGGGCGCCTTGAGCTCGAGGATCTCCGACTGGAGAAGGATGGCATCGAGCAGCTCGTCGACGCCCTCTCCGGTCTTGGCCGAAACCTTGACGAACTGGGTGTCGCCACCCCACTCTTCGGGCACCACCTCCTCGGCCGCCAGCTCCTGCATCACGCGATCGGGATTGGCATCGGGCTTGTCGATCTTGTTCACCGCCACCACCAGGGGCACGCCGGCCGCCTTGGCATGCTGGATCGCCTCCTTCGTCTGGGGCATGACGCCGTCGTCCGCCGCCACCACCAGGATGATGATGTCGGTGACCTTGGCGCCACGGGCGCGCATGGCGGAGAAGGCGGCATGGCCCGGCGTATCCAGGAAAGTGATGTCCCCGTGTCCGGTATGCACCCTGTAGGCCCCGATGTGCTGGGTGATGCCGCCGGCCTCGCCTTCGGCCACTTGCGTCTTGCGGATGTAATCCAGCAAGGAGGTCTTGCCGTGATCCACATGACCCATGATGGTGACCACGGGCGCACGCGGAACCAGCTCGCCTTTGGGCTCCTCGGCGATGGTGGCCAGGATCACGTCCTCGGCGTCCTCAGGCTCCTCGAAGATGACGTTGTGGCCCATCTCCTCCACCACCAGAGCCGCGGTGTCCTGGTCCAAGACCTGATTGATGGTGACCATCATGCCCATCTTCATGAGTTCTTTGATCACTTCGCTGGCCTTCACCGACATACGCTGGGCCAGCTCGGAGACGGTGATGCTCTCGGGCACCTTCACATCACGCACCACCGGCGCCGTGGGCTTCTGGAAACCGTGATCCTGTTCGATGGGCACCGCTTCCCGCCGCGCCTTCTTGCCGGCCTTGCGGCGCCCCCCCTTGCCCGGGGCCACGTGCAGCTCTTTGCGACGGCCCGCTTCGGCGCGCCGCTTGGCTTTCTCCTTGCGCTCGCGCGCCTCCTGCTGACTCTTACGCTGCTCCTGAGCACGCAGGGCCAATTCCAGGTCCCGCTTGCGCTGAGCCTCTTCTTCCTCGGCGCGACGGCGTGCCTCCTCCTCGGCCTTCTTGCGCGCCTCTTCCTGGCGGCGACGCTCCTCTTCCTTGCTGCGCAACAGCTGTTCCTGGGCCTCCCGACGGGCCCGCTCCAGCTCCTCGGCGCGACGGCGTGCCTCCTCCTGCTCTTGCAGCTTGCGGCGCGCCTCCTCGGCTTCGCGCAACAACCGTTCCTTTTCTTCTTCACTCTTGTCCGCACCGGCGACGTAAGTGCGCTTGCGCTTCACCTCCACGTTCACGGTCTTGGCGGTGCGGGCGGTGCGCGCCGCACGGCCTCCGGAGGCCGGCGACTTGATGGTGGTGGTGGTCTTGCGCTTGAGCGTGACCTTGGCCGGTCGCTCCGGTTTGTCCGTGCTCTTCTTGCCGTGCCGCTGGCGCAGGTGGTTGAGCAGAGCCAACTTCTCTTCGGTGGTGATCAGGTCGTCCCCACCCTGTTTCTCTACGCCGGCCTGGGCCAGTTGCTCGAGCAGCCGATCCACGGGAATGCCCACGTCGGCGGCCATCTGACTGACGGTGATCTCGCTCATGCCGCTTCCCCTCCCTTATTGCTTCGACCCGGTTGCGGTCGGTTCACGCCCGCTTTGTGCCTCCGGCGCCTCCGCCGTCTTCTCGGCTTCCTCGAACCAGGGGGCGCGCGCGGTCATGATCAGTTCGGCCGCCCGCTGTTCATCCATGCCCTCCAGCTCCATGAGTTCGTCCACCGACTGTTCCGCGAGCGCCTCCATGGTGGTGATCCCGGCAGCGGCGAGCCGACGGGCGGTGGCCTCGTCCATGCCTTCCATGTTGAGCAGATCCTCGGCCGGTTCCACGTCCGAAAGGCTCTCTTCTTCGGAAATGGCGCGGGTGAGCAAGGCGTCACTGGCGCGATCACGCAGCTCGCGCACGATCTCTTCATCGAATTCCTCGATGGCGAGCAGCTCCTCCTCGGGCACGTAGGCGATCTCCTCCACGTTGGTGAACCCCTCCTGCGCGAGGATGGCGGCAACCTCTTCGTCCACGTCCAACTCTTTCATGAAGTTTTCGACGTAGCCTTGGATTTCGGCCTCCGCCTTCTCCGCCAGCTCGTCTTCGCTCATGACGTTGAGCTCCCAGCCGGTGAGTTGGCTGGCCAGCCGCACGTTCTGGCCGCCGGTGCCGATGGCCTGGGAAAGATTTTCCTCTTTTACCGCGATGTCCATGGCATGCGCCTCTTCGTCCACCACGATGGAGACCACGTCGGCCGGGGACATGGCGCTGATGATGTACTGGGCGGGATCCTCGTTCCAGAGGATGATGTCCACCCGTTCACCCGCCAGCTCGTTGGAAACGGCCTGCACGCGGGAACCACGCATGCCCACGCAGGCGCCCACGGGATCGATGCGTGGATCGTGGCTGCGCACGGCGATCTTCGCCCGTTTTCCGGGATCCCGAGCGGCGCTCACGATCTCGATGAGCCCATCACCCACCTCCGGCACTTCGAGCTTGAAGAGTTCGATGAGCAGTTCGGGACGGGTGCGGGAGACGAACAACTGGGGCCCGCGCACGTCGGTGCGGATGTCATAGAGATAGCCCCGCACCCGATCGCCCATGCGCAGAGGCTCCCGGGGGATCATTTCGTTGCGCGGGATGATGGCTTCGGCATTGCCCCCCAGGTCGAGAATGGCGGCACCACGGTCGAGGCGTTTGACGATGCCTGTGACCAACGATCCCACCTTATCCTTGTAGGCTTCGACCACTTTGGCCCGTTCCGCTTCACGCACCTTTTGGACGATGACCTGCTTGGCGGTCTGAGCGGCGATGCGGCCGAATTCTATGGACTCGATGGGCTCTTCCACATAGTCGCCGGGCTGGATGTCCGGATTGGTTTCACGCGCCGCCGACAGGGTGATCTCGGCCTTGGGGTTCTCCAACACCGGGTTCTCGCTGTCGTCCACCACGAGCCAACGGCGGAAAGTCTTGTACTCCCCCGTCTCCCGGTCGATCTCCACCCGCACGTCGATGTCGCCACCGTGTTTCTTACGCGTGGCGGAGGCCAATGCGGCCTCGATGGCCTGAAAAATCACCTCCTTGTCGACGTCTTTCTCGTTGGAAACCACCTCGACGACATCCAAGATCTCTTTGTTCATCGCGCTTGCAATCCTCTGTCTGTCAAAATTCCGGCACCAGCCGCGCCTCCCGGATCTCTTCCGGATCCAGCGCGTGGATCTCGCCATCCACCTCCACCAGTACACGGCCCGCTTCATAGCCTCGCAACAGGCCCTGGTAGCGGCGTCGGCCCGGTACCGACGACTCCAGTCTCACCTTCACCCGACGCCCGGCGAACCGGCGGAAATGCTCGGGCTCGAACAGCGGCCGATCCAACCCCGGAGACGACACCTCCAGGTTGTAGTTCCCGGGAATGGGATCCTCCACGTCCAACACGCCGCTGAGCTGTTCGCTCACGACCACACAATCATCGAGCGTGATCCCCGCCTCGCTATCGATATAGACCCGTAACAAGGCTCCGCCGGGCCGGCCGGTGAGATATTCCACCCCCACCAGCTCGTAACCCATGGGTTCCACTACCTTTCTGACCAGATCGCGCAACGCGCCGGAATCGCTGTGCATCTCTCCGCCAACAAAAAAATGGGCGCAAGGCCCATTTCCTCTTTGACCAACAAAAAAACCCCGATCTCGGGGCTCTTGGAAACTTCCTCCTGCCTCTGCGCCGAACCTTGCCCGGGCAACCGCCGGGGCGCCAGCCCCGTAACGATGCGCGGATGATAGAGATTTTCCCCGGGTTCGTCAAGGACGTGTCCCGGTTCAATACACTCTTGAGACACCGAGACGCCAGGAACCTCATGCCCGGCGGCGCGAAGATGCTCTGGCAGGCATTCTTCTTCAAGCGCCTCAGGCGTGTTTGAAGAGAATCAGCGGAGAAGAACAAAGGATATCGCCTTGCACCGGCGACGAAAAAAGCGCAGGATTCGACGGGTCTTCTGTTTCGATCGGCCGGCATGGTTTCGTGTGCCGGCGCCATTCTTCATCTTCGGCAAGGAAAATCCGGCAACACCGCCCATGACTCCCCAGGCACTCGAACCTTTGCGCAAACACATCCGTTCCCGCGTCATCGGCCAGCAGAATCTCATCGACGGCATGCTCATCTGCCTTCTGGCGGACGGCCATCTGCTGGTGGAGGGGATGCCGGGGCTGGCCAAGACCACGGCGGTGAACGCCTTGTCCGAGGGCATCGAAGGCGATTTCCACCGGGTACAGTTCACGCCGGACCTGTTGCCTTCCGATCTGGTGGGCACCGACATTTATCGTCACGAGAAGGCGGAATTCGAGTTCCGTCCGGGGCCCTTGTTCCACAACATCCTGCTCGCCGACGAAGTGAACCGGGCGCCGGCAAAGGTGCAGGCGGCGCTGCTCGAGGCCATGGGCGAACGCCAGGTCACCGTGGGCCAGAAGACCTATCGGTTACCGGAGCTGTTCATGGTGCTGGCCACCCAGAATCCGGTGGAACAAGAGGGCACCTATCAACTGCCCGAGGCCCAGCTCGACCGTTTCCTCATGCAGGTGGTGGTGGGTTATCCCACCCATGCCGAAGAGTTGGAGATCCTGGAACTGGACCACGGTCGCCAGCAGGCGGTCCAATCCGACCCCCCCACCCCCCTCCCTCAGGCCACGATCTTCTCCATGCGCCGGGCGGTGGCCGAGGTCTATGTAGACCCCAAGCTGAACCGCTACATCGTGGACCTGGTGCAAGCGACCCGCAACCCCGGCCTCTACGACGAAGAGATGGCGCGTTGGATCCGTTTCGGCGCCTCGCCCCGGGCCACCCTCGCCCTGGCCCGCTGCGCCCGCGCCCGGGCCTGGCTGGACGGCGAAACCTTCGTCTCCCCCGGCCACATTCAGCGCATCGCTCCCGACATCCTGCGCCACCGGGTGCTGCTCAGTTTCGAGGCCGAGGCCGAAGGCATCACCGCCGACGACGTCATCGAGCGGCTGCTGGCCCTGGTGGCCATTCCCTGAGGGCCATGCGGCGGCATCGCGGGGGTTGGTCATGAGCCTGCAGCCCGTCCTCGACGACCTGCTGGAACTGCGCCACCAGGCGCACGCCCTGGGCATGGCCTCGCACCATCTGGTCAACTCTTCTTTCGCCGGCCTCTATGCATCCGTGTTCCGCGGCCAGGGGCTCGATTTCGAAGAGGTGCGCGAGTACCACGAGGGCGACGACATCCGCAACATGGACTGGAAGGTGACCGCCCGCACGGGGGAACCCCACCTCAAGGTGTTCCGCGAGGAGCGCGAGCGCAGTGTCATGCTTTGCGTGGACAAGGGGCCGCACATGGATTTCGGCACGCGGGGCACGTTCAAATCCATCCAGGCGGCGAAGGCGGCCGCGCTGCTGGGCTGGGCCGCCAACCATCTCCACGACCGGGTGGGAGGGGTCCTCTTCGGCGATCCCCGCTGCGACGACCGCTATTTCCGGGCCACCAAGGACCGGCGTGCATTGTGGCGCCTGCTCCATGCCTTGACCACGGCGCCCGAGCGGTGCGAAGCCGTTCGCGGTCCGGGCACGCTGCCCCAGATCCTGCGCAAGGCGAGCCAGGGCATCGGCACCGGTGGGCTCGTCTTCGTCATCGCCGACTTCAACCTGGATCCCGCCGAGCTCAAGGCACCCCTTTCCCAACTTTGTCAGCACCACACCGTGGTGCTGGTGCCCGTGGACGACCCCGCTGAACGGGTCCTGCCGGACATGGGACAAGTGGTGTTCCATGCCGCCGACGGGCGCCTGCTGGAGGTGGACACCGGCGATGCCGAAGCCCGAGCGGCCTATCGAAAGGCGTGGCACGATCGGCGCAACCGCCTCGTCCGGTTGGCGCACAGCCTGGGGGTCGCGGTGATTCCCGTGGCGACCGACGAGGACGTCCATACGGCGCTCATGCGTGGATTGCGCCTGCGGCTCCGGACGAGGGTTTCGGTATGAACGGAGAGCTGGCCGCCCGGCTGCGCGACATCCACGAGCTGCCGCCCCCCTCGTGGTGGCCTCCGGCGCCCGGCTGGTGGCTGATCGCCGCGCTTCTGGCGGCGGCGCTCCTGGCGTCGTGGCTGTTGATCCGCAGCCTGCGTCGCTATCCGCCCGGAAGCTGGCACCGGGACGCGCGGGACCAGCTTCTGGCCTTGCGCCGCCTCAGCGGCCAGCTCACGCCGGAACAGGGGATCCGAGAGCTCTCCGAACTGATGCGCCGCATCGCCGTGGCCCGAGCCGGACGAAAAGAGACCGCCGGGCTCACGGGCGAGGCGTGGCTGGCCTGGCTCGAGGCCCAGGATCCGGAAGGTTTTCCCTGGACCCGCGAAGGGCGCCCGCTCATCACGTCGGCCTACGCGCCGCCCGGCAAGTGCCCGTTGAGCCGGGAACGACTGGAACGGCTCATCGAAGCGGCCCTGGTCTGGTCCAGGAGGCACCCCGGATGATCCGTTTCCACTGGCCCTGGATGGCGCTGCTGCTCCTGCTGCCCATGGCGCAATGGCTGTTGGCGCGCCGTCGGGACGACCGGCTGGAGGAGTACCGCCAAAGGCGCACCACCCTCCTCCATCCCCATCTCGAGCTGCTCGAAGCCGCGTTTCGGGCGCGCCGCCCCGGCCGCGGCGGGGGTGCGCTGGCACAACGACTGCTGGTGGCGCTCTTCTGGATCGGCCTGGTGCTGGCCTTGATGCGTCCGCAATGGCTCGAACCCCACACCCAGGCGCAGATCGAAGGATACGACCTGATGCTGGCGGTCGACGCCTCCCACTCCATGGAGGCGCTCGATTTCACCGTCAACGGAAGACAGGTAAGCCGGATGCAGGTGGTCAAAGGGGTGATGGGGCGGTTCATCGAACAGCGTGAAGGAGACCGGGTGGGCCTCGTCATCTTCGGCAACCAGGCCTTCGTGCTCTCCCCCCTCACCCTGGACCGCCGCATGGTGCGCCATCTACTCGACAACCTGGTGCCACGCATCGCCGGTGACGGCACCGCCATGGGGGACGCCATCGCCCTGGGGGTGAAGAAGCTCAGGGAGCGGCCGCCCGGCTCCCGCGTGTTGGTGCTGGTGGCCGACGGCGAGAACACCGCGGGCACCGTGCCGCCGCTGGAGGCGGCTCGGCTGGCACGCGACGAAGGGGTGCGGATCTATGCCATCGGCGTGGGGAGCCATCAGGCGTCGGTGCCCATCATCGAGGAGGGTCGGCTGGTGTACCGTTCCGATCTGGGCTTCGACGAGGCCATCATGAAGAAGATCGCCGCCCTCACCGGCGGAGTCTATTTTCGCGCCAGCGACGCCAACGCCCTGGAAGAGGTCTCGCGCCACATCAACGAACTGGAAAAGAGCAAGGCGGAAGCACGCACCTTGTGGCTGCCCCATCCTCTCTATCGTTGGCCTCTGGCGTTGGCGCTGGCGGCACTGTTGTCGTTGGGGTTGTTCCCCGGTGCACGTCCGCGGCATCTGGTGGGAGGCCGACATGGCTGACGGCGGTTTTCATTTCGCACAACCCCACTGGTTTTGGCTGCTCGCGGTGGTGCCGGCGGTCTTCGCCTGGCTCCGTTTCAGTCGGCCGGTCCAGCGTCGCGGCAAGGAATATCTCTATGCCGACGCCGAGCTGCTGCCCCACCTCACGGGTCGGACCCGGGCAGCGGGCCGACGGGACATCCGAGTGTTGACCGCCTGGGGGCTGGCCTGGACTCTGGTAGTGACCGCCATGGCCGGTCCCCGCTGGGACGCCGAACGCATCCCCGCTTTTCAGCCGGCCGCGGAACTCGTGGTGCTGCTCGATCTCTCCGCCTCCATGCGCATCCGCGACGTGCGCCCCTCTCGCCTGGAGCGGGCCAAGCAGGAGATCCAGGATCTGTTGCGCCTCGACCCCGGCATCCGCATCGGACTGGTGGCCTTCGCCACCGTGGCCCATGTGGTGGCGCCGCTCACCGAGGACATGGCGGCTCTGAAGCGGTTGCTGCCGGGACTCTCCACCGACCTGGTCCGGCTACCTGGAAGCCGGGTGGGCAACGCCTTGGAGAAAGCAGCCTTGCTGTTCAGCGCGGACGACGACCGGACCCGCGTCAGCCGCCACCTTCTGCTCGTGACCGACGGCGACTTCCAGGAGCCAGGGTTGGAGCCCCGGGTGGAGGCCCTGGCGGCGCGAGGCATCCACCTGCATGTCCTGGGCGTCGGCACCGAGGGCGGCGGTCCAGTCCCGAATCTCACCGGCCCGGACGGCCGCGCCGTCTTTTCCCGTCTCGATGCCGTCGCCCTTGAACGGCTGGCCCGCCTGGGCGACGGCCTGTTCGAGCGCGCCCGTTACGACGATTCCGACGTGCGCGCCGTGGTGGCGCGCATCCTGTCCGACGCCGACCGGATCGAGGTGGAGGGACGTCCCACGCGGATCTGGAAAGAACGCTTCTATCTGTTTCTGTTCCCCGTGGTGCTGATCGGCCTGTGGCTGTTCGGCCCCGAAGACCGTTTTGGGCGAGGCGCCTCGTGAGCCGATTCCTCATGCGCGTGTTGTTCTTGAGCTGGGCGCTGATCCCCACCGCCCGAGGCGAGCTCTTTCTCACCGCGGACCAGGCGGGCTGGAAGCTCTACCAGGCCGGCCGTTACGAGGCGGCCGCCCGCCGTTTCGAAGACCCTTTCCGCAAGGGCATGGCCTGGTACCGGGCCGGCGACTTCGGCCGGGCCGCCGAAGCCTTCGCCAAGGTGAAGAAGGAGGCGCAGTTGGCAGACGCCCTCTACAACTTGGGCAACAGCCAGTTCCGCATGGGAGACCTCGAGGCGGCCGCCGAAAGCTACCGTCAGGCCCTGGCACGCCAGCCCGATCACGAAGACGCGCGCTACAACCTCTCCCTGGTGAATGCCCTCCTCGCCCGCTTGGAGGAAAAGCGGAAAGAAGAGGAGAAAAAGAGGCCGCAGGAAGAACAGCAACGGGAGGAGCAGAAGCAACAGGACAAGAGCCGGGAGCAACGCCAAGAACATCAGTCCCGGGAACCGGAGCAGCAGGAAAAACCATCCGGGCAACCACAGGAAGAAGAGCCGCAGCAATCTGGAGAGCAACAGCAGCAGGAGCAGTCCGAGCAGCAGCAACAGGAGTCGGAACAGCAACAGCAATCGGGGCAGCAGGACTCGGAACCGCAGCAGTCCGGAGAACAGCAGCAGGAGCAAGAGCAGTCGGGCGACCAGCAGTCCGAGCGACAACAGGAGGGAGAACGGCAGTCCGAGCAGTCCGCCGGTGGCCAGCAGAACGAAGAACAGCAGGCGGGCGAAGCCTCCGGGGAAACCTCCGGCGGCAGCGAGGAGGAGAGCAGCGAACAGGCCACGGGCGGCGAGTCGTCCGACCGGGAGCAAGCGGGCGGCGAAGGGAGCGACGAGGAGCAGCAGCAAGGGGGCGATGGCAACGAAGCGCAACAGTTCCCTTCGCAGGGTGGCGAGGAAGAGCAGAAGGACGAAGCCGCCGGCGCCCGCAAGGAACAGAAAAAGGAAGAAGGCGGCGGCGGAGAAAAGCAGCAGGAAACCGACACCGGCGGCTCACAGGAAACGCAAGAGGAGCCATCCCGTTCCGGTGAAGAGCCTCAAGAACAGGAGAAAGAAGAGACAGGGAAAGAGGAAGGCGATGGCGCAGGCGAGATCCCCTCGGCGGCGGAGGAACAGGGCCACAAGGGCGAGGAGACGCCCCCGCCCGAGGGCAGGCCGGAAGAGGCCGGCGGCAGTGAAACCGACCTGGAGCGCCCACGCCCGCCGGAGGAACGCCCGCCCCTGGATCGCCGCCGCGGAGCTGCCGGTGAGACCGAGACCTTCGACGCGGAAGAGGCCAGCAGGGACCAGGGCGCGGTGGAGCGGTTCGATCAGCTGGGCGCCCAGAGCTCCGAGGAAAGCGAACGGGAGGGCCAAGCCGAGAGCCTCTCCGACGTGCAGACCGAGCGCACCGGCCGCGGCGCCACAGCGCTCATGGAACGGTGGCTCGATCAGGCGGAAGGCAATCCGGCCTACCTCTTGCGCAACCAATTTCTTCTCGAAGAGCAACGCGCCGTGAGCACCCGCAGCGCGCCGTTGCGTGAACCCCGGCCCTGGTGACCCTTACCCTCCTTGGTATGAGGAAATAGGCGGTTGTGCTATAACAAGGCGACATGCGCACGGGTGTTCGAGGTGAGCCATGTCCGTCAAGCACCCCATCATCGCCTTCACCGGCTCCTCGGGGGCCGGTACCACCACCTTCAGGCGGGTGTTCGACCGCCTGTTCAAGGAGGAGGGCATCACCCGCTACCGGGTGGACGGCAACGCCTTCCGGCGTTACGACCGCAAGGCCATGCGCCACATGGTGGAGCGGTACCGCGCGCAGGGAAAAGACCTGAGCCATTTTTCGCCGGAGGCAAACCACCTGGAGCGACTCGAGGGGCTCTTCCGCGAATACTCCCGCACCGGAACCGGATTGTGCCGGCGTTACGTGGAGAACGAAGAACTGGCCGAAATGTACGGTCAGCCGGTGGGCTCGTTCACACCCTGGGAGGAGATCCCACGCGGCATCGACCTACTGGTCTATGATGGGCTGCACGGAGGCTATTCCGAAAAACCCTGGAGTCAGCGCCGCACCTCCCCCTCCCACAACCCCGAGGTGATCCGGCGCCGCCTCCAGCTCAAACTGTGTGAGGTGCCCGAGCTGGACATCGCCCGCTGGGTGGACCTGCTCATCGGCGTGGTGCCGGTCATCAACCTGGAGTGGATCCAGAAGATCCACCGGGACGTCCACGACAAGAACAAGGCGCCTGAAAACGCCGTGCAGACCATCGAGCGGCGGATGGCCGATTACGTGCGCTACATCGTGCCCCAGTTCTCGCTCACCGACATCAATTTCCAGCGGGTTCCCCTCACTGACACCTCCAACCCTTTCGTCCTGCGCGACATCCCCACCCTGGACGAAAGCATCGTCGTGATCCGCTTCCGGGACCCCAAGGGTTACGACTTTCCTCAGTTTCTCAAAAGGATCCGCGGATCATGGATGTCGCGGCGCAACACCCTGGTGATTCCCGGCGGCCAGCTCGAACACGCCATCCGCGTCATTTGCGCGCCCTTGGTGCACGAGCTGGTGCGGCGGTACCGGGAGGCTGTCTGAGCGGCGCTCTCAAACGACCACCTCGACCGCATCCACCTTCTGGAACCCGCGGGGCAGCTTACGACCCCGCTTGCCCCGCTCGCCCTCGTACCCGTTGAGGTCGGCGGCCTTGAGGGTGAGATGGCGTTTGCCGGAGTGGATGCGCAGGCGCCCCCCCTCGGGCACCACGGCTACGGCCGCCATGTAGGCTTCGCGCGCCTCCACTTTCTTCCCGGGAATGGCCATGATGCGATGGCCCTTCCCACGGGCCATCTCCGGCAGATCGCTCAGGGGAATGACCAGCAGATGGCCCTCGTTGCTCACCGCAGCCACCCGGTCCGTGGCGGGATCGGTCACCGCCTGGGCCGGAAGCACGCGAGCTCCCTTGGGCAGCTTCAGCACCGCCTTGCCCCCTTTTTTCGACGAAACCAGGTCCGCCACCCGGGCGACGAACCCGTAACCCGCGTCCGACGCCAGCAGCCAAAGGTCATCCGGCGCGCCCCCCAGCAAGGTGACGAAAGCGGCGCCCGAAGGGGGGGTGAACCGGCCGGTGAGCGGCTCGCCCTGGCCGCGCGCCGATGGCAGGGTGTGGGCCTGAAGGCTGTAGGCCCGCCCGGTGGCGTCCAGGAAGATCACGGCCTGATTGGAACGCAGACGCACTGATCCGAGGTGGGCGTCGCCCGCCTTGTAGCTGAGACCAGCCGGATCGATCTCGTGCCCCTTGGCGGCCCGCACCCAGCCTTTCTCCGAAAGCACGACGGTGACCGGCTCGCTGGGGGCCAACTCGCTCTCGTCCATGGCTCGGGCCGGCGGGCGGACCACCAGGGGCGAACGCCGCGCATCGCCGAACTCCTCGGCATCGGCCTGGATCTCCTTGCGCACCAGGGTCTTGAGGCGACGCTCGGAGCCGAGGATCTTCTCCAGCTCGGCCCGCTCCTTCTCCAATGCCTCTTGCTCGGCGCGGATCTTCATCTCCTCCAGCCTCGCCAGATGGCGCAGGCGGGTGTCCAGGATATAGTCGGCCTGCACCTCGGTGAGGTCGAAACGCGCCATGAGCACCGGCTTGGGCTCGTCTTCATTGCGGATGATGCGGATCACTTCGTCCAGGTTGAGATAGACCACCATCAACCCTGCCAGCAGGTGGAGCCGATCCAGCACCTGGTTCAAGCGGTGCTGCAGTCGGCGACGCACCGTGGCCAACCGGAACGTCAACCACTCCTGGAGGATCTGCTTGAGATTCTTCACCCGTGGACGGCCGTCCAAGCCGATGAGATTGAGATTCACCCGGTAGCTGCGTTCGAGATCCGTGGTGGCGAACAGGTGGGACATGAGCCGCTCCCGGTCCACCCGGCGGGACTTGGGCACGATCACCAGTCGGGTGGGATTCTCATGGTCCGACTCGTCGCGCAGATCCTCGATCCAGGGCAGTTTCCTGGCCCGCATCTGGGTGGCGATCTGTTCCAGGACGCGGGCGCCGGACACCTGATAGGGCAACGCCGTGATCACGATGTTGCCCTCCTCCTCCTCCCACCGCGCGCGGGCGCGCAAACTGCCCCGCCCTTCGGCGTAGATCTTCAGTATCTCCTCCCGGGGCGTGACGATCTCCGCCTCGGTGGGAAAGTCCGGTCCCTGGATGTGCTCACAGAGCGCCTCCAGCGGCGTGCGCTCGGACTCCAACAGACGCACGCAGGCGGCCGCCACCTCGCGCAGATTGTGCGGCGGAATGTCGGTGGCCATGCCCACCGCGATGCCGGTGGCGCCGTTGAGCAGCACATTGGGCAGACGCGCCGGCAGCACGGCCGGCTCCTTCAAGGTGCCGTCGAAGTTGGGCACCCACTCCACCGTTCCTTGGCCCAGCTCGCGCAGTAACACCCGGGCATAGGGGGTGAGCCGCGCCTCGGTGTAGCGCATGGCGGCGAAGGACTTGGGGTCGTCGGGCGAGCCCCAGTTGCCCTGACCGTCGATGAGCGGATAACGGTAGGAGAAATCCTGGGCCATGAGCACCATGGCCTCATAGCAGGCGGTGTCGCCGTGGGGGTGGAACTTGCCCAGCACATCGCCCACAGTGCGCGCCGACTTCTTGTATTTGGCGGCGGCCGACAATCCCAACTCCGACATGGCATAGACGATCCGCCGCTGCACCGGCTTGAGACCGTCGCCGATGTGCGGCAAGGCACGGTCCAGGATGACGTACATGGAGTAGTCCAGATACGCCCGTTCGGTGAATCGCGACAAGGGCACCCGTTCGATGCCCTCGGCCGTATAGGGGTCCGTCGTGGACATGGCTGTTTCTCGGCTCGTGGTGGAAAGGACGAGAAGGACCGCAGGGGCGGCCTTTTTCGGATCGGATCGAGTGCTCAGGGACGCCCGCGTTCCGCGTGGCGCCGCAGCTCCTCCATCATGGAATGGATGTCGTTGTGCCAGCGCGCGAATTGCACTTGGAGCACCGGATCGTGCCCGAACAGGTGCCCCAGGGCCTTGGGATCCAGGGCGGCGAGCACCGTCTGATCCTCTTCCGCGATCACGGCGATCTTGAGCGGCACGAAAGGCGCCATCTCGGGGTAGTGCCGAAGGATGCCGCGCACTTCTTGATACTTTCCGAAGAAGACCACGCGGTAGAAATCGGTCTTGTAATCGAACTCGGCCATGCCCCCGTCGCAACGCTGTACATGGGCCACCTCGTAGCCGTATTCGCGGATGGTCTCCTTGAGGATCTCCATGGTGTCGGTCGCTTTCATGTCCACCCGCGCCATGAGCAAGGTCTGCTCGGCGGCCGCCGGCATCGCCGCCGAGAACCACAGAAGAAGGAACAGCAGGCGTTTCATAGGGTGGCCTCCTCCATCACGCCGAGGATGATCTCTTCCATCACTACGGCGACCTCCAGCAGTTCGCGGTTGTTGAACAACTTGGCCACCTCCACGATGTTGGGCGAGACCAGCAACACCTTGCCCTCGTATTCCAACACGTTGATGCGGCAAGGCAGCACCGTGCCCAACCGCGGATCGATGTTCAACAAATGATAAAGCTCTTTGAAGTTACAGAAGCGGATACCGATCTGCCGGGTGTTGACGCTGAACTCGTCGGTCAACCCCTGCTCCAGATAACGGGCCGGGAAGATGCGGAAGTTGGCGCCGGCCAGGGCCTGCTTGAGGGCCTCCACCGTCTCCTCGAAGCCATAGGGCGACTCCATCACATAGGCCGGCTTCCCCGCCCATTCACGGGCGCCGCGGACGGGGGGCGGGCTTTTGAGCGTGCGCACATAAGCGACCACGTCGCTGATCTGCTCGTCGGTGAGCTTCTTGCGGAAGGCGGGCATGCCCCCCACCCGCCGCCCCCGACGGATGATGTCGGCGATCATGGCGTCCGACGCCGAGCGCTGAAAGCCCGGATTATTGAGGGCCGCCGGCATCACCATGAACTCCCGCTCCCGGGAGAGGGTGACCCCCGTGCCGGTCCCTTCACCGCTGCCGTCGGCGCCGTGACAACGCTGGCAATGGGCCTCATAGAGCGCCTTGCCCCGCCGGGGATCGCCTTTGAAGGCCAGCTTGGGATAGACCGGCGCCGGCCGGTCGCTCCAACTGCGGATGTACTGGAGGATGGCGGCCACCTGCGCGTCGCTCAAGGCGACGAAAGGGGGCATGATACGCCCCGGCCGCCCATTGCGAATGGTCTTGGCGATGTAGTCGTCGCTGAGCTGGGCCAGAATCTCGCCCGTGAGCGGCAAGCCGATGCCGCCCTTGCCCTCGCTCTGGTGACAGGCGCTGCAATGGGTCTCGTAGAGCGCCTTACCGTCCGGGGCGGCGCCGGCGACGAGCGGCAACACGGCCAGAATGGCAAACAACATCTTGTTCATCAGGCGTTCACTCCCGCGATCAGTTCCTGGGCCGCCTCGGCCCGGTCTCCGTGCTCTTCCAGCCACCGCCGGCGGTCGGCGGCCCGCTTGCGGGCAAGCAGCATGTCCATCACCCGGTGGGTGTCGTCACCGGGCTCCATGGCCAGCTGGACCAATCGGCGGGTGTCCGGGTGGATGGTGGTCTCTCTCAACTGCATGGGATTCATCTCGCCCAGCCCCTTGAAGCGCTGGACATTGACCTTTCCCTTGACTCCCTCCGCTTCGATGCGATCGAGAATACCCTCTTTCTCGGCATCGTCCAGGGCATAGAAGACCCTTTTGCCCACGTCGATGCGATAGAGCGGGGGCATCGCCACATAGACATGCCCCTCCTGCACCAGCCGGGGAAAATGGCGCACGAACAAGGCGCAGAGCAAGGTGGCGATGTGCAGCCCGTCGGAATCGGCGTCGGCGAGAATGCAAATCTTGCCGAAACGGAGCTTGGACAGATCGTCGCTTCCCGGCTCCACGCCGATGGCCACCGATATGTCGTGCACCTCCTGAGAAGCGAGGATCTCCGTCGACTCCACCTCCCAGGTGTTGAGAATCTTCCCCCGCAGCGGCATGACCGCCTGGAACGTCTTGTCCCGCGCCTGCTTGGCCGAACCACCGGCGGAATCGCCCTCCACCAGGAACAACTCGGTGCGGGCCACGTCGTCCGAAGTGCAGTCGGCCAGCTTGCCGGGCAGGGCCGGTCCTTGGGCCACCTTCTTGCGCGCCACCTTGCGCCCCGCCCGCATGCGGCTCTGGGCCGCGGAGACGGCCAGCGCAGCGATACGCTCGCCCTCGTCCACATGCTGGTTCAACCACAGGCTGAAAGCGTCCTTCACCACCCCCGAAACGAAGGCGGCGCATTCGCGGGACGACAGCCGCTCCTTGGTCTGGCCGGAGAACTGAGGATCGGCCAGCTTCACCGACAGCACGTAACTGATCCGCCCCCAGACGTCCTCGGGCGCGATCTTCACCCCACGCGGCAGGAGATTTCGAAACTCGCAGAACTCCCGCACCGCCTCGGTGAGGCCGGTGCGCAACCCGTTGACATGGGTGCCTCCCTGGGGCGTCGGAATGAGGTTGACATAACTTTCGGTGACCGGATCGCCCCCCTCGGGAAGCCAGACCACGGCCCAATCGGCCGCCTCGTCGCCCCCGGCCAGGCTTCCGGTGAAAGGTGATTCGGGCAACAACGTCCAGCCGTCCAGGGCCTCGAGCAGATAGTCGCGCAGACCGCCCTCATAGCGCCAGCGCACCTCCTCGCCGCCGATTCGGTCGTCGAGGATCATCTCCAGACCGGGACAGAGCACCGCCTTGGCCCGCAACAGATGACGCAACCGGCGGATGTCGAAACGGGGGGTGTCGAAATAGCGGGCGTCGGGCCAGAACCGCACGCGGGTGCCCGTGTTGCGCCGTCCCACCTTGCCCACCACCTCCAGGTCGGAAACCTTTTCTCCGCCCGCGAACGCCATGTGGTACTCGACACCTTCCCGCCTGATCCAGACCTCCAAGCGCCGTGACAGGGCGTTGACCACGGACACGCCCACCCCGTGCAGCCCCCCGGAAAAACGGTAGGAACGGTTGGAAAACTTGCCGCCGGCGTGCAACCGGGTGAGGATCACCTCCACACCGGGCACCCCCTCTTTCGGATGGAGGTCCACCGGCATGCCGCGACCATCGTCCTCGACCTCGATGGAGCCGTCGGTGTGCACCGTCACCCGAATGCGGCGGGCATGGCCGGCCAGCGCCTCGTCCACCGCATTGTCCACCACCTCTTGAACGAGATGGTTGGGGCGGGCGGTGTCGGTGTACATGCCGGGCCGCTTGCGCACCGGCTCCAGGCCGCTGAGCACCTCGATGGCGGAGGCGTCGTAGGCGTCAGTCATCGTTGGTCCAGTTGTCGAATGGGTTGGCCTGCTCATAACGCCCCTGAGCCGCCTGGCGGATTTGACGCAGGGTACGAGGCACCTCTCCCGAACAGAACACGTCCTCGGCCAGTTCCAGCCGATAGCGCAAGCCGTGCACCGCCTCCAGCGGCTTCCACCAAGGATGCCGTGCCTTTCGCACCGGCGGCTTCCTTCCCGGCCGGCCATAGGCATAGACGATGAAACCGCGCCGGCCGCAATGGATGCCCTCATAAGTGGTCATCTCCCCGCCCCCTTCCGAACGGATGGAGAGCCAGTAACGCACCACCTGGTCCTTTTCACCGACGGTCACTCCGTCCAACGCCAGATAGGCGTGCTGACGGGGCGGCAAGCTGTCGAGCTGCACCTCGGTCCAGCCCGATTCGGGCAGCGGGGGCACGGCCCCGCGCTCCTCCTGCCATGGCTTTTCCTCCACGTCGAAATCGTCGTGTTCTCCGGTGAGCTCCTCGTAACGGTCGGTCGGGGCCGCCCACGCCAGGGAAACGGCCAGAAGCATGGGAGCAAGGCGCAAGCACTTCATCGATCGAAATCAAAAGCGGCAACGGGGCTGAAGTTTACCCCGCCCGGGCGGCATTGAACACAGCAGCCCGCCTTCGAATCCACGGCCCAGGCGCGTGGGTGCCTGCCACCGATATCGATGCCAACCAAGTGTCCGTGCTCCCGGTGGTTCCAGGCGGGCCAGGGCGTCGAATACGAACACCACCAGGTCGCCTTCCTCGCGGATCTACAATCGGGATCGGGAAAAGAATCGCCAGCCGACCTCGTGGGGTCGGAACCGACGAAAAGGTTTCTTCGTGGTAGCCGCTTTTCCCACTCGAACGCGCCGAACTGGGCACCGCCTGACCGTGCTGCATGAGGTAGAGTCTCATCTGAACATACGAGATCGCCCGATTTCATTTTCACGTCTAGATCCACCTCGGAGATGGCCAAAGCCGCAAATACACGCGTTGGCCCGTGCGGTTTCGTCGAGCGCCAGGCACGGCTGTTCGCCGAATTCGATCTGCTGGAAGTGCAGCAAACCTTTTATCAGCCGCCGCAACTCAACACCGCCCGTCGGTGGCGGGAAGCCGCCCCCGCGGATTTCATCTTCACCATCAAAGCCTGGCAGCTCATCACCCATGAAGCTTCCAGCCCCACCTACCGCCGACTGCGTGAGTCGCTGACGCCAAGACAACGGGCTCTGGCGGGCGCATTTCGTGACAACGAAGTCACCCGCATGGCGTGGGCGCGGACTCGGGACTTCGCCCTGGCACTGGGTGCCAAAGTGGTCCTTTTCCAGACACCGGCTCGTTTTCGCCCTACACAAGACCACCTGGAAAACCTGCGCGCTTTTTTTCATCGCCTCGATCGAGCCGGCCTGCGTCTAGCATTCGAACCCCGCGGCCCCGAATGGCTCGATGACCTGTTGCGCCCCCTGTTACGGGAACTGCGATTGGTCCATGCCGTGGACCCTCTTCTTCGCCGGCCCCTCGGCAAGGGTTTGCGCTATTTCCGACTGCACGGAGTGCCCGCTTACAACTATCGGCACCGATATACCGATGCCGAACTGCTCCGTATCAGGAAGTGCTTGAGCCGTGCCTGGCCCAACCTGGTGCTGTTCAACAATGTGCACATGGCCGAAGATGCCCGCCGTTTCCGTCGTCTGGTGGAGAAAAATCGCTGAGTTTCCGGCTCCGTTTTCTTTCTATCGGCTTTCCGGTATGCTTGCCTGCGCTTGGAGAGGTGGCAGAGCGGTTGAATGCAACGGTCTTGAAAACCGTCGAGGGTTGACGCCCTCCGTGGGTTCGAATCCCACCCTCTCCGCCATGCCGACCTTTCCCCGGCACGCCGTCCGGTTTACCGAAGAACGGCGCCGCCAAGGTTCGAATTCTCGAAGGGCGAAAGGCCCACGACCCACGAACCGATCTTTCCTGGAGAGGTGCCGGAGCTGGCCGAACGGGCTTGACTCGAAATCAAGTGATCCCTCACGGGATCCGTGGGTTCGAATCCCACCCTCTCCGCCATTTTCACCATGAAGCTACATCTGCCTCCCGGCCTCGATCCGGGCCGATTTCTCGAAGAGTACTGGCAACGGCGCCCGCTGCTCATGCGCGGCGCGCTGCGCGAGTACGACTTTCCCCTCTCCCCCGAAGAGCTGGCGGGGCTGGCCTGCGAGACGGAGTTGGAATCCCGGCTGGTGCTCGACCATGGAAACGACCGGTGGGAGCTGCGCCACGGTCCCTTCGACGAGGAGACCTTCCTGAGCCTGCCCGAGGAGAACTGGACCCTACTGGTGCAGGACGTGGACAAGTTCCTGCCCGAAGTGGCACGGTTGCTGGAGCCCTTCCGCTTCATTCCCGCCTGGCGCTTCGACGACGTGATGATCAGCTACGCCGCGCCCGGTGGTTCCGTGGGGCCGCACATCGACACCTACGACGTCTTCCTGGTGCAGGGCATGGGCCGGCGTCGCTGGCGGATCCAGCGGCACCCGAGGTCCGAGGCCCTGCTGCCCGACCTGCCGGTGCGCATCCTGGCCGAATTCGAACCCGACGAGGAGTGGGTGCTGGAAGCGGGCGACGTGCTCTACCTGCCGCCGGGCGTGGCTCACTGGGGCGTTGCCGAGACCCCCACCATGAACTGGTCGGTGGGCCTGCGCGCCCCCGCCCTGCAGGAGATGCTCGACAGCTTCGCCCAGTTCCTGCTGGAGCGGATGCCCGAAGAGGATCACTATCGCGATCCCCCCATGAAACCGGCACGGGAACCGGGCCGCATCCCCGGTCCCGCCGTCACCCGCACCTTCGGCGAGCTGGACCGCTGGCTGGGGGACGAGGCGCTGCGGCAGCAGTGGTTCGGCGCCTTCATGACCGAGGTGAAGCCCCACCTGGCCATCGAGCCGCCCGATGCCCCGCTCACGCCGGAGGCCCTGGACGAACGGATGACAGGGGGCGCGCGTCTGCGCCGCCACCCCTTCGCCCGCTTCGCCTGGAGCGAAAGGGAGGGAGGGGGCAACTGGCTCTTCGCCAGCGGCGAGGCGTACGCGGTGACGCTGCCCGGGGCCTTCCTGGAGCACCTGTGCAGCGCACCCTTCCTGGCTGCAGACGACTTGCCGGCCGCGGAACAAGAGGCCCTCACTCTCCTCGCCGAGCTGGTCAACCTCGGCCAGCTGGAGCTGGAGAGCGCCTGAATCCTTCCGCCTGCGCCGGGTGCAAAAGACTACCCCTGAAGCCTGGGATCGAAGCGGAAGGGCTCCACGGTCACCGACGCCTTCAGCGCCTCGAAGCCGGGATGTTCCGGGTTGACGAGAAAATTGGACTGCTGCGGCACCAGGGTGCTGGGCACCGCCAGCGCCAGGGAGGCGCCCTGCTGCAGCCACTCATCGCCGATGCGCTGGGTGGAACGCGGTACCGGGTCGGTCCGCCAGTCGTCGGGCAGCACCCCCGGCGCCAGCCGCATCACCTGCGCCTCGTCCAGTTCGAAGGCGCAGAGCACGAAGCCTTCCAGCACCTCCGGTCGATGCAGGTGCACCAGCTTCTCCAGCGCGGCCAGTGCAATGGAGTCGGAAGCGTAGACCACCCCCCTGCCCCGGCTGTTCCAGCGACCGCCGTAGCGGCGCGCGCCCTGGGGGTCGAGGGGGTCGGCGGCATACCGCTCCTTGACCAGGCGAAAGAGCCGCATCAGGTGACGACGCCGTGCTCCAGCCGGCCAATGAGGTCGCGCACCTCGTCGGCGCCCGCTTCGGTGTCCAGGTTCTCCAGGGGCGTGCGGCCGCCCAGCGCCCGCGCCGGCTCGTTCAGCCAGCGGCGTGCAGCATCGGCATCACCCTCGAACAGGCGCAGTGCAGCCGCCCAGGCGGCCACCACCCGGTAGAGGCGATCGCTCTCCTGGGGAGAGAGGCGCTTCTTCGCCCGCCGCCGCGCCAGGGTGGCGGAGGGCAACGCGATGATGCGCAGGAGCCGTTGCAGGGGAATCTCCAGCTCCTTCGCCAGCCGATCCACGACGGTGACGGGAAACCCCTGGCGAATGGCCTCGGCCACTGCTCCGTCCCGGGCCGGTTTCACGCCGAGGGAACGGAGCAGGGCGGAAAGCTCCGTCCCCCGTTCCGCCCCCGATCCCGTGGGATAGAAAAGACGCGCTTCGGCAACACCGGAAGACATGTTGTACTCCATATGAATTCATCTATCGCTCCATATGGAGTATAGCAACCCGATCAGCGGCTGTCTGCTCCCACCTCCTGGAGCCGGTCCCGATTCGCTGCGAGCCACTGCAGCCCCACCACGATGGAGGTGGAGTTGGCGCGGTGGAAGAGCTCGCCGATGGCCTCGTCGGCGGACATCACCACCACCCGGATGTCCTCGCCCTCCTCGTCCAGGCCGTGGATCCCCTCCGCGCCGCCGCTGTCCACGATGCCGCAGTAGAGGGTGATGCGCTCGCCGCACCAGCCGGGCGTGGTAAAGAAGGTTCCGATGAAGTGAAGGGCCTGCACCTCGCATCCCGTCTCCTCGCGGGTCTCGCGGATGGCCACCGCCTCCAGCGCTTCCCCCTCCTCGCAGTAGCCACCCACCGTCTCCAGCAGCCAGGGCGGCTCCTGGTGACCCAGGGCGCCGATGCGGAACTGCTCGATGAGCACCACCCGGTCGCGCCCGGGATCGTAGAGCAACACCGACACGGCGTGGTTGCCCTCCACCCGCTCGCGCACCAGCTCGCGACACCAGCCGCCGGCGAAGCACTCGTGCTTCAGGCGGTAGCGTTTCAGCTTCAGGAACCCCTGCCAGAGCGGTTCGGTTTCGAGGATTCGATACTGTTTTTTCATGGCTGCATGAATTTGGCTCGGGGCTGCTGGTGAAGATCCGGGGGGCTCTCCCGAGCATGAAATTTCCTGCCTGAGTGCGCCCGCGTCGGCCTTCGGCCTCGGCGGGCCTACGAGCGCTGCGATCACTCCCTGCGGTCGGTAGGGGGCTGCCGGCAGCCCTCCAGCACCCAACCCGAAACATGAAAAAGCCCGCCGGGCGGCGGGCTTCGATTCTACCAGCTCGACGAGCGCTTACTTGTTGAGCGACTGGTAGTAGTCCATGAGGATCTTGGCCACCTCAGGACGGGAGAACTCGGGCGGGGGCGCCTCGCCGCGGCCCAGCATCTCACGCACCTTGGTGCCGGAGAGCAGCACGAAGTCCTCCTTGGTGTGGTCGGGCGCCTCGCGCATCATCACCACCTTGCCCAGCTTCTTGGAGTAGGCGGTGTGGTCGGCCTTGAAGATCTCGATCTGGAGCGCACCCTCGGGCACCTCCTCGTCGAAGATGGTCTGGGCGTCGAAAGCGCCGTAGTAGTCGCCCACGCCGGCATGATCGCGGCCCACGATGAAGTAGTCGGCGCCCATGTTCTGGCGGAAGTAGGCGTGCAGCACCGCCTCGCGGGGACCTGCGTAGAGCATGTCGAAGCCGTAGCCGGTGATCATCACGCTGTTGGGCGGGAAGTAGAGCTCCACCATCTTGCGGATGGCGGCGTCACGCACGGGCGC
>CAYOJM010000011.1:0-2819 GCA_964404295.1 uncultured Sedimenticola sp. | reverse complement strand
GGTGGAACGGACGGCCGCGGGTGGCGACAGCATGCGCAGTCCCTTGACAAAGGTCAACCTTGGCCGCGCCGTGGTTTCGCATAATTCGGGGTCCCGCTGTGGCCGGCGGGGTTGTCAGCGATTAGAATAACAGGGTATTCTAATAAAAGTCTCTGCCCCAAGACCGGCCACGCTGCCCGGCGATCGGGGGCGGGAAGCACGCGTTACGAGATTGTGGCCGTCGGCAAGGCGTGGCAGAATTCGGCCCCGTCGTGCCGAGAGCATTAACCAGACGATTCGGAGACCGGATATGAACCAGTTCTATTACGATGCCGTGACCAAGATGGAAAGCATGGGTGTGGATGACGAGTACATCCTGGGTTGGCAGGCAGGCTTCCTCCATCACCCCGAGCGTGAAGAGCAGCGCGTCACCGAGGCCTACGAAGCCGGCTATGCCGATGGCAAGGCGAAGACGCTGGACAACCTGGAGAACTGGATCAAGAAGTGATCCCCGATTCCGGTTGACGAAAAAAGGCGGGTGCTCCCCGCCTTTTTTCGTGGGCCGGCCGTCAGGCGAACAGGTCCAGCATGGCCCGAGAGAGCTTGCGGTCCACTTCCACGCCGTCTTTGTCCATCACCTGGTCGATGACCCAGCGGTTTTCGCCCTCCTCGCCCATGATCTGTTGAATTTCGTAACCCAGGTGGCGCAGAAAAGGGTACGAGGGGCCTTCGTCGGTGTAACGGAATTCGGCGTATTCGGCCGCCCTTTCATTGATGCGGTCGAAAAACGGCTGGAGGTACTCGCCCGGTCCGAACAGATCCAGGCTGTTGTCCTCCACGATCTCGCCCAGCTTGCGGGCCACGGCCACGATGAGCGCCCGACGCTCTTCATCGTCGAGCGCCAACCGCTGGTGGGCCAGCCGATCCATGATCTGGAGTTGGAAAATGAGGTACTCGATGATCACGTCCATGCGCTGGCGGTCGTTCTCGTAGATGAAATCCTCGCCGTGAAGGGTGATGGCCTTGTCCTGGGCCAGGCGCCAGGCGATGAAGGCCAGCGCACCGGCGATCTCTTCCAGGCTCCGTTCGCCTTCGCCGTGCCAGCGGCTTTTGATGCGCAATGCCATGGGATGCTCCTTTTGAGCCGGTGAAGGCTTCATGATATAACTCAATAACCCACCATTTTACTCAAGAATTATGGGGCAATGAAAGCCGAGCTGGAGCCTGTACGCGAGCAGGTGCAACACAACTGTGACGTGGCCGATGCCCGCCACGGCGGGGATTTCACCATGTGCACCTATTTGCTCAAGATGCGCGAGTATTTTCGTTGGGAGCAAGGCGCAGGCTTTCGGGATCCCTTGCCCAGCGCGGCTCTTGGAGAGTGGCTGCAAGCGCGCGAGGCGCTGTGGGCGTCGTTGGCCGAGGCCGACTACCGGCCCATCGAAATCGGTGGACGGTGTTATGACCCATTCGACGTGCGGGGGATCAACGAGGCGCTGGCGCCGTTGGGCGCCGTCTACAGCGCCGGCTTCGTGAGCGGGTCCGGCGCCCACTTCTTCCTGGCGGAGTTGCTGCGGCGCGAGGGGGAGGACGCATGCACTTTGCATCTGTGCGGGCGGGAGTACGCCCGCTGCCTCGATGCCCCGCCGGCCATGGTGGGGGAGGGCGGGGTTTTCCTGCGCAGAGAGGCTCTTCGCCGCTACCTTTGGGAGAAATACGAAACCTGGGCGTGGAAACGTCCCGACAATGCGTTGGGTCGGGCTTTCGCCCATCACGGTTTCGACGGCGATCCCGAAGCCGCGTTGGAGCGGATGACCGACGTCGAGCTGGCCGCCGCGCGTGAACACGAGTTGGGAGAGTTCGAGGCCGGCCGCGCATTGGGGGAGGCGTGGAACTGCATGGTGTCGGACTTGGCGCTGACGCCTGCCGAGCTGATGGCGCGGGCGGTGAGAGATCATCTGGCGGACGCGCTGCGCACTTTGCCTTTCCTGCTCGACCGGGGCGCGTCGGCTTCGATCCATTTTTACGTGGGCAATCTCAATGGCATGAGGCGCCACCTCCATCCACGGCTTCAGGCCGCCTATGCCGAGTGGCGCGACAGCGGCGATCTTTCGGCGCTGCGTGCCTTGGCTGCCGAAGGGCGGCGCTTCTGGGGCCGATTGGCCCACGAACTGTTGGCGCTTCATGCCCGGTACGGCGCCGAGGCCGCGGGACCCATCCGTGAACACGTGGAGCGGCGCTGCCTGGGGGCGGCCCGATGAATCGGCGTCGGCTGTTGGCCGTCGTCGAACTGGGCGGCTACCCCAACCTCATCCCGCTGTACCAGCGGCTCGGATTTGATGTGGACTGGGTCACCTCCCAGCGCAAGGCGCGCATGTGGTTGAAGAAGCAGGTGCCCGACGTCGTCGTCGCCGAATACAACCACCAGACCGACTTCCGCGACCGAAGCTCCAACCTGGAGACCCTGGGTGCCGTGTTGCAACGCCATCCCGGAGTGAAGCTGTTGGTTTTCTATCCAAAAGAACACGAAGGTCCCTTCGAAGCCTTCCGCGCCCGTTTCCCCGTCTGGGAGGCCATCGCCTTTCCGATCACCGAGGAGAAAGTGGAGGCGGTGCTGTCGCGCCTTCCCTGAAGGGAACTCCCGGGGGGCACCACAGGCTGCGCAGGTCCGCCGAGGCCGGAGGCCGACGCGGGCGGTTGGCCTGTGGGTTGTTGCCGGAGTCGGCCGCTGCGCGGCCTCGTCCGGCCTACGACTCGTAGAAGGGAACCACGAAGGCGGGGAAGGCACAGAGAGGGGAAGTTTGGCCGGTCCAGCATCCGATTCCTCCGTGTCCTCTGTG
>CAYOJM010000010.1:0-13748 GCA_964404295.1 uncultured Sedimenticola sp. | reverse complement strand
AGGTAGCGGCGGTTGGCCTGGGACTCGCCCGCGAAGGCGTCTTTGAGGTTTTGCTCGGTCTTGGAACCTTTCAGTGACATGTCGCTTTTCTCCTTTTCACGTGGTTAACCAGTGGAACTCATGGGCCGGTCGGCCCTGTTTCACTCCTTGCGGGAACGGCCCTCGCCGTCCTCGTTGGGAACTATAGTGACGACGGATGAATAATAGAAATTGTTTGTCCCTATCCTGTCGATAGATATTTTCTATCGAGCGCGGAGGCCGCGAAGCGGCCGGAGCCGACATCCAAGGCTCGGCAACAAGATGGCGGCGAAAAGGGGTCAGTTCAAGAAGCGGACGCAGCTCAGACCGGTGGCGGCCACCGCCTCACGCAGCACATCGATGGCCTGAGGGCGGGGAAAGCTCTTGCGCCAGGCCAAAGCCACGGTACGGCTGGGCTGCTTCCCCGAAAACCGCTTGATGCTCACCAACCGCTGGGAGAAACGGTCGGCCCCGGCGGCGGTGCACGGAAGGATGGTCACCCCCATGCCGCTGGCCACCATGTAGCGAATGGTCTCCAACGAACTGCCTTCGAAATCGGCCAAGGGGCCGGCTTCTCCCGTGCTCCTTTTGCGCAGGCAATCGGGACAGACCTCCAACACCTGATCCCTGAAACAGTGACCGGAACCGAGCAGGAGCACGTTCTCCCTGGCCAGCTCGTCGATGCCCACCGTCTCTTTCTCGTTGAGGGGGTGGGAGGAGGGAACCAGCGCCACGAAAGGCTCTTCGTAGAGGGGCACGGTGAGCACTCCATGCTCCTCGAACGGCAGCGAGATGATGATGGCGTCCACTTCCCCCTGCTTGAGCTTTTCGGCCAGAACGTGGGTATAGTTTTCCTCGATGATGAGCGGCATTTGCGGCGCGGTGTCCGCCAGCTTTCCCACCAGGGGCGGGAACAGATAGGGGCCGATGGTGTAGATGGCACCCACCCGCAACGGAGCCGCCAAAGGATCCCGCCCTTGCTGCACGATCTCCTGGATGCGGCCGGCCTCCTCCAGCACCCGCTGGGCCTGGGCCACCACCTGTTCCCCCACGGGGGTGAGGGTCACCTCGCCCTGGCGCCGTTCGAACAGCTCGACTCCCAGCTCGCGTTCCAGTTTCTTGACCGCCACGCTCAGGGTGGGTTGGCTGATGAAACAGGCTTCGGCCGCCCGTCCAAAATGGCGGGCCCGCGCCACCGCCACGATGTATTTGAGTTCGTTCAGGGTCATGAAGCCAATTGTAGCCATAAAACCGGGGCCGGCCGGCAACGCCCATAGGTTTTTCGACAACGGCCATCAATTTGAATTATGATCCCTTTTGGACGACGGTCCGGTCGAAACGGCGCGAAGGGGGGAGCACAGTGATCCGTATGATCGACGACCGCCTGCCGATGGATACGCTGGAACTTCAAGTCGATCCGCACCGGCGGGTGGCGCACATCCGTTTTCTGCATCCGGGCCGCCCGGTCATGACGAGGCGGCTCATCGAAGATTTTTCCACCGCGCAGCGGCTCATCCATCACCTGCAGGAGCGCAGCGCCGATGGCCGGGCGTCCCTGCGATACCTGGTGGTGAGTTCGAAGAAAGCCGGGGTGTTCTCTCTCGGTGGGGACCTGGAACTGTTCCTGTCACTCATCGAGCGTCGAGACCGGAAGGCGCTCACCCAATATGCCCGGACCTGCGTAGAGCTGCTCCACCACAACCTCCATGGGAAGCTGAGCCGCTTGTGCTCCATCTCCGTGGTGGAAGGAGAGGCCTTGGGGGGCGGGTTCGAAACAGCCTTGGGCGCCGACGTGCTCATCGCCGAACGCCGCGCCCGTTTCGGCTTTCCCGAACTGCAGTTCGGGCTCTTTCCCGGCATGGGGGCCTTCCAGCTCCTGGCGCGTCGCATCGAACCGGCCCTCGCCCGGCGCATGATCACCAGTGGCCGAATCTACACGGCGGAAGAGCTCCATGAAATGGGCGTGGTGGATTATCTGGCGGAAGACGGCCACGCCCATGAGCTGTTGAACCACTATATCGACCGGCGGCGCGACCGTGAGGGAGGATACGCGGCGGTGGATGCCCTGTTCAACGCCCATACCCCCATCTCACGCGAAGCACTGGTGCAATCGGTGGACCTGTGGGTGGAAACCGCTCTGGCCCTGGGACCCAAAAACCTTTCCATGATGCGCTACCTGCTCAAGGCCCAGCAGCGCCGGTGGCCGGAAAAGGACGCGCGAAGGGTGGCGCGACTGCGCGCCTGATCCGATTCAGTTCACCACCCGCAACTTGGGCCGCGGCCGGCCCAAGCCGAAGCGGGTGGCCAACGCCGCCGTGGATGCCCCGAGCAGCACCTCGAGGGCTTCCAACTGCTCCTTCGCCGAAGCGACGAACGTTTCGTCCGGCATCCGCTCGAACTGCTCGGCCGCCAACCGCAATCGCGCCAAGCCGAGGTTTCCGGCACTGCCCCGCAGATCGTGCGCCACTTCACGCAGGGTTTCGACATCGCCGCTGTGCGCCGCCCGGCGCAGGCGGTCCATCATGGCCTGGGCATCCTCGTTGAAACACTCCAAAATGCGCGCCACCAGCTCGGTGCCGGCATCCAGCATGAGCAGCTCTTCCACCTTCTCCTCGTCCACCAGGGGCACCTCCTCCAGGGCAACCGCCGAAACTGCCGCATCGGGCTCCAACGCCACATGGCTGGCGCCGATGCCCAACGCTTCGATGGCCTGGAACAGCGCCACCGCACTCACCGGCTTCGTGAGCAGACGATCGACCCCGGCCTCTTCGCAAGCGGTGCGGGCGGCCTCCGTGGCATCCGTGGTGACCATGATGACCGGTATGGTCTCTTCGCCCGCATGGGCGAAACGGTAGAGCCGGAAAGCCTCCAGGCCATTGAGGTCGGGCATGTGCATGTCCAACAAGGCCAGGTCGTAATCCCCCTCCTCCACCTTCTGAAGGAACTCTTCCCCACTGGCCGCCTCGGTCACCTGGTGACCGGCATTGCGCAGCATGGACGAGAGGATGAGTCGGTTGGTGGGATTGTCGTCGGCAACGAGCACATGCAGAGGGGCTCCCTCCTCCTGAAACCCTTCGAACAGACCTTCGCCCGGAACGGAAGGAAGAGCCACAGAGTGGAGCGCACGATAGAGTTCCAGCTCGCAAACCACCCGAATGCGGCGATCCAGCACCCGCGCTTCGGGCGGCAGCTCACCGGCCGTCTCGTCCACCAAGATGAGGGGTACCCGCTCCGCCACAAGTCCCTCTCGGCACCACCGCTTCAGAGCGGACTCCACCTCCGTCGCCAAGCCCGCTTCCACCACCAAGGCTTCTACCGGCGAATAGTCATAGAAAGCACGGCGCAGCAGCCGACCGGCATCGGCCACATCCCGAGCCTCCACCAGATCCAGATTCCAACCCTGCATCCGCTGTGAGTAACGTGCGCCAACACCAGGATCAGTGAACAGCACCAACACCGAACGCCCGGCAATGGGCAGTGGCTCGGGCCGATCGACGTCCTCCGCCAGATCCAGAGAGAGCGTGAAAAAGAAGGTGGTGCCTTGGCCCGGCGTGCTCTCGAGCATCAGCTCCCCTCCCATGAGGCGCACCAGCTCTCGAGCGATGGCGGTACCCAATCCGGTCCCGCCATAGCGGCGCGATGTACTCGTGTCGGCCTGCATGAACGGTTCCATAATCACTTTTTGCTTTTCCGGCCGGATACCGATGCCGGTGTCCCTCACGCTGAACTGAACCTGGACCCGGCCCTCATCCAGGCCGGCGTACATGCACCGCAATTCCACCTCGCCCAGGTGGGTGAACTTGATGCCATTGGCCACCAGGTTCACCATCACCTGCTCGAGATGATTCTCATCGCCCACGAGACGGTGGGGAATGCGGGGATCGATGCTGCACAGCAGTTTCAGATCTTTCTTCTCCGCCTGCAATGCCATCATCTCCGCCACCTGGTTCATGAACTCGTGCAGATCGAAAGGCGCCGTTTGGCACATCAACTTGTCGGCTTCGATCTTGGACAGATCCAGCACGTTGTTGATGAGTTCCAGCAGGAGATTGCCCGACCGGTTGATGATGTTGACCAGCTGGCGATCGTCCCGCGCCAGCTTGCGTTCGGCCAGCAGCTCAGCGGCCCCGATGATGCCGTTGAGAGGGGTGCGGATCTCATGACTCATTTTGGCAAGAAATTGGCTCTTGGCCTGATTGGCTCGTTCAGCAGCGAGTTGGGCATTGCGCAATCGCTGCGCCAACGCAGCCGCATAACCGGGCAGAACGATG
Source organism: uncultured Sedimenticola sp. (assembly GCA_964404295.1). Taxonomy (GTDB): domain Bacteria; phylum Pseudomonadota; class Gammaproteobacteria; order Chromatiales; family Chromatiaceae; genus Thiolapillus. The sequence goes on along the minus strand of CAYOJM010000010.1, from coordinate 9,459 downwards.
AGGGAAATCAACAAGCCAATCCCCATCGCCACGTTTTCATGCCAATACTCGGACAAATACAAGACGGCGCCGAACCCCAACACCGACAGCAAGCTGGAGAGGTAAAGGTAGAAGGTGCCGTATCTGAGGGTATTGCCGAATATCACCCACAGATAGACGGGGAACCACGGCGCAGCAGTCTCTCCATATACGGCCAAGACAAAAGAAACGGCAAAAACATCGACAACGATGCTGAAAAACTTGCGCACATGGGCGCTTTGCGGACGCAAATAGGTGGATATCAAAATCCCTGCCGCCAAGACGAAGATGACGGCGAATACATACACCGCATCGGTCCACCCTGCCCTTCCGGCCGAGGTGTATGGGTCCAAACGCCACCACAGGTATAAAAAACCGGATCCAGCAATGAAGAACCGGAGGAGCCCCTGCTCCCGTTCGCTGCGGATGGCACTCCCCTCGGGACCGAGCACCCTGCTCACCCAGTCCCTTTCATTGCGACGAGGAACGTGTTCTGATTTACTCATCATCGTTCAGCTCAAGTGTCCCGGCCCCTTGTGGCAAGCAAATATCGGACCACTCCGGCCATTCCTGGTATCATGCTGTTTCAACAGAAAAAATTGGATCCTGCAAAACCTTCCTAAGGTATTCGGAAACGCTTTGAATGCCAAAAGACGTCACTTGAGCAGCATTCAGCGTTGGAAAATTGACGTGGCAGCCCGTTGCCGGTGGGCCACGCCAACCATTAAAACGTAGGCGACTTTTTCGACTTCTTCCATCTCGGAGTTACCGACACAAAACATGAAATCCGACATCGAACAGACCCTCAAAGAATCCATTGCACGTCAGAAAATGCTGAGTTTGGAGGAGATCCGCCTCGACGCCACTCTGGAGGAGCTGGGCATCACCTCCTTGGACGCCATCTCTCTGGTGTTCGATATCGAGGACAAATACGGGGTCGAAGTGCCCAACGAGGCGCTGAAGCAGTTGCGCACCGTGGGCGACATCGTCGAGGGTGTGGAGCGGCTGCTGGCGGAAAAAGCCACATGAAGCCCATCGCCATCACCGGCATGGGCTGCATCTCCCCCCTTGGGGCGGGCGTGGCGGCGACCTGGTCCGCCATGGCCGAAGGGCGTTCCGCCATCGCCCCGCTGTCGGGTTTCGAGGAAACCGATCTCAAGCCCATGCCGGCGGCTCAGGTGGCCGACTTCGATCCGGCAGCACACTTCGAACCCGCTCGGCTCGGGCTTCTCGACCGGCACAGCCAGTTCGCCCTGGTGGCGGCCCGGGAAGCGGCGGCCGACGCCGGACTCGAGCCGGAGCAGATCGAGGCCATGGCCGCGGTGGTGGGCAGCGGCTGCGGCGGCAAGGAGACTGACGAGCTCACCTACCAAAGGCTGTATCAAGACGGCAAATCCCGGGTCCATCCTTTCACCATTCCCCGCGGCATGCCGTCGGCGGCGAGCAGCCAGGTGAGCATGGCATTGGGCATTCGCGGCCCTTCCTTCACCGTGGCCAGCGCTTGCGCCTCGGCCCACCACGCCATCGCCCAGGCGGCGCTGATGGTCCGATCCGGTCTGGTGGAACGCGCCTTGGCGGGAGGCACGGACGCCCCTTTCACCTACGGGCTGCTCAAGTCTTGGGAAGCGCTGCGGGTGGTGGCGCCGGACACCTGCCGCCCGTTTTGCGCCGACCGCAAAGGCATGGTGTTGGGCGAAGGGGCCGGCATGGTGGTGCTGGAGTCGGTGGAATCGGCCCAGGCACGGGGTGCGCGGATCCACGCGCTGCTGCTCGGCGTCGGCATGAGCGCGGACGCCGCCCACATCACCGACCCGGACAGCAAAGGCGCGACACGCGCCATGCGCGCGGCCTTGGAGGATGCCGATCGCCCTCCCGAGGCCGTGGGGTACATCAATGCCCATGGCACCGGCACCCGGCTGAACGACCCTTCGGAAACCCGCGCCATCCGCGAGGTCTTCGGCGCTCACGCCGAACATCTCAAGATCTCATCCACCAAGTCGATGCACGGCCATGCGCTCGGCGCGGCAGGTGCGATCGAACTGGTGGCCACGGTCAAGGCGCTCAAGACCGGCATCCTGCCGCCCACCGCCCATTTCACCACGGCGGATCCGGAGTGCGACCTCGACTACATCCCCAACCGGCCGGTCCGGGTCGAAGTGGAGTGCGCCCTGAGCAACGCGTTCGCCTTCGGGGGTCTCAACGCCGTGCTTCTCCTGGCACGCGCGCCTTGAACTTCAGCAGGGTTTGCGGAAGCGGTAATGGCCGTTGCCGAACCAGCTCCCCCGTCCAGGCAGGAAACAAGCCTTGCACAAAATGAAGTAATCGTTCCAGTGGCGCAGCCTTTGCGGCGTCATCCGCTGCTCCAGCGCCGCTCTGCCGGCCCAGAATCGGCGGTGCCACTCATCCAGGGTCCGCCAGTAGTTCATGCCATTGAGGAACCACCCGGTTTCGAAATGCAGGTCCCGATCGTGGCGCGGAAACTCGTCGAAAGGCCAGATGCGCCCGCCAGGAAAATAGGCGCCGATGAGCGACTTTCGGGCATCCAGAAACTGGGGGATGACCATCTTCGAGACGATGAAATGGTGGAAGCTGCGGCCACCGGGCTTGAGGAGCCAAGCGATCTTCTCGTTGAAAGCCGACATGTTCTTCAAATGCTCCACCACACCGATGGAGATCACCAGATCGAAACTCCCCGGCGTCACATCCTCGGCGGACAAGGCGGTGAAATCGGTTTGCAGGAGCCTGAAATTGTCCGGCGTCAAGGGTGACCCGGGATCGTCCAGCGCCGTGCGCAGGTGGGCCGCCTGCACTCGGCTGGGCGTGATGGCGGTGACACTGACGTCCGGATGACGTGCCAGAAGATATTTTTCGAACGAACCGAAACCGCACCCGATATTGAGTATGCGTTCGTCGCCACGGATCTCGGCGCGTTCGCAAATGAGATCGAATTTGGCCTTTTGCGCCGCTTCCAAAGTGATGTCGGCCGCCTCGGCCTCGTCCGCCGTTTCTCCCCACCAGGCCATGGAATAGGCCAGGTAGTCGCGGTCCAGAAAGGTTTGGAAAAATTCGATGCGTTCATCGTAATGGGTTTCGATGAGGGCATCGGTCTCCTCCCACATGGGGCCGGACGTGGCGGAGATCCCCAACTCGGCCAAGGTGGCGCCCTGTTCGAACGCCGCCCGATACTCCCGTTCCAGGAACCGCGCCACGTGGCGCTCCTTCTTCACCGCTTCGGGTGAGCCCCAGGGGTCGATGACGGCCGCCGCGCCGCGCTCATGGTCCAGGTTCATCTTTCGGCCTCCCCCTCGGCCGCCTTGCGTGTTTTCCGGTAACGGATCAGCTCCGCCTCCAACCACGCCCCAGCGAAGAACTCACGTCCACCACAAAGCACCCGATATTTGCGTCCACTGAAGCTGCTTTCACTGGCGGCGTAACGGATGAACGCCTCAGCATTACGGATACGGTCCCGGAGGTGGGCATATTTCCGTTCGATATGGGCCCGTGCTTCGGGACCGTCGTAAAGGGTGCCGTTGCGATCGAAACGGCAGTCGGCCCGTTCAATGAACTCCAGCAGATGTTCGATCTCGGCATCATGCTGCTCGCCCCAAACCGGGAGAGCGACGAGAGCGAGGATCGACAACACGACAAACGTCTTCATGATCGTGAATACCCGAAAGTGGCGATGAGCGGATGGTGGTCGGAAGACGTGACCCGTTCCACCCGGAACCGGTGCAAGCGCAACCCGCGGTAATAGACGTGATCCACCCGGCGCCCCAGATGCCGGGAGGCTTCGACGAACGGCACCGGTCGCAACCCCTGACGCCGGGCCAGCGCTTGCAGCACACGCTTCCGGTCGAGGCTCCAGGTGTTCATGTCCCCCGCCAGGATCACCGGGCCGTGATGAGCGGCGATCACCGGCTCGAGCGCTGCCAGTTGCGCCGCCAGCGCCGAGGCGCCGAAGCTGAAATTGATGCCGTGAAGGTTCACCACCAGCAACCGGGCCCGCACGCCTTTCAGGGGAAAGTAACTGATGAGGGTGGTCTTGGGCAATCGCAGCCAGGGTTCAGCGGTGCGCTGCATGCAAGGCGCCTGCTGGGGCACCCGCGCGCCGGTCAGAACACCGGTCCAATAGCCCTTGTAGCTGAAGGCGTGAGCCATGGTCCACTCCAGACCGGAAGCGGACAGCCAACGGAGCATCTTCGGCGTGAGGTGGCTCTCTTGGATCAGCAGCAGGTCGGCTTCCGCCCGAAGGCGCTCCAGATCACGACGCCATCCGTCTCGAGCGCCTTTGTGCAGATTCCAGCTCACCAGGGTGAAACCGGCGGGATCGAGCCCCGTTCCTTCCGCCGTCGGGCCCGGCGGTGACGTGCAGCCGTCCACCAGCGCCCCGTTCTGTGCAAGCTGAAGCGCCCCCGGAATCTGCACGCAGCCGGCCGCGAAGCAGGACAGCACCACCGGAATCCACCGTAACGCATCCCGCCACCAGCGGCTCACGAGGCGGCCCCGGTCTCCCTGCAACCGTCCACCTGGCCGGCGAAATAGCGCGCCAGATAGTGATCGAAAGGTTCGTCTTCTGCCGCTTCCATATGGGCCTGCCTTGCGTGGGACTCTTCCGCCATGCGGTCCAGCCGCGCCCGGAATTCCGGATCCAGATCGTAGGCTTCGAAAAAACGCCACTGCTCGCGGGAGAGGCGGTGGGCGAACTCGTAGAACCCTTCACCCCGCTCCCGCATCTCCCGCAACATGCGGCCGGAAGGCGTCAGTTCGGGATCCGCCACTTTCGCTTGCTGCGCTTCCAGCGCGTGGCGGTAGCCGTCGTCTCCGGCATGGCGGGCCGCCAATTCGGCCACTGGAGCCATGGCGTCGAGCAGCTCTCTCGCCCAATCGCAAAACAGAACCGCGCGCCCACCGCGCTGGAGCTTGAGCTGCGGATCGCGGCCCTGGTGGGCCACCCACAACAGGTTGCGGTCGATCTCCTTGCGCTCGCGGGCGTCTATGGGCGCGCTGCGACGCAACAGGCAATAGAGGAAGAACAGATGCAGGAAGCGCACCTGCTCTTCATCGATGCCCAGGGGGTGGTAGGCGTTCACGTCGAGGGAGCGCAATTCGACGTAGCGGATGCCCCGTTCCAAGAGGGCACGGCTCGGGGTCTCCATCGCTTCGGGCACCTGTTTGGGCCGCACGGAGCTGTAGTATTCGTTTTCGATCTGCAACTGGCAGGCCGACAACTGACGATATTCGCCGTCCACCTTGACGCCGATGGCTTCCCAGGCGGGGCAAGGGGTTCGGGTGGCGCAGGCCAGGCTATGGACATAGTCCGACAAGGTGTCGTAACAGGCTTTGACACCGATCCCTTCCTCCTTCCGGTTCTGGTAGCCGATGTCGCCCATGCGCAACGAGGTGGCGAAAGGCTCATAGTAGGTGGTGTCGTCGAACACCAGAAGATCAGGCTCCTTGTCGGTGAAAAAGGATTTGCACACCGCCGGCGAAGCGCCGAAGAGATAAGGCACCAACCATCCGAACCGCTGGAGATTGCGCACCAACCCCATGTAACGGGCGTCACGAAACGAGCGGAGGGACCCATCCTCCCCGGTCACCTCCCGAAACATGGGCCAAAAGGCCTCGTCCAGGGAGAAATTGAAGTGGACCCCGGCGATGACCTGCATCACACGACCATAACGATAGCCCAACCCGACCCGATAGACATGTTTCATCCGTCCCGGATTGGAACGGCCGTAACGGGCGATGGGAATGCTCTTCTCTCCGGCCAGGATGCAGGGCATGCTGGTGGCCCACAGGATCTCCTCGCCCAGATGTTCGTGCACGTAGCGGTGCAGGCCGCGCAGGCAGTGGAGCGCCTCACGGAAATCATCGAAAGGGGGGGTGACGAACTCCAGCAGCGCTTCGGAGTAGTCGGTGGTGATCCAAGGATGGGTCAAAGGCGAACCCAAAGCGGCGGGATGGGGCGTCTGAGCGATGCCACCATTGCGGGCCACCCGCAGGCTCTCCTTTTCGAGCCCCACCCGGCCCCGAACCAGCAGGCCCGGATCGCCGTGGCGCTCCAGCCGTTCGAGAAGATCGTCCACCCGGGGCGCGGCGTCCGGCACGGCGTCACTCTTTCTGGGCGGTCACGGGACGCTGCTGGCGGATGTAGTCGGCGAGGATGCGGGCCGCCTCCTCCTGCCAGATGCGCTGGATGCCTTCGGGATCCTCTTCCTCGTCGTCGAAACGGTCCTCGTCGTCGTGATCCAGTTTCTCCAGCGGCTCCAGCCCGCGAGCCGCCCGCAGGCGGTTACGCCGTTCCAACGCCCGCTTCTCCCGCTCTTCCCACATTTTGCGGCGCTCGCTCTCCACCAAGGAGACCTCCTTCTCCCGACGCATGCGTTCCAGCTCCCGCCTCTGCTCTTCCAGATATCGGAACCCCGGATCTCGAGCCGCCCGTTGATCGTGGCGGCGCTGGAGCATCGACGCCTCCACCTTTCCAAGGCGATCGTGATCCACCGCGTCGATTCGGGTCCACGGCAGGGCGTTGTCCAGCGCCCGTTCGCCATGTTCGTCGTCCTCCGCAGGCGTGGTCAGCAAGACGTCCGGCACCACGCCCCGGTTCTGGGTGCTACCCCCTTCCACCCGGAAGAACTGGGCGATGGTGAGCCGCAAACGGCCGATGTCCTCCTTGTCCCGCGAAAACTGGCCCAGTTCCACCAGCGTCTGGACGGTGCCCTTGCCGAAGGTGGGCTCGCCGATGACCAGACCGCGGCCGTAGTCCTGGATGGCGGCGGCGAAGATCTCCGAGGCGGAAGCGCTGTTGCGATTCACCAGGACGGCCAACGGGCCGGTATAGACGGTCTGTGGATCGGTGTCGCGCTCCACATCCACCCGACCGCGTGAGTCCTTCACCTGCACGACCGGGCCGTGAGGGATGAACAATCCGGTCAGCTCGATGGCCTCGGTGAGGGAGCCGCCGCCGTTGTTGCGCAGATCCACGATGATGCCGTCGACCTTTTCCTTTTCCAGCTCGGCGAGCAGCTTGCGCACATCACGGGTGGTGCTGCGAAAATCGCGACGCCCGGCGGCCTGGCCGCGGAAGTCACGATAGAACGCGGGCAGCTCGATGACGCCGAAACGCATGCCGTCCACTTCGATGATCTTGGACTTGGCGGCCTGATCCTCCAGCTTGATCTGGTCGCGGACGATGGAGATCTCCTTCACCTTTCCGTGGGCGCCCGCCTCGCGGGGCAACACCTGCAGGCGCACCACCGTGCCCTTGGGGCCGCGGATCTTCTCCACCACGTCCTGCAACGGCCAGCCGACGACGTCTTCCATCTCACCGGTGCGCCCCTGGGCGACACCGACGATGCGATCGCCCGGCTTGAGCTGACCGCTCTTGTCGGCCGGGCCACCGGGCACGATCTTCTGCACCTCGGTGTATTCGTCCTTGCTCGCCAGCACCGCCCCGATGCCTTGCAACGACAGGCGCATGGAGATGTCGAAGTTCTCCGACCGCTCGGGCGACATGTAGGCGGTATGGGGTTCGATGCTGAGGGTGTAGGCGTTGAGGAAGCTCTGGAACACTTCGTCGGCGTCGAGCTGATGCACCCGCCGGCGCAGGGTGCGGTACCGCTTTTCCAGGGTCTCCCGGATCTTTTCTTCGTCTTTGCCGGCAAGACGCAGATTGAGGATGTCGTTCTTCACCCGCTTGCGCCACAGCTCCTTGAGGGCCGCTTCGTCTTCCGCCCAGTCGGCCTCCTCGCGGTCGTAGCGATAGCGCTCCTCGCGGGTGAAATCGAATGCGTCGCGTTCGAGCAGTTCGAGCGCCCAATCCACTTGCTGATCCACCCGCTGCCGGAAGCGGCGGAAGATCTCGAAGGCGGGCTCCAGCCAGCCGTGGGCGATGGCTTCGTCCAGCTTGTGGCGGTATTTGGCGAACTCCTCGATGTCCTTACGGGTGAAGAAGCTTTTGTTGGGGTCCAGCGACTCGAGGTATTTTTCGAAGATCTGTTCCGAAAGGCGGTCGTCGAGCTCCACCTTGCGATAGTGGTATTTCTGCAAGACCTGGTTGACGATGAGGGCGGTCTGGCGGTGGCGCCGGTCGGGCTTGAGCGCCTCCAACGGCACCTCTTTCACCAGGGCCAGCGCCGGGCCCGTGAGCGCCCCAAGGCCCCACAGCAGTGACAGGACGAGCAGGATCGTGCGTTTCATCATGACTCTTGGTTCCCGGTCGCGGACATCCGCCCCGGCGGGCGCCGCAGTCCCAGGTTCAGCTGCAGATATTCCGGATGTTCCGGCCCCAGAAACCCGTGCCGGATGAGAAAGTCGATGACCACCAGGTTACAGTTGAGCTTGAATTCGTCCGTCTCGCGAACCCGGCGGGCCACCTCCTCCAACGGCAGAAGCTGGAAGGATTCCACCTCACCATCCGTGTTTCGAGGGGTGAAGCCTGCAGGAAGTTCCAAGTCGTAACAATAAAGCAAATCGGGACGGAACCCCCGCTCGGCCACCCTATTGTAACTCACCACACCCACGGGCACCGCCTTGCGGGCCAGTTCCGGCGGGATGTCGGCCTCTTCGCGACACTCCTTGAGCAAGTTCTCTTCCAGGCCCACCCCCCAGGGAAGCCCCCCGGCCACCAACTGATCCAACCGTCCGGGATAAACCAGCCGGTCACGGGCGCGCCGGCCGACCCACATGAGCAGGCGACCGCCGTCGCGCACATAGCCGTTCAGATGTTGTCCGAAGGTGCGCACCCCGAAATGGGCCGCCACCGCCCGGTCCATCACGCACAATGCCGCCTCGCGCCCGCCGGCGGTGACCGGATAGAGCTCGCCCATGGGCGGCGTCACCAGCCCCAGCTCGGCCAGACGCTCGCCCGCCTCGGCCAGCGCCTGGCTCCGGCTGTCGAAATCGTCCAGGCCGGACGCCAGCTCGATCCGGTCCGGCAAGACTTCGAACACCGTCGTCAGCCCTTGCAACGCCCGCGCCAGGCCGGGACGCACCCAACCCACGACCTGCCCTTCGATCCACCAGGGAAGAAAGGGTTCGGTCACCGGCGGATTGCAAGCGCGAACGTGGCGCAGATAACCGCTGGATTCACTCAATCTCCTTCACCTCCGCCTTGGCTTTCAGCCAGGCCGCCTCCCAGGCGTCCAGGTCCAGTTCGCGGGGATCGGTTCCCGTCTCCTCCAGCCGCCGCTCCATGGTGCGAAAACGCAGCTCGAAACGGTCGTTGGCCCGACGCAGCACCTGCTCCGGGTCCAGGCCGAGGAGGCGGACCAGGTTGACCACGGCGAAGAGCAGGTCGCCCGCCTCGTGCACCAGCCCCTTGCGGTCGCCCGAGGCCATGGCCTCCTGGAGCTCCTCCAGCTCCTCCTCCACCTTGGGCAGGCAGGTCTGGGCGTCGGGCCAGTCGAAGCCGACCCGCGCCGCCCGCTTCTGCAGCTTGTC
>CAYOJM010000009.1:0-5099 GCA_964404295.1 uncultured Sedimenticola sp. | reverse complement strand
CAGGCCCGCCAGCTCCGCCTCGTCGGTGACCCGCTTCTCCCAGGCGTTGGTGGCGTCCAGCAGGTTCTCCTCGAAGCGGGTGGTGAGTTCGGAAAGCTCGCTGGAGAGCTGCCGGAAGCGCGCCTTCTTCTCCTCGGGCAGATCCACGCCGGAGAGGCGGAAGTCGCGCAGGGCGTTCTCCAGCAGCTTGCGCTGGGCGCGGTCCAGGTTCTCCCCCTGCTCCGCCACCTTACGGTAGGCCTCGAACAGCGCCCGGTTCTGGCCCATCTCGGTGCCGTAGTCGGTGAGCTTGGGCAGGCAGGCGTTGTAGGCGGCGCGCAGCGCCTCGCTGTCCATCACCGCGTGGAGGTGGGAGACGGGCGACCAGGCGCGGGAGAGGCGCTCCTCCATCTCCTCCAGGGGCTCGATGAAGTTGTGCCAACCGGGCCGTTCCACCTCCGCCAGCAGGCGTTTCACCCCGGCGCGATTCTCCGCCAGCAGGTGATCGATGGCCGGCTCCACATGCTCGGGCCGGATGCGGGAAAAGGGAGGAAGCCCCTCCTCCGCCAGCAAGGGGTTGTCCATGGCGCGTCTCCGGGAAACGGTCATGCCGGCAATATACGCCCGGCCGGCACGGTTTCAACCCCGTCCGGCGGGCGGTTGCCGACGCGGTTCAGGGCCGGGGCGGCTCGGGGTCGAAACGGACCGTGGTCCGCAATGTCAGCCCCCGTTTCAGGCCGAGCACCTCCACACGGATCCGCCGATAGAGGCGGGCCGTCTCTTCCACAGCGCGGTAGAAGGCCCGTGTCTCTTCCGCCTCTGCGCCCGCGGCACCCTGCACGGCCTCCTCCAACGAAGGACCCACGCGGGCCAGCAGTTTGCCCACGTCGTAATCGAGAACGAACAGGAGGTGGGGGTCCGCCGGCGGCGCCTGCAGTCGCCGGGCGGCGTCCTCCGGCTTCTGCTCCCCGGCGAACAGACCGAGGACTTCTCCGCGGACGGCCACCCACAGCGGCACCGCCGAGGTCACACCGCTCAAGGGGAGAAGCACGGGCGTGCCGTCGGCCGGAACCTGGAGGGTGGCCACCCGTGGATCGAGCACCACGGCCATGCCCAAGAGGCCGCGTGGATCCACCGTCGAGATGAGCAGCCGCCCTCGGGCGGAACGGGGCGCCCGCGTCTCGGCGTCCAGTTCGATCTCTTCCAACGTCAGGTTGACCCCCCTGATGCCGGCCACCATGGGGTTCAAGGCCAATTCCAGGCTCTGCATGGCCGACGTCAGGGCGGCGGCGTCCACATGCTCGCACCCCTCACCCCGTGCAAGAATGTCGTTGAACGCCGCACGCAGCGCGTCCCGTAAGGTGGGAAGGTCCAGTGCCAGGCCGACGGAGAAGATGGCCGCTTCGTCGGCGCCCAGACCGGGGACGAACGCCGCCAGCCGCTCGAGCCAGCGGCCCACGGCCGGGCTGGTCTCCAAGGCCGCCTCGAGGGTGTAACCCGTCTCCGAGGCCTGAAGATAGCCGACGGCGATGCGCGGCACGGCCCCGACCAGGTGGCGCGCCAGCTCACGGCACGCCTCGCCGGCGACCGCCGGCTTCAGCCCCAGGGCCTTGGCCACCCGGGCGTTGACGCCCCCGGCCTCGCCCAGCATCAGGGCCACCCAGCGAGCCAGATCGAGATAGCCGTCACCATGCCCCTGGTAACCCCGCCCCGCCACGAACTCGCGGAAAGCGCCGGTGTCCGCCAGCGAGCGCTCGGGACGGATCAGACCCAGAGCCAACGGCAGCAGTTCCGTCTCCGCCGCCTGCGGCAGCACGGCGAGCACCAAGTAGCGATCTCGCACCGCCGCCACCGCCACCAGCTTGCCGAAGGCCCAGCGCCGGTACGCCAGGCCCTGCGCTTCCAGGCGCTGGGCCGGCTCCTGCGCCCTGGCCTCCACCCGGTCGAGCAGCGCCTCTACCCGTTGCGGATCCTCGATCTCCAGCCAGAGCACCGGCAGCGGCCCCAGCCCATAGAGCAGGCTGCGACCGCTAAGAGGAAAACCCAAAGAGGCCAGCCCCTCGGGCGTGAGCCGCCCTTCGAGCTCCGCCTCCAGGGCGGCCAGCAGCCGCCACGGACGGGCCTGATCCGGCCCTTTCGCCTGGGCGACTCGATTCGCGATCCGAATACCGCGATCCGCCTCCCCCAGCGCCAGCGTCTTCAAGAAATGGCGGCTCACCGCATCGGGCAAGGGGCGGCCGGCCGCAAACACATAGGGCGTCTCCGCGGGCACTTGGGCCAACAGTTCGAACCGGGCCGCGGCACGTTCGCCGTTTTCGCTGCAAGCCGCGAACAGCAGAGCCAGGACCACCCACGGCAGCCACCGTTTTCCGACGAGGGTCGTCATGCCGGATCACCCCGCCTGAGCTGCTCGATGACGGGCGCGGTCAACGGCCGCACGCCACGCCAGACGAGAAAGGACTCGGCCGCCTGCTCCACCAGCATGCCGAGCCCGTCCAGCGCCTTTTCGGCGCCATGCGCCAGGCCCCAGCGCACGAAGGCGGTGGGCTCGGAACCGTACATCATGTCATAGACCCAGCCGCCCGGCGCCAGGCAGCCGTCGGGAATGGCGGGCACCGCCCCGGAAAGGCCGGCCGCGGTGCCATTGACGATGAGATCGAAGCGTTCCCCTTCCAGCGCATCCAGCCCACACCCGCGCACCGGCACCTCCAACTTCTGCAGCCCGGCCGCCAGGGATTCGGCCTTCGAGGCGGTGCGGTTGGCGATCACCAGCTCCGCCGGACGCTGCTCCAACAGCGGCCGCGCCACCCCGCGGGAGGCGCCCCCCGCACCCAGAAGCAGCACCCGCCTGCCGGCGAAATGGAAGCCATGGTTCACCGCCAGGTCCCGCACCAGCCCCACGCCATCGGTGTTCTCGCCCAGCAGGGTTCCGTCGGCCTGCAATGCCAGAGTATTCACCGCCCCCGCCGCGCGGGCGCGCTCGCCGAGCCGGTCGGCCAGCCGGAATGCGCGCTCTTTGAAGGGCACGGTCACGTTCAGGCCCTTGCCGCCTTCCGCAAAGAATCTACGCACATCCTCCTCGAAATGCTCCAGATCTCCCAGGATCCTGCCATATTCGATCTCCTCTCCCGTCTGTCGGGCGAAGGCGGCGTGGATGCGCGGCGAAAGGCTGTGTTCGATGGGGTTGCCGATGACGGCGTAGCGGTCGGTCATGGACACGACGGGATGGCCGGTGGAAACGAAAGACTATACGCCACTTCGAACGGGCCGGCCATCCCGCCCGGCCGACACCTGTCTTTGCCGGTTTTGGGATAGAATCGCGCACTCACACCCAGAGTCCGCCGGCGCCCGCCGGCTTCCAGAGGGCACCCAACGTGGAACTGAAGAACATCCACCAGATCGAGACTGCGGCCAGCCACGGCCGGCCAGAGCTGTTCAGACTCGGCATCGGACTTCTGTTCATCCTCGGCATCATGATGTATGCCGGCATGCGTTTCACCGAGATCCACAACGGGCTCATGCTCATCGCCGCGGCCATGATCGGGGGCTACATGGCCATGAACATCGGCGCCAACGACGTGGCCAACAACGTGGGGCCGGCGGTGGGCTCGCGGGCGCTCACCCTCACCGGCGCCATCGTCATCGCCGCCATCTTCGAAGCCGCCGGCGCCCTCATCGCCGGCGGCACCGTGGTGGGCACCATAAAAAAAGGGATCATCGATCCTGCGCTGATCAACGACACCGATGTTTTCATCTGGCTGATGATGGCGGCGCTGCTGGCCGGTGCCATCTGGCTCAACATCGCCACCGCCCTGGGGGCCCCGGTCTCCACCACCCACTCCATCGTCGGCGGCGTGCTGGGCGCGGGCATCGCCGCCGGCGGCGTGGGCATCGCCAACTGGCCGAAAATGGGCACCATCGCCGCCAGTTGGGTGATCTCGCCCGTGCTGGGCGGACTCATCGCCGCCGCCTTTCTCTACCTGATCAAGCGCACCATCACCTACCGTTCCGACATGATCGAGGCCTCCAAGCGGATGGTGCCGGTGCTGGTGGCCTTGATGACCTGGGCCTTCTCTTCCTATCTCATCCTCAAAGGGCTGAAAAAGGTGTGGAAAACCGACATCCTCACCGCCCTGGGAATGGGTCTGGTGATCGCGGTGGTGGTCTATGTGATCGTCAGGCCGCTCATCGCCCGCCAGGCCAACCGCCTGGAGAACGAAAAGAGCGCGGTCAACCGGCTGTTCACCGTCCCCCTCATCTTCGCCGCCGCCCTTTTGAGCTTCGCCCACGGCGCCAACGACGTGGCCAACGCAGTGGGCCCTCTGGCGGCCATCAACGACGCCATCATCCAAGGCGGCATCCACAAGAAAGCGGCCATCCCCCTTTGGGTGATGATGGTGGGTGCCCTGGGCATCGCCATCGGCCTGGCGCTCTACGGGCCGCGCCTGATCCGCACCGTGGGGTCCGAAATCACCGAGCTGGACCAGATGCGCGCCTTTTCCATCGCCATGGCGGCGGCCATCACCGTGATCATCGCCACCCAACTGGGGCTCCCCGTCAGCTCCACCCACATCGCCGTGGGCGCCGTGTTCGGCGTGGGCTTTCTGCGGGAGTACCTGAAGGCGTCCTATGCGCGCATGATCGAAGAGATCAAGGCTCACCACGCCGGAGAGGACCACGAGGTGATCGAGGCGTTTCTCAACGAGTTCCGCCGCGCATCGGTGAACGAGAAGGGGCGGATGCTGGCCGAACTAAAGAAGAAGAAGGCGAAAGCCGAGCTGACCAAGAAAGAGCGCAAGGGGCTCAAGAAGATCTATCGCCGAGAGCTGGTGAAAAGATCCGCCTTGATGAAGATCGTGGCCGCCTGGATCATCACCGTCCCCGCCTCCGGCCTGATGGCGGCACTGCTCTATTTCACGCTGCGCGGCATGATGCTCTGAGCCCTCCGGTCGCTCTCAGCCGGCGGCATCGGCGCGACGGGTAACGGGTTCGAAGTTGGGCTCCCTGAAAAAGCGGATCACCCGGTCGCCGTAGTTGAGCACGCCGTTGGCCTTGCGCATCTCCAACACCTTGCGCACCTCTTCCTCGCGCACCTGCGCCTTTTTGGCGATCTGCTCCGG
>CAYOJM010000008.1:0-19431 GCA_964404295.1 uncultured Sedimenticola sp. | reverse complement strand
CACGGGCACGCTGATGGGCGCGCCGGTGTTCACCACCTCCAGCCCCCGCTTCAGGCCGTCGGTGGCGCCCATGGCGATGGTGCGCACCACGCCGTCGCCCAGCTGCTGCTGGACCTCGAGCACCAGATCCTCGGATTCGATCTTCAGTGCGTCATAGATCTTCGGCATCGCGTCGCGCGGGAACTTCACGTCCACCACGGCGCCGATGATTTCCACCACGTTACCCGTACTCATGTGCGGATCCTCTTCATTTCCTGTTGTTCACGCCGCCCGCAGGCGGCAAAACCAATGCTTCGAATTCGTTACACCGCCGACGCGCCGCTGACGATCTCGGAGATCTCCTGGGTGATGGCCGCCTGGCGCGCCTTGTTGTAGACCAGCTCCAGCTCGTCGATGAGGCTGCCGGCGTTGTCCGAGGCCGCCTTCATGGCCACCATGCGCGCCGACTGCTCGCAAGCGCCGTTCTCCACCACCGCCTGGTAGACCAGCGACTCCACGTAGCGGCCCAGCAGGTCCTCCAGCACCTCGCGGGCGTCGGGCTCGTAGATGTAGTCCCAGTGGTGCTTGAGCTTGTCGCGTTCGGCCTCGTCCGCCTCGGGCAGGGGCACCAGCTGCTCCACCGTGGGATCCTGGGTCATGGTGTTGACGAAGCGGTTGTAGGCGATGCGCACCTCGTCCACCTCGCCATCCATGTAGGCGTCGAGCATCACCTTCACCGTGCCCACCAGGTCCTCGACGTGGGGCGCGTCGCCCAGATGGGTGGCCTGGGCCAACACATCGCCGCCCACCCGGCTGAAGAAGGCCACCGCCTTGTTGCCGATGAGACAGTATTTCACGCCTTTCCCCTCGTCGTGCAGGGCCTTCACCTCCTTCACCAGCGAGCGGAAGAGGTTGTTGTTGAGGCCGCCACAGAGGCCACGGTCGGAGGAGACGATGATGTACCCCACCGACTTCACCTCGCGCCGCTCCATGAAGGGGTGCTTCTGCTCGGGGTGGGCCAGAGCCAGGTGGCCGATGACCTCGCGCATCTTCTCGGCATAGGGACGGGAGGCGAGCATGCGGTCCTGCGCCTTGCGCATCTTGGCCGCCGCCACCATCTCCATGGCACGCGTGATCTTCTGCGTGTTCTTGATGGAGCCGATCTGGGTGCGTATCTCTTTGGCGCCTGCCATGTGGAACCTCTGCTGGGTCGTTTACCAGGTGTGATTCACCTTGAAGTCCTTGAGGGCTTCGTGGAAGGCCGCCTCGATCTCGTCGTTCCAGTCCGCCTCCTCGTTCACCTTCGCCATCAGCTCGGCGTGGCTGCTGTTCATGTAGTCGTGCAGCGCCTTCTCGAAGTCCACCACCTTCTTCGCCTCTACGTCGTCGAGGTAGCCCTCGTTGGCGGCGAACAGGGAGATGGCCATCTCGGCGATGGAGAGCGGCGTGTACTGGGGCTGCTTCATCAGCTCGGTGACCCGCTCGCCGCGCTCGAGCTGCTTGCGGGTGGCCTCGTCCAGGTCGGAGGCGAACTGGGAGAAGGCCGCCAGCTCGCGGTACTGGGCCAGGGCCAGGCGCACGCCGCCGCCGAGCTTCTTGATGATCTTGGTCTGCGCCGAGCCGCCCACCCGGGATACCGACAGGCCGGCGTTGATGGCAGGCCGGATACCGGCGTTGAACAGGTCCGACTCGAGGAAGATCTGGCCGTCGGTGATGGAGATGACGTTGGTGGGCACGAAGGCCGACACGTCGCCCGCCTGGGTCTCGATGATGGGCAGGGCGGTGAGGGAGCCGGTCTTGCCCTTCACCTCGCCGTTGGTCCGTTTCTCCACCTCGGCCTCGTTGATGCGCGCGGCGCGCTCGAGCAGGCGGGAGTGGAGATAGAAGACGTCACCGGGGTAGGCTTCGCGCCCCGGAGGACGGCGCAGCAACAAGGAGACCTGACGGTAGGCCCAGGCCTGCTTGGTCAGGTCGTCATAGATGATGAGAGCGTCCTCGCCGCGATCACGGAAATACTCGCCCATGGCACAGCCGGAATAGGGCGCCAGGAACTGCATGGCCGCCGATTCGGCCGCCGGCGCCGCCACGATGATGGTGTGCTCCATGGCGCCGTGCTCTTCCAGCTTGCGGATGATCTGGGCGATGGTGGAGTTCTTCTGCCCCACCGCCACATAGATGCATTTGATGCCGGTGCCCTTCTGGTTGATGATGGTGTCCACGGCGATGGCGGTCTTGCCGGTCTGACGGTCGCCGATGATCAGCTCCCGCTGGCCGCGGCCGATGGGCACCATGGCGTCGATGGCCTTGATGCCGGTCTGCACCGGCTGGTCCACCGACTTGCGCGAGATGACGCCCGGCGCGATCTGTTCCACCGGCGCGGTCTGTTTGCACTCGATGGGCCCCTTGCCGTCCATGGGGTTGCCCAGGGCGTCCACCACCCGGCCGAGAAGCTCGGGGCCGATGGGCACCTCCAGCACGCGTCCGGTGCACTTGACCGGGTCCCCTTCGGAGATGTGCTTGTAGTCGCCCAACACCACGGCGCCCACGGAGTCGCGCTCCAGGTTGAGCGCCAGCCCGTACGTGTTGCCTGGAAACTCCAGCATCTCGTAGGACATGGCCTCTTCCAGGCCGTGGATGCGCACGATACCGTCGGAGACCGAGGTGACGATGCCTTCGTTGCGGGCCTCGGTGCGGACTTCGAACTTCTCGATCTTGTTCTTGATCAGTTCGCTGATTTCAGAGGGATTGAGTTGCATGTCGCTTACCCTTGGATTCCTAGTTCATTGGCCAGCCGCTGGAGCTGCCCGGCCACGGAGCCGTCGATGACCAGATCGCCGGCGCGCACCCTCACGCCGCCGATGAGAGCCGGGTCGGTTTCGGTGGTGAGCCGGACCGCCTTGCCCAGCCGCCGCTCGAGGGCCTCGGCCAACGCCCGCTCCGTCGCCGTCTCCAGCTCGAAAGCGGAGACCACCTGCACCTCGAGCCGCCCCTCCTGTTCGTGGCGCATGCGCTGGAACAGCCGCGCGATCTCGGGCAGGACGGCGAGGCGGTCGTTCTCCACCAGAAGGCGGACCAGGTTGCGCCCCTCTTCGTCAAGGCGGTCGCCCGCCACCTCCAGGAGCAGGTCGAGCTTCTGCGTCCGCTCCACCACGGGGTGGGTGAGGAAGCGGCGCGCCGCGGGGTCGGCGACCACCGCAGCGAGGAAATCCAGGAGATCGCCCCATTCGGCGAGGCGCCCCGTCTCCAGGGCGCGGGCGAAAACGGCCTCGGCGTAGGGTCGGGCGATGGTGATTGCGTCGGCAGCCATCTTTCAGCTCCTTCAGATCTGGCGCGCCAGCTCGTCGAGGATCTCTTTGTGCGCCTGGGCGTCGATCTCCCGGCGCAGGATCTTTTCGGCGCCGGCCACGGCCAGCTCGCCCACCTTCGCCCGCAGCGCCTCGCGCGCCTTGTTGAGCTCCTGGTCGATCTCGGCTCGGGCCGCGGCCAGGATGCGCTCGCCCTCGGCGCGGGCCTGCTCCTTGGCTTCGTCCACGATCTCGGCGGCGCGCCGTTCGGCGCGGGCGACGATCTCGGCGGCCTGCAGTTTGGCCTCGTGCAGCTTCTCCTTCGCGGCCTTCTCGGCCAGCTCCTTCTCGTGGTGGCCCCGTTCCGCGGCGGCCAGCCCGTCGGCGATCTTCGCCTTGCGTTCCTCCAGCGCCTTGAGCAGCGGCGGCCAGACGAACTTCATGGTGAACCAGACGAACACCGCGAAGGATGCCAGCTGGGCGATGAGTGTCAGATTGATGTTCATCCCGTTGCCTCGTTACCTGGCGGAAGATGCGTGCTCGGCCCCGTCATCCGGCCAAGGCGAACAGCACGTACATGCCCAGACCCACGGCGATCATGGGCACCGCGTCGGTCAAGCCCATGACGATGAAGAATTGGGTGCGCAACATGGGGATGAGCTCGGGTTGACGGGCGGCCCCCTCCAGGAAGCGTCCACCGAGGACACCGATGCCGATGGCGGCGCCCACGGCCCCAAGGCCCATCATGAGAGCGGCGGCGATAACCAGCAGTGCTTGTTCCATGATCGTCTCCAGTTTTTCCGATATGCCAATAGTTGAAGGTTGAAAAGGGAAATCAGTGGTGCTCGCTGTGCGCCATGTCCAGATAGACGATGGTCAGCGTCATGAAGATGAATGCCTGCAGGGTGATGACCAGGATGTGGAACACCGCCCAGACGAACTGCAGGGCGCCCCCGAACAGGCCCAACGCCCAACCGGCACTGTACATGAGCGCGATGAGAATGAAAATCATCTCTCCGGCATACATGTTGCCGAATAGCCGCAGCGAGAGCGAGACCGGCTTGGCCAGCAGGTTGACCCCCTCCAGGAAGAGGTTGATGACGAAGAAGACCGGCTTGAGCAATGGATTCTCGGTCTCGAAAGGCATGCCGGTGAGCTCCTTGACGAAGCCCCCCACGCCCTTGATCTTGATGCTGTAGTAGATGATGAGGGCGAACACGCCCAGAGCCAGGGCGAAGGTGACGTTGGGGTCGGTGGAGGGCACCACTTTCATGTGGTGGACACCCAGTTTGGCCGAGAGCCAGGGGATGAGGTCCACCGGCACCAGGTCCATGAGGTTCATCAGGAAGACCCACACGAAGATGGTGAGCGCCAGGGGCGCCACCAGAGGATTGCGGGCGGTGAAGGAGCCCTTCACGCTCTCGTCCACGAACTCCACCACCATCTCCACGAAGTTCTGGAGCCGGCCGGGCACCCCGGCGGTGGCGTTTTTCGCCGCTTTCCAGAAAAAGTAACTGAAAAAGGCGCCCAGCAAGAGGGACCAGAACAGCGTGTCCAGGTGGATGGCCCAGAAACCGAAGGCCTTGGCCTCCTCGGCGTTGTGGGCCAGCCCCCAATGGCCGTCGGGAAAGCGGCCGAAGGTCAGGTTGGTGAGATGGTGGGATATGTATTCGCTGGAGGTGATCGTCTCGCCGGAAGCCATCGTCTCGAACCCGTACCCAGTCCTCTGTCAATCATCGGTCGGCCGCGGCCAGGTGCGCCACCAGCGGCGGCAACACTTGCACCAGAAAGAAGGCCACAAAAAGGGCCGCAACGTTCAGCGGCCGGATCCACAAGAAGATCGCCGCGAAGGCCAGGCCCACGAACAAGAGCTTCACCGCCTCCGCCGCGTACATTCGCGTGGCCAGCCTCCCCGGTTCCTGGGCGCGATAGGCCCGGAACACCAGCAGCGCGAACAGCAAATTGGCCGCCAGGGCCAGGGCGCCGCCGAGGAGCGCAGACCAAGCCGCCGTCGCGCCGAACGCCGAGGCGCCCGCAACGAACAGCGGCAACAGGAACAACTGGTAACGAATCAGCCGGGCGGCCCGGGCGCGGTCGTGGGTCTTCATGCCGTCCGCTCGGGACCAATGCAGGCCGTCGCTACAAAGACTTCCAATTATAAGCACCCACGAATATAAGGTCAACAGATGGCGGGATTAAGAGAAAAAATGAACCCGCCTCAGCGGATGTGGGCCAGGATGCCTTCGAGCTCATCGAGGCTGTTGTAGCTGATCACCAGCTTCCCCTTGCCGCCGCTGCCCTGCTTCAAATCCACCTTGGCACCCAGACGCTCGCCCAGCTCCTGGAGCAGCCGGCGCACGTCGGGATCCATCTCCACCGGCCGCGCCGCCTTTTTTTGCGGCTCTCCGCCATGCTCCTTGTAGCGGCGCACCAGAGCCTCGGTCTCCCGCACCGAGAGCCCTTTCCGCGCCACCTCCTCGGCGGCGCGGCTCTGCTGGAGGCCCTCCAGGGCCAACAAGGCGCGGGCGTGCCCCATCTCCAGCTCACCCTGCTCCACTCGCGCCTTGACATCGGGCTCCAGCTCCAGCAGGCGCATGAGGTTGGTCACCGTGGTGCGCGATTTGCCCACCGCCTGAGCGATCTGCTGGTGGGTGAGCCCGAACTCCTCGAGCAGACGATGCAAGGCCTGGGCTTGATCGAGGGGATTGAGATCGTCCCGCTGGATGTTCTCGATGAGGGCCATGGCCATGGCGGCCTGATCGTCCGCCTCACGGATCACCGCCGGAATCTCGCTCAGGCCGGCCAACTGGGCGGCCCGCCAACGGCGCTCACCGGCGATGAGCTCATAACGGCCGGCGGTGCGCGCCGGTCGGACCACCACCGGCTGCACCACCCCTTGGGCGGCGATGGAGTCGGCCAGCTCCCGCAATTTGTCCTCGTCGAAACGGCGGCGGGGCTGGAAACGTCCGCGCTCGATGAGCTCGATGGCGATCATGGAAGGCGCGCCGGTCGTCTCCGCGTGCGTCTTTTCACGCGCCGCCGGGGCGCCGAGAAGGGCGTCGAGCCCCCTGCCGAGTCCTCTCTTAGCCATGTTCGAACCTTGTCATTGGTGGTGTTCATGCCCGGCGCCCGACCGCGCCGCCTCCGCCTCCCTGGCGTGCCGGCGCAGCATTTCGCTGGCCAACGCCATGTAACTGAGGGCGCCGCGCGAATGCCGGTCGTACAGCAGCACCGGTTGGCCGTGGCTGGGCGCCTCGGCCACGCGGACATTGCGCGGAATGACGGTGCGGAAGACCCGGTCGCCGAAATGGTCGATGAGTTGGCGCGATACTTCCGCCGCCAACCGGTTGCGCAGGTCGTGCATGGTGCGCAAGATGCCTTCCAGGCGCAGGCCGGGGTTGTAGAGCTCGCGGATCTTGTCGATGGTGGCGAGCAGCCCGGTCAGCCCTTCCAGGGCGTAGTATTCGGTCTGAAGCGGCACCAGCACCCCATCGCTCGCCACCAGGGCGTTGATGGTGAGCATGCTCAGCGACGGGGGACAGTCGATGAAGACGTAGTCATAGTCCGCCAGCAGCGGCTCCAGGGCCCGGGACAGACGGCGCTCGCGCATGGGGTGGTTCATCAGCGAGACTTCGGCCGCCGTGAGGTCGGTGTTGGTGGGCAGAAGATCGAATTCGTCGCCGGCGCTGCGTCGGAGGGCGTCGCGCATGGGCTGATCTTCGAGCAACACATCGTAACTCGACCGCGTCAACGCCAGCTTGTCCACGCCGCACCCCGTGGTGGCGTTGCCCTGCGGATCGAGATCGACCAGCAACACCCGTTTTCCGGCACGCGCCAGGGCCGAGGAGAGGTTGACCGCGGTGGTGGTCTTGCCCACGCCCCCTTTCTGGTTGGCGATGCTGATGGTGCGTGCCATGCAATCCCTGTTCTGCGCCTTCGGGGGCGGTAGTTTAGCAGCCCGCCCGGTGCCGGAACA
Source organism: uncultured Sedimenticola sp. (assembly GCA_964404295.1). Classification (GTDB taxonomy): domain Bacteria; phylum Pseudomonadota; class Gammaproteobacteria; order Chromatiales; family Chromatiaceae; genus Thiolapillus. Next base: position 12,192 of record CAYOJM010000008.1, on the reverse strand, counting down.
GCGAAGCCTTCAGGCCCGCTGGAGCCGGACGGCGTGGCGCGCCCCCGTCTCTCCCGGCACCTCGAGCGGAACCACCCGGGCACGCCAGCCGGCGCCCAAGGCCGCCAGTTCCGCTTGCGGCGCTTTTCCCTTCATGGCCAGCCAAGCCCCTTCGGGCGCCAGCAGGTGGCGGCTCACCGCCACCATCCGGTCCAGGGGGGCGAAGGCCCGGCTGACGATGAGATCGAAAGGCGCCGAAGGATGGTACGACTCGGCCCGCGCCTGCACCACCGCCACGTTGTCCAACCCGAGGGTCAACTTCACCTGGCGCAGAAACCGGACCTTCTTCAAGCCGGAGTCGAGGAGCACGAAACTCAGCTCCGGCCGGGCCAGGGCCAGGGGCACGCCGGGCAGACCGCCACCGGAACCCAGATCCAGGATACGGCGGCCGGTGAGCAGCGGCAGGATGGAGAGGCTGTCCAGAAGCTGGCGCGGAACCGCCTGCCGCGGATCGCGCACCGCAGTGAGGTTGTAGGCGCGGTTCCAACGATACAACAGGTCCAGATAGGCGAGCAGCCGCCGGCGGGTCTCCGCTTCGAGAGGCACCCCCATCGCCTCCAGGCCGCGGGCCAGTTGATCGGACCAGAACGGCGCCGCCACCCTTACCCCCCCGAGGCCCGCTTGCCGCAGGGCGTCACCCGCCGCTCGACGACGGCGCCGCAGGCCCCATGCCGGCCCCACCCCATCACAGTTCCCGCAATCCCTCGGACGGCTCCACCCGCGCGGCCCGCAGGCCGGCCAGGATCGCCGCCAATACCGAGGCCCCGAGGGTGAGCCCCAGGGCCACGGCGTAGTGCTCCGGCAGCAAGCGGCAAACCTGCTGAGCGGCGTCCAGTTGGGGCGCCAGCATCAGGTTGATGCCCCAGGCGGCGGCGCGGTAGATGGCCACCGCCAGGGCCCAACCGAGGAGCGCCGTGTAGAGGCTCTGCACCAACGGAAACCAGACGATGTCGCCGGTGCGGAACCCCACCAGCCGGAGCACCGACAGCTCTCGACGCTTGCGATCCACGTTGGCCCAGAGGCTGGCGCCCAGCGAGAGGGAGAAACCGGCCAGGCCGATGAGGGCGATGGCCCAGTAGATGGCGGAGAGGGTCTGGTCCATGCGCTGCACCGTGGCGATGTCCGCCGACTGGGTGCGCACCTCGATGCCACGCCTTTCGAAGGCGGCCTCCAGCCCCGCCACGTCGTAGATGGAACGGGCATAGAGCCTGAAGCCGGTATAGGTGCGCCGCCCCGGCGGGCTGCCCTCCCAACCCAGGGCGGGCACGGCATGGCCGTCGCGGAAATCCTCGAGCGCCTCGTTGAGGGCCACGGAAGCAAACAGGGCGTCCCGGCCGAAGACGCGCGCAGGGACCACCCCCACGACGGTCAAGGGGAGATGGACCCGCTCCTTGCGACCCTGATAGCGGCGCACCAGACTGCCGGTGAGACCGTCGCCCACGCCCACCTGCAGCTTGCGCGCGGCGCTGGCCGAGAGCACCACCCGATCGAACCCTTCGGGCACGGCGGTGCCCGGCGGCAGCAACGGATCCCCTTCCGCAGAAGGGATCACCTCCAGGGGCAGGATGCGCGCCGCGCGGTCGCTGGCCACCTCCAAGGTGGCGGCGATGGAGCGCACCCGCGGCACCACGAAGGCCACGTCCCGGCGGCGGGCGAGGCGCTCGATCCACGCGCCGTCGTAACGTCCGCTGCCCACGGGCCGGATCTCCCGCTTGGCGGGATCCTCGCGCAGCTCGTCGATCATGCTGCCGACGATGCCGAACTTGAGCCCGAACAGCACCATCATGGGCCCCAGCACCGCCGCCAGTGCGAGGACGAAACAGACCGAGATCTGCCACTCGTGGAAATAGTCCCTGGTGGCCAGCGCGAAGGTCTGCATCCACTGGCGCATCAGCCGCTCACCACCGTTTCGGCCATGCGGCCGTCTTTGGAACGGCGGGTGTGATGGGCCAACCGCCGCAATCCCAACTGCTTGATGTGGCGCCAGGCGTGGCTGGCGACGATGACGGTGATGTTGCGCTCTTCCACCATCTCCATGAACAACGCCATGATGCGCTCCGCGGCGAAGGGATCCACCGAGGCGGTGGGCTCATCGGCAATGACGATGGCGGGACGGTGCGCCAGGGCGCGGCCGATGGCCACCCGTTGGCGTTCGCCGGTGGACAGGTCGGCGGGGTATTTTTTGAGATGGCGGTCCAGGCCCAACTCCCGCGCCAGCTTGTCCACGGTGCCGTCGTCCTTCATGCCCAGGATGCGGCGGGAGAGGTCGATGTTCTCGCGCACCGTGAGGTAGGGCAACAGGCCGCCGGTCTGCATCACATAGCCCAGGTGGCGCCGGCGCAGCGCGGCCAGCCGGTTCTGGCGGCGGCGCTTCCAAGCCCCGGCGATGTCCTGGTCGGTTTCGTCCACGCGGAAGACGAAGCGCTCGCAACGGGTGGGCTGAAGCACGAAGGCGAGCATGTCCAGGAGCGTGGACTTGCCACAACCGCTCTCCCCGATGAGGGCGATCTTCTCACCGGGATGGATGCGCAGCGAGGGCACCCGCAGGCGGAAGCCGTAACCCTCGCTGGCGCGGGTCTTGACCACGTTCTTGAGCTCGTAGATGGGCGGCGCCGGCTCGGTGGCGGGAGCGTGCGACATGGTCAGGGCAGCATCTCCAACGGCAAAGGGAAGACCGAGTCCCCGTCCACCGGACCGCCGTCCAGGCTGATCCACAAGTCGGTGTTGTCGTGCAGGGCGCGGTAATAGGCGATCTTCTCCTCCAGGCGGCGCAGAAAGTCGATCTGGCGCCGGGCCGGCCAGGTCTGCCAGTCTTCCAAGGAGAGACGCATCACTTCGCCTTGGTACGGCAGCCCCTCGATGTAATCTCCGATGAGCCCCAGGTCGGCCAGGCTGCTCCCCTCGCCGGCCGTGGTGGCGGTGGTGCGGCCGAGCCGCTCGGGATCGCGCGAGACGGTGGCGGCGAGGCTCTTGAGCTCGTCCAGGAAGGTCTGGGGCGACAACACCCCCTCTTCGGCCCGGGCCAGCACTTGGCGCAGCACGTCGTGCAGATCGGAGAGCTGGTCGCGGGTCAGAAGCACCCGTACCTCCACCGGCCGGTACTCCGGATCCAACGGATCACGATCCACCATCCAGGCTTCGAACACCCTGGGAATCCCGCCTCGGCCACGCTGTAGATAGCGCAGGCGCAGCGCATAGCCCAACTTGGCCACCTTGGCCTGAAGCTCGGCCAGCCGCGCCGGCTCGGGCGCGGCGGGTTCGGACCCGGAATCGGCGACCGGCTGGGGTGCTTCGGCATCGTCCGCGCCCCGCGCCACCAAGGCCGCGAGCTGGGCGGAGAGGGCATCCACCACCCGGCCGAACTCCTCGGGGTCCCCGGTTGGGACGCCGTAATACAGGCTGCCGATGCCCGGATAGTCCGACAACCGCCGGTACTGGGCCGCGGCGGCCTGGTGGTCGGCCATTTCGGAAGGGGTGAGCAAGTGCAGCACGAACAGCGCCACGCCATGGTCCAGCGCCAACCGCCGCAGCGCCTCGGTGCTCAAACCGGTGGCGGCCAAAGGATCGTCCCCCTCGCGCGCGCCGGCGTCGGTCACCAGCACCACGAAACGGGCCTCGTGCTCGGACCAATCCATGTCCTCGATGGCCTGGCGCACGCCGGCATAGGCGTCCTCGCGAAAATCCCGACTGGAGACGTCCGCCGCCTTGAGCTCCGCCACCTTCTCCAGGAACAGGCCGGGGTGGGCCCCTTCTTCCAGGGTCACATAGGTGCGGGCCACGAAATCCAGCCCCGGCACCGCTTCGACGTTGTCACGAAAAGCCACCAAACCGAAGCTCACCCGCCCCAATTGGCCGCTTTCACCGAGTTGGTCGTAGATGCGCGCCACCGCCTTCCGGGTGCGTTCGATGTACTCGTCCATGGAGAGGCTGGCGTCGATGACGAAGACGATGCCGGCGCTGTAGTCGTCGGGCGCCACCGCCGCCTCTCCCGCCACCGCCGGGCCGCCATCCGGCTCGGCCGCCGGTGCGGGGGCGGCCGCTTCCGGAGCCGGATCGAGTGGCACGCTGGCAATCTTCAGCAGCCGTGCCTTCTCCGCCCCCAACCAGGTCTCCCGGTAGTCGAGAATGGGCACCAGGTAGAAGTCCTCTCGAATGTCCACATAGCCTTCGGGCTGCATGGCGATCACCGGCGAGCCGGGCTCCAGCGCGCCCGCCTCGGCGCGGGCGTAGAGTTCACGCCAGGCCGCCGCATCCGCCTGCTCCAGCAGAGACTGCAACGCCTCGCGCCGGTCGAACAGGAGCACCCGGTTGCGGCCGGCCGGGTCCCGGAACACCAGCGTCAACCCCTGATTCCAATCGATGGCGTCCCGCGCCGGCAGCCACCCCTCCACCCCACCATGGCGGTCGCCCCCGACCAGCAGCCAACCGTCGCGTCGCGCATAGACGTAGAAAGCACGGAAAGGGGTCACCGACCGCCCCTCGTCCGCCCCCGGTTCGGCATGGAGGCGGGCGCCGGGCGCCACCACCACCCGCTGATAGAGGGCGCGCTTGCCGGGCATGAGCAAAGGCTCGCGCGGCGCACCGACCGCCGCCGCGCTCCACACCGCCAACCACACCACCAACCACAACGACAAGGATCTCACCGGGATCTCCACTCCTGTAACAACACGGCCGCCGCCTCGTCGCCGGACGCCGCCCGCTCCGCCAGCCGTTCACGCAGACGGCCCAGCCGCTCTTCGGCCGCCGCCACCCCCAACGCCTGCGCGCGAAGGTACCACTTGCGCGCCAGGATCAGATCGGGCGCCGAATGGACGCTGGCATCGGCCCGAAAATGGTCCGGGTCGGCCTGCTCCGCCAGGGCCATGGCCGCCCGCCCGTCGCCGTCGCGCGCCGCCTTGAAATAGAGCAGCCAAGCATCCGCCACGCGGCCCGCTTCCATGAACCGGTCGGCCTGGACCCGAATCTCGTCCGCGCCGGCGTCGGGGTGGTCGGCCAACCAGGCCCGCGCGGCGGCGCCTTCGGCCTCGGGCGGGGCCGCCGTCACCGGTTCCGGCGAACGGGCGCCGGCCGTCCCGGCCGTCGGGGCGGTCGCCTCGTCCCGCGGAGGGGAGGGCGCCGGCGGTCGGTCCGTTTCGACCGGCGGCGTCTCGGCCGATGGCGGCGCCCCGGCCGGCGGCAGTTCGGGCAGCGGCTCGGGCTCCGGCGTCTCATCCGGCACCAACCAGATGGCCACCGCGGTGACCAACACCACCACGGCGATGGGCAGCCACGGGCGCCGGTCGTTCTCCTGATCGGAATTCGTCATCGCTCGCGGAAGGCGGGGCCGCTGTGCCCCGTGGAAAAAGGGCGATATTATCGCACAATGATCCACAGGCAAGACCGCCGCCAACCGCCATGAAACCCGCATTGCTCCTGCTGCTGCTCCTTTCGTCCCTGCCGCTTCTGGCCGAAGCGCCCGACCTGCCCGGCGATCGCAACTACTTGGACAGCCTGCGCACCTTCTGGCGCACCCTCTACCCCGACGGCGGCGAGACCCTCTATTGCGGCTACCGTTTCCAGCCCTACGACCGCAAAGTGAACGTGGAACACGTCTATCCCATGAACTGGGTGGTGCGCCAACTCGGATGCGGCAACCGCAACCGCTGCCGGCGGACCAGCGCCCGCTTCAACGAGATCGAATCGGACATGCACAACCTCTATCCCGCCTTGGCGGAGGTGAACGAACTGCGCGGCAGCATGCCCTTCGACGAGATTCCAGGCGAGCACCACGCAGTGGCGCATTGCGACTTCGAGGTGGACCTTCGCCGGCGCCGGGTGGAGCCCCGGCCCGAAGCGCGCGGACGGATCGCCCGCGCCATGCTCTACATGGCGGGCCGCTACGGGCTCACCCTCTACGAACGCCAACGCCGCCTGCTGGAACGCTGGCATCGCCGCCATCCACCGGACGCCGCCGAGCGCCTTCACGACCGGCTGGTGCGCCGGCTCCAGGGCGTGGACAACCCCTTCATCGACTGAACCGCCCGGGACAAAGTCCGGCTCCCCTGCCCATTCCGGGTTAGAATCGCGCCACCGGATCGAGTTTGCCACCCGCCATGAGCCCCCTCGAGAACGACCGCCTGCTGCGCGCCCTGTTGCGCCAGCCCGTGGATCAGACCCCCATCTGGATGATGCGCCAGGCCGGGCGCTATCTGCCCGAGTACCGCGCGACGCGGGAAAAGGCGGGCGACTTCATGACCCTGTGCCGATCGCCCGAACTGGCCTGCGAAGTGACCCTGCAGCCACTGGAGCGCTTCCCGCTGGATGCCGCCATCCTGTTCTCCGACATCCTCACCGTGCCCGACGCCATGGGGCTGGGGCTCTATTTCGAGGAGGGCGAAGGCCCCCGTTTCGAGCGCCCCGTGCGCGACCGGGCGGCCATCGAGGCCCTTCCTCTGCCGGATCCGGAAAAGGAGTTGGGCTACGTCATGGACGCGGTGCGCACCATCCGCCGCGCCCTGGCCGGACGGGTGCCGCTGATCGGTTTCTCCGGCAGCCCCTGGACCCTGGCCACATACATGGTCGAAGGAGGCGGCACCAAGAACTTCGCCCGATCCAAGGGGATGATGTTCGACCGCCCCGACCTCATGCACGCCCTGCTGGAGAAGCTGACCGAAGCGGTGACCCACTACCTCAACGCCCAGATCGCCGCCGGCGCCCAGGCGGTGATGGTCTTCGACACCTGGGGGGGAACCCTGGCGCCCGACGACTACCGCGCCTTCTCCCTGGACTACATGGCGCGCATCGTCGAAGGGCTCGTCCGGGAAGCCGACGGCCGGCGGGTGCCGGTGATCCTCTTCACCAAAGGAGGGGGCCAATGGTTGGAATGGATGGCCGACACCGGCTGCGACGCCCTCGGCCTGGACTGGACCACCGACCTGGGCGAAGCCCGCAAGCGGGTGGGTCACCGGGTGGCGCTGCAAGGGAACCTCGACCCTTGCGTCCTCTACGCCAGCCCCGACACCATCCGCCGCAAGACGGCCGAGGTCCTGGACGCCTATGGGGCGGGCAGCGGCCACGTCTTCAACCTGGGCCACGGCATCCATCCCAACGTGAACCCCGACCACGCTGCCGCCATGATCGAAGCGGTGCATGAGCTGAGCCGGCCGTATCACCAATAAGTCGGCGCCGAGGAGGCGGCCGCCTTTTGCCCGCGTCGGCCTTCGGCCTCGGCGGGCCTACGTTTCGTGATCGACCCGCATTCGTAGGCCGGACAAGGCCGCGCAGCGGCCGCCTCCGGCAGGTGGGGCGGCCGGGCCGGGTTATGCCCGCGTCGGATTTCGGCCTCGACGGGCCCACGTTTCGTGATCGACCCGCATTCGTAGGCCGGACAAGGCCGCGCAGCGGCCGCCTCCGGCAACCCCCCGGCAGGAGCAGCCCCGCCGCAAATTCCCGCACAGGGAGATGCGGCGCGCAGTGGGGCGGTCGGGCCGGGTTTTCCGCCGCCGAGGAGGAAACGGGCAGGGAAAGCCCGTTTCCGACCCAACCGGCCGCGGCGCCCCGCCGCGAACCCCGTACAGAGAGAAACCGGCCAAAAAGATTCGGCGTGAGGGCGCGCCTCCTACAGCCGGTACACGGTGGTGGTCATCACTTTGGACATGAATTTCATGGCCAGCTTCACCGGACCGGGCAGTTCGACACCCCCATGGGCCTTGGCTTTCCGGCCGTGTTGGATCTCATCCTCCTTCATCTGCTCCAAAATGGCGCGGGTACGACAATCCGACTCGGGCACTTGGGCCAGATGCTCGTCCAGGTGTCCCTCCACCTGCCGCTCGGTCTCGGCCACGAAACCCAGGCTCCACTTGTCACCGGCGAGGCCGGCAGCGGCGCCCAACACAAAGGATCCCGCATACCAGAACGGGTTGAGCAGACTCAACCGACCGCCAAGCTCTTCCACCCGCGCCTCGCACCAGGCCAGATGGTCGTTCTCCTCACGGGCGGAGCGCTCCATGGCCCGCTTCACCTCGGGCCGGCGGGCGGTGAGGGCCTGGCCTTGATAGAGGGCCTGGGCGCACACCTCCCCCGTGTGGTTGATGCGCATCAAACGCGCCACATGATCGCGCTTCTCCTCCGGCAACTCGGAATGGGTACAGGCCTCTGCGGGATTGGGCCGTTCGGTGACCAACGGACGGCCGAACAAGGTGCGCAGAGCTTGATCGAAATTGACGATCAGCCGGTCCGCGGCGGTGAGGTGTCTGCTCGTGGATTCTCTCATGTCATTCAAACCCTTCATTCTCCGTAGGCCCGCCGAGGCCGAAAGCCGACGCGGGCAAAACCCGGCCCGGCCGCGTCACTCTCTCTGTGCGGGGCTCGCGGCGGGGGCACCGCTCCTGTCGGGGAGTGCCGGAGGCGGCCGCTGCGCGGCCTCGTCCGGCCTACGAATGCTGGTCGATCACGCAACGTAGGCCCGCCGAGGCCGAAGGCCGACTCGGGCAAAACCACTATATCTCATTCTAGCAACCTCGCCAGCAACGCCACCGGATGGAGGTATTCCGGTCCCGGCGCACCTCCCTCCAGGTGAAGCCCGCAACCGGCGTTGGCGGTGACCACATATCGCGGCGTCAGGCGGCGAATCTCTGCCGCCAGCGGCGCCCCGATGCGCCGGCTCTGTTCGGGATGGGCGAGAAAGGCCAAACCGCCGGCGCCGCAACAACCCCCCGCGCGACCGATCTCCACCACCTCGAGACCGGGCACCGCCCCCAGGAGCCGCCGCACGGCTTCGCTCCCTTGCATGCCGTTCTCCAAGGTGCAGGGCAAATGCAGCGCCGCCCGCGCATCGAGATTCCTAAAACGCAACCGGGCCAGCCCCCCCTGCTCCACCAGAAACCGAGCAATGTCCATGTAGCCCATCCGGCCCTGCTCAGCCAGATGGAGCCCGCAACCGCTGGAAACCCCAACCACCGCGTCCAACCCGCCACCGAACCCTTCACGCAGAGCCGACAACCGCATTTCGGCCTTTCGGGGCCAACCTGCATGGCGCTCCAAGGCGCCACAGCACCCCTGTCCCTTCGGCACATGCACCTCGTAGCCGGCCCGAGTGAGCAGGCGCACCGCCCCTTCCAACGCCTCGCTCTCCAGCAAGCCCGCCGTGCAACCGAGAAAGAGCCCCACCCGTCCTCGCACCCGGCCTCGAGGGGAATGGATGCCGAATGCGGGCGCCCGGCCGGCCCGCCGTCCCAACCTTGCCGCCAAGGCGTTGGGAGGCAGCAGGCGGCCGGCGAACCGGGCCAACCCCGGCAATCGACGGGCGACGAGCGGGCGGCTGAGTGCCGCCGTGGCCAGGCGCGCCTTCCAAGGCAAACGGACGCGCGCGAGCCGCCGCCCCTCGTCCATGATGCGGCCAAAGGCCACGCCCGAAGGGCAGACCCGCTCGCATCGTCGACAGAGCAGGCACTCCGAAAGCAGACCACTCGCCCCCTTCCCCGCCTCCAGTTCACCCGAAGCCAGCGCCGCCACCAGGGCGATACGCCCCCGCGGGGAACGGCCTTCGTCCCGCCACAACCCGTAAGTGGGACACTCGGCCAGGCACAACCCGCACTTCACGCACAAGCCGATGGCCTGGCGCAACGACGCCTCATCTATAATGTGTAGAGAAGAGTCCAAGGAAAGAACCCATGTCCTGGTATCGCTACCACCTGTTCATCTGCACCCACAGGCGTGAAGGCGAACCCTGCTGCGCCGACTTCGACAGCGAGGCGGCCGCGGCCTACTTGAAGGAACGATGCAAGGCCCTGGGCATTCACGGCAAGGGCGCCGTGCGGATCAACCGCGCCGGCTGCATGGACCGCTGCGACCAGGGGCCGGTGATGGTGATCTACCCGGAAGAGACCTGGTACACCTGGGTGGACCGAGAGGATCTGGACGAGATCATAACACGCCACCTCCAGCACGGAGAGGTGGTGGAGCGGCTGCGCCTGCCCTTGCGCACCGGAGTTTCCAGCACCTGAAAAAAAACCTCGAAGGGGGGGTTGACAAGGAATCACTTATATTAGAGAATGCGCACATACTGAATTTCCTATCCTCCTCCCCCTATCCCCTTGGAAATTCAGTATGCACCATCCTCCTTTGGTGGTTATTGACTTGCGCGGCACCCCCTGCCGCGCTTTTTTTTTGCTCTCCTGCAAGCAGACAGCCGCCCCACCCTCTTGCCGCTCCCAGGCTCAAGCCCATCATCCCCTGTCGATTCTGCCGCCACCGTCTCGCGCGTCACAACATCCGCCGCCCCGTCGCCCATGCTTGCCATCTCGACCGCAACACGCCGCCTGGACACCTCCAACAACGCAAGACACCATACCCTTGTCAGAGCGCCAAGCCCCGCCTCCTATGCCCTTTCTCAAGGCGCCACCCCGCCCTGTTGCCACCATCGAGGCGACCAAGACATCCTCCGCCCCCGCCCAGCCGCACAATGAGCCCCGGCGCAACCGCGCCGTGGACCCCGCATCCCCATGTTGCGGCTCGCGCCCGACCGGCATCCGAATGAAAACCGCTTGTATTCTCTGCGGAAGTCGGCTACCATTCGCGCCCTTTCGTGGAACATGGCGAAGCCTCGCCGCTTTGTGGGAACGAGAGACATGACAACGGTAAGCGCAAAACCGGCCGAAGTGCGCCGCGAGTGGTACGTCATCGACGCCGAGGGCAAGACCCTGGGTCGCATGGCCAGCGAAATCGCCCGGCGACTCAAGGGCAAGCACAAGCCCATCTACACCCCCCACGTAGACACCGGCGACTACATCGTGGTGATCAACGCCGAAAAAGTGCGGGTCACCGGCAACAAGCTGAAAGACAAGATCTATTACCGCCACACCGGCTACGTGGGCAACCTCAAGTCCATCAGCCTGGAAAAGCTGCTGCAAAAGGCGCCCGAGCGTGTCATCCAGCACGCCGTCAAGGGCATGCTGCCGCGCAACCCCCTGGGCCGCGCCATGTTCAAGAAGCTGAAAGTGTACGCCGGCCCCGAGCACCCCCACCAGGCGCAGCAGCCCAAGCCCCTGGACCTCTAAACACAGCAACAAGCGGATACGGATTCGAGACTCATGGCACAGCAATACAATTACGGCACCGGACGACGCAAGACCTCCACCGCGCGGGTGTTCCTCGCCCCCGGCGACGGCACCATCACCGTCAACGGCCGCCCCCTGGACAAGTTTTTCGGCCGCGAGACCGCGCGCATGATCGTGCGCCAGCCCCTGGAGGTGACCGAGATGCTGGACAAAGTGAGCGCCACCGTCACCGTCAGGGGCGGCGGCACCACCGGCCAGGCCGGCGCCATCCGCCACGGCATCGCCCGCGCCCTCCTCGAGTACGACGAATCCCTGCGTGCCCCCCTGCGCAAGGCCGGCTTCCTCACTCGCGACGCCCGCATGGTGGAGCGCAAGAAGGTGGGCCTGCACAAGGCGCGCAAGCGGCCCCAGTACTCCAAGCGCTGACGGATCCGCTTCCCCGTTTCACGAACCCTCCCTCGCGGAGGGTTTTTCATGCCCCGCAATTGGGGCCAACCCTAGAGCCCCTCGAGCTCCCCTCAAAGTTTAATATCGTGTCCCCGAATTACCCCGAATTACCGAATTACCCCATATCGTGTCCCCGAATTAGTGTCGTAGGCCCGCCGAGGCCGAAGGCCGACGCGGGCATCGGGAACGAACCAATGTCCTCCTGCTTCACGAACCTTCCCGTACGAAGGGCCTTTGGCCCCCACGTCCGGACAACGCTCGAGCACCGAGTTTCATATCGTGTCCCCAAAATACCAAAATAGGGGAGCTAGATATTGGGGGATGGGGCGCTCGTATCCGCTAGATGAGGCGCCTGGAGCCCTTGAACGTGGGCGCCGCAGAGAACATCCGAAAAATCAATCGGCTATACAAACTTCCTCGATCCACGGACAAAACCTGTGGTGTTTTTGCCACACGGGACATTCCCTGTGATTTTTTTGCAAAAAAATGTTGCCCTGCTGCAAAAAAGCAACTATCATCCCTCCCTGCTTGGACAGCACATTTTTTCCATCCACTCAAACACGAGGGAGTCACACATGAAGAAGAAGCTTCTCACCCTGGCAGTTGCCGCTGCACTGCCCATGGCCACCCAGGCCGCCAATGCGGAAGTGACCATTTATGGTCAGATTCA
>CAYOJM010000007.1:0-10317 GCA_964404295.1 uncultured Sedimenticola sp. | reverse complement strand
CGGGGTGTCGGCAGCAGGGATGCTACCGTCAAGCCCCCAGGGACGAGTTCACGGCGTCCCCGTCATCGATGTCCGCACCCTGCTCTGGCACCACTGCCCGGCCATACGAGTAATTCATGCACTGGCCGCGGCCACCGCCTTGCGCGCCGCCTCGGTGAAATCCTCCTCGGTGATGAAGTCGAGCCCGCTTTCGGCCAGCATGGCCAGCCCCTGCTCGTGGTTGGTGCCCTGCAGGCGCACCACCACCGGCACCTCGATGTCGATGTTGCGGGCGGCGGCGATGATCCCCTCGGCGATGAGGTCGCAGCGCACGATGCCGCCGAAGATGTTCACCAGCACCGCCTTCACCTTCTCGTCGGAGAGGATCAGCTTGAAGGCCTCGGTGACCCGCTCGGCGGTGGTGCCGCCGCCCACGTCGAGGAAGTTGGCCGGTTCGCCGCCTTCCAGCTTCACCAGGTCCATGGTGGCCATGGCCAGCCCGGCGCCGTTCACCATGCAGCCGATGTTGCCGTCCAGGGCGATGTAGTTGAGGTCGTGCTCGGCGGCCTCGGCCTCGCGCGGGTCCTCCTGGCCGAGGTCCCGCATCTCGCGGATGGCGGGCTGGCGGTAGAGGGCGTTGTCGTCGATGTTGATCTTGGCGTCCAGCGCCAGCAGCTCTCCGTTCTCGGTGACCACGAGGGGATTGATCTCGATCAGCCCGGCATCCCGTTCCAGGTAGAGACGATACAGCCCGTCGAGGATACGGCCGAAGGCCTTGAGCCCCTCCCCGCTCAGCCCCAGGCCGTAACCGAGCAGGCGCACCTGGTAAGGCTGCAGGCCGACGACGGGATCCACCACCGTGGTGAGGATCTTCTCCGGCGTCTCGGCGGCCACCTCCTCGATATCCATTCCGCCCGCCTGTGAAGCCATGAAGGTGATGCGACCTTTGGAGCGGTCGAGCAGCACACCGAGATAGAGCTCCCGTTCGATTCCGGTGGCGGCCTCGACCAGGACCCGATCCACCGGCAGGCCGCCCGGTCCGGTTTGCCGGGTCACCAGCCGCATGCCGATCAGCGCCTTCGCCGCCGACTCGACCGCCTCCAAGGTGGAAGCCGTCTTCACCCCGCCCGCTTTGCCGCGACCGCCGGTGTGGGCCTGGGCTTTGACCACCCAGGGGCCTTTCCCGATGCGACGTGCCACCTCGACCGCCGCCTCCGGCGTCTCCGCCGGCCCGCCCGGGGGCACTGGAATGCCGTATTCCGAAAAAAGGGCCTTGGCCTGATACTCGTGAAGGTTCATCTTCGGATTCTCGTCCTCGCCTCGGACCCGCCGGATCCGGAAAACGCCAATCCTACCAGATCACCCCAGGATCAGTTTGACCCCCACCAGAATGGAGACCACTTCGAAAGCCCGCTTGATCCAGCGGTTGCCCTTGGCGATGGCCAGATGGGCGCCGGCGTATCCGCCCAGCAGGGAGCCGGCCAGCAGCGCCGGCAACCAGGCCCACCGGATGTCGCCCAACAGCCCCAAGGTGAGAGCGCCGGTGCCATTCCAGAACAGCCCCACCAGTACCAAGGTATAAGCCACCGCCCGTCGATAGTCCAATCCGAACCAGCGAACCAACCAAAGGGTGACGAAAAGCCCCGTGCCCGAGGTGAGCGACCCGTTGAGAAACCCCAGAAAGAACAGCCCTGCGCCACCCAACGCCATACCCCTGCGGTCACGGTGATCGGGCCGATATTCCTGACCCAAACGCCGGCGGCTGCCCGAATAGAGCCCCAGTCCCAACGTCAGGCAACCGAGCGCGACCTCGGCCCAACGACCGGGCACCTGAAGAATGAGGCTCGCGCCCAGCACCACGCCGGGCAGCCCGGTACCGAGCACGAACAGGGTGAACCGCCGCTCCAGGGTGCTCTCGCGCATGTGCCTGAGCGTGGCCCCCACGCCCAAGGCCACGGACGCCACCTTGTGGGTAGCCAAGGCCACACCGAACGGCAGGCCGAGGAAAATCAGCACCGGCAACTGCAGCAAGCCGGCACCGCCCCCGGAAAAAGCCGAGAACAGGTTGGCAATCAGGGAAACTACAAAGAGGATGAGCTGGTCCAACAAGGGCCTTGGAGTGATAATGCCGCCAAGTGCAGGTCCCGAAGTGTAAGACATCCTCACATGCGCACGCTTTTTTTTCTGCTCCTGTCGCTCGCCGTCCTTCCTGCCCAAGGCCGCCTCTACAAGTGGGTAGACGAAGAGGGCAATGTGCATTACTCGGACAAGATCCCGCCCTCCGCGGTGAAGAACCCCTACGCCAAATTGGATGAAAGGGGCTTGGTCATCGAACGAAAGGAGCGGGCCAAAACGCCGGAGGAGATCGCCCGCGAAGAGGAGCTCAGACGACTGCGTGAGGCCCAGCGCAAACAACTCGAAGCACAGCGCGCCCGGGACAAAGTGCTGCTGAGCACTTTCCGCAGCGAGGACGACATCATACTGGCCCGCGACGGAAAACTGGCCACCTACGATGCCCAGATCCGCATCGCCTACACCAACATCGAACGGCTCAAGGCTTGGCTCGCCACCCAAAAGAAGCGGGCCGCCGATCTGGAGCGCAAGGGGCGCAAGGTGCCGGCCAAACTGCTCGCCGAGATCGAAAACACCCGGCAACAGATCAAGGCCAACTACGAATCCATCCTGCGCCAAGAGAAGGACAAAGAATTCATCCGCAAGAAATACGCCGCCGACCTCAAGCGTTTTCGTGAACTCAAAGCCCTAAAAGAGTCCACCGTGCCCAAGCAAGAGAAGCGCCGCTTCGACGCCATCGTGGAAACCGTGGTGGTGTGCGACGAAAAAGTGGATTGCGACGCGGCATGGGAAAAGGCCAAGGCTTATGCGCGCCGGCACGCCACCACTCCCGTGTACGTGGACACACGGCGCATGTTCATGACCCAGCCCCCAAGAACCAAGGAAGATCTCAGTCTGTCGGTGTCGCGCCTTCGCCCCATCCCCGACAAGCCGGAGATCATCTTTTTGGACGTCAGCTGCAAGAAACAGGTGGCCAACGAAACCTGGTGCACCACGGAACAGGCCAGAAAGATCCGCTCCGCATTCCGCGCAGCGGTCATGAACGGTGGCGCGGCCCGTTGAGGCTCATTCCCGTTGGAAGAGGCCGGCTTCCATCAGCGCCCAGTGGTTCTCCCAGTCGGCCAGGGGTGACGTGGTGAAGCGGCTGCGCAGCCACTGGTGCATGCGCCCCTCCACATGGCTCACCAAAGCTTCGGCACCGGTCTCGGGAGGCACCCTCAACACTGCATCTTGGCGCAGTCCGGCTTCACGCAGCACTTGCCGGAACTGGGTTTGGAGCCGCTCGAAAAAGGTATTGATGCGGTCGTGCAACCGTTTGTGCTCCCCCACCAGCGCATCCCCCAGCAACACCCGGACGATGCCGGGATTGCGCTCGGCGAAGGCCAACAGCAGATAGAGGATGCTGGCGCAGCGTTGGCGGGTGTCGCGGTCCTCCGCGAGGATGCGGTTGATGCGGGCGAAGACTCCCTCTTCGGCGAAATCGATGAGCCCTTCGAACATGCGCGCCTTGCTGGGAAAATGGCGATAGAGCGCCGCTTCGGAGACGCCCAGGGCCGCCGCCAGACGTGCGGTGGTGACCCGACCACCAGGGTCAGACTCCAGCTCCCGCGCCAGCGCCTCGAGGATCTCCCGCCTTCGCCCCCCTTTCTTCACCATGGCGTCAGCGGATGAGGGTGCCCACACCCTCGTCGGTGAACAGTTCCACCATCACTGCATGCTTGATCCGTCCATCGATGATGTGGGCGGAAGCCACGCCGCCACGCACCGCTTCCAAGGCACAGCGGATCTTGGGCAACATCCCTCCATGGATGGTGCCGTCGGCAATGAGCTCGTCCACCCGCCGAGTGGTCAGGCCGGTGAGCAGTTTCCCTTCCTTGCTCAGCAGGCCGGGGGTATTGGTCAGCAGGATGAGCTTCTCCGCCCCCAGAACCTCGGCCACCTTACCTGCCACAAGATCGGCATTGATGTTGTAGGAGTGGCCGTCCTCACCCACGCCGATGGGCGCGATGACGGGAATGAAATTGCCTTTGACCAACATCTCCACCACGGAAACGTCGATGCTCTCGACCTCGCCCACGTGGCCGATGTCGATGATCTCCGGTGGATTGCCGCTGCCATCGTCCTCCCGAGCGATCTGTAGCTTGCGCGCGCGGATGAGATCGCCGTCCTTTCCGGTGAGCCCCACCGCCGCACCGCCATGACGATTGATCAGATTGACGATCTCTTTGTTGACCAAGCCGCCGAGCACCATTTCCACCACGTCCATGGTCTCCGCATCCGTGACCCGCATACCCTCTACGAAACGGCTCTCCTTCCCGAGCCGTTCCAACAGGCGGCCGATCTGGGGACCCCCGCCATGCACCACCACCGGGTTGATCCCTACCGTCTTCATCAACACCACATCGCGGGCAAAGCTCTCCTTGAGTGCTTCGTCCACCATGGCATTGCCGCCATACTTGATCACCACGGTGCGATTACGAAACCGACGGATGTAGGGCAGCGCTTCAGTCAACACCCGCGCCACGCGGGTGGCGGCTTCGGCGGAAAGACTCATGACTCACGTCTCCGGAAAAGGATCGCCCCCGGACGGGCGGCCAGAAATCGCGCCATGGTATCAAAAGGGCGGCCGGAGATCCGGCGCTACCCGTTCCAGCAGAGATCGGAACCGCCTCTGCACCTGAGCAAGGGCCTCCTCTCCCTCCCCTTCGAATCGAAAAACCAACGCGGAACGGGTGTGTGAGGGTCGCACGAGCCCCCAGGCATCCTCGAACTCCACCCGCAAACCATCCAGGTCGATGACATCGGCGTCGCCGAACTCTCCTTCTTGCGCCATGCGCCGCACCACCTCGGGCGCTCGTCCTTCCGGCACTTCCACCATCAACAGAGGCGTGGACGTCAAACCTTCCAATTGAGGTGCCACCAACTGCGACACGGGCACGGCATTCAAGGAGAAGAGCTCCATGAGGCGGGCGGCAGCGTAGATGCCGTCGTCGAATCCGTACCAACGATCCTTCAAATACAAGTGGCCGGTGAATTCGCCCGCCAGCAGGCCTTGGCTCTCCTCCAGCTTGGCCTGAATCTCGTGATGACCGACGCGCCACATGATGGGCCGACCGCCGTTGGCCAAAATGAACTCGGGCAGGCGGGCGGTGCCGGCCACGTCGTAGATGACGTCGGCACCCGGATTGCGACGAATCAGATCACCCGCCAGCGTCATGAGCAAGGCATCAGGTGGCACCACCCGTCCTTGTTCGTCCACCACGGCCAATGCGTCGCCGTCCATATCCAGGGCAACGCCCAGTTGCGCACCCTGGGCTTGCACCTCCTGACACAAGGCCTCCAGATTGGTGGAATCCGTAGGATCGGGCAAGTGGTTGGGAAACCCCGCATCGGGTTCGCAATACAGCGGGATCACTTCACAACCCAGCGCCTCGAACGCCCGCTGGGCCAGCGGCCCGGCGACCCCATTGCCGGCATCGAGCACCAATTTCATGGGCTCCACCAACTGAACGTCGGCGGTGAGATGGGCAATGTATTCACCGCTGAAGTCATGGCCCTCCAAACGCCCGGCGCCGCGATGGAAGCGGCCATCCAGGATGCGCTGGCGCAGCTCCAGAAGTTCTGTCTCCATCAGCGGCTTCCCATCGATGTAGATCTTGAACCCGTTGTATTCGGGAGGATTGTGCCCCCCGGTCACCATGACCCCGGAAGTGGCATCGGAGTTACGCAAGGCGTAGTTGAGCAACGGCGTCGGTGCTTCGCCCAGATCGACCACGTCGCAACCGGAGGCGAGCAGACCGGCCACCAGGGCGCTGGCGTAGACATCGGAACTGCTGCGATTGTCCCGTGCCACCGCCACCTTGTGTCCTCCCCCATCCTGTACCCGACTGCCCACCGCCAGTCCAATGGCCTGGGCCACCGTCTCGTCCAGGTCGGTTTCGGCTCGACCGCGCACCAGGCCGTAGGAAAAGAGCGCCGACGGAAGCTGCGCCTCATCCAACTCGGGCGGCGCCGGCGCGTTCTCTTGAACGTCTGCCCGTTCCATCTCTTCCACCACCATACCGCCCCCTTCACCGCCCCTTTCATGCACGGCGGCCGGTGCGACACCGAGCTTCTTCCGCTCGGCGTAACAAGCCTGGGCAAACCGTGCCATCCGTTGCAGCGCGGGTGCCGCCTCGGCGAGATGAGGCGTGGGTGTGGCGGCCCCCGAACCTTTGAGAATGGCGCCCACCAGATGCACCATCAATTCCATGTCGGCCCGACAATCCTTTACCAGATTGCGGTGGCCGACGAAACCTACGATTCCCAACAAGAACACTCCGCCACCCAAGAGGCCGACCAGCACAGGCCAGCCCAGCCCGGCCTGCGGCGGAGCGCCGTAACGCACCCGCCAAAGCGTTCCTGGCACATCGAAAACGCCGTCCGCCTCCTTGCGGCTGCTGTCACCACCTGCAGCCAGGGTGAGCCGCGCGCCACCCACCACCTGCTCCAACACCAGATAAGCCGAACTCAACCCCAAGGCAGAGACCCGTTTGCGCAACAGATCCAATGGCCAAGCAGCCACCAGGGCACCGGCCAATCGCCCTTCGCGGACCACAGGCGCCCCCAACACCATGAGGTGTTCACCCTTGGGATTGCGGATCGCCTGCGCCGGAGGCACTTTGCGGCTCTCCATCACGCTCTGGAACAGATCGGCCGCTGCATAGCTGCCCGCCACTGCCTGGAGCACTCGGTCGTCCTGCCAGGAGGCCGAAACCGCCGCCACCATACGCGCATCCGGCAGCGCCTCCCCCAACACCGAGCCCAGGCGCCGAAGCCCCTCCGGCTCAGCAAAGGCCGCAACGACATCGGGTCGCGCCGCCAAAAGCTTGAGCATACGCACACGGTCTTGCACCAGCCCAGCCACCTGCGCCTGCACACCGCGAGCCAAGCTGGCCGTGAGCTCCTTGGCGGTACGCGAGGCCTCTTGCTCACTCAGATGGACCGTGGCGTACAGGCAGAAAGCCAAGACCAACACCGCCGCTGCCCAAACCGGCAGTTGATAGGCCAAGAGCGGACGCGACCGCCGTGCCTCTTCCACCGGTGGAGGCTCCGAAACCGACGCCTCCTCTTTTTTCTCTCGTTTCTTACGGCCGATGCGTATCAAACCCTCTTCCCCCTTGCTTCAGCCTCCCTTTCCCGCCGAATGCGTGACACCAAGGCGACCAGCCGCCGGGCCAGCGCATGCTTGTCCTGACGCGGAAGCGTGGCATGCCCCCCCTCCCAGAACACCTCCAACGCATTGTCATGCGTCCCGAACGCCAAACCCGGCCCCACCGCATTGGCGGCGATGACATCCACCCTTTTGGCCCGCAGCTTGGCCCGGGCATGGGCCTCCAGTTCTTCCGTCTCCGCCGCGAACCCCAAGGTGAAGGGACCGTCTTCCAAAGCCGCCACATCACCCAGAATGTCTGGATTCCGAACCAGACGCAATTCCAGTATATCGGATGATTTTTTGATCTTTCGAGGCGACGGCGAGGCGGGCCGGTAATCGGCCACAGCGGCACATGCGGCGAACAGATCCACATCCTCGATGCGCTCGAACACCGCTCGGTGCATCTCGAGGGCCGTCTCCACGTCGACCCGATCCACACCGGGAGGAGTTTCGAGCGCCACCGGGCCGGCTATCAGGGTCACGTCCGCTCCAGCCTCGACGAAAGCGCGGGCCAGAGCGAAACCCATTCGTCCGGAGCTGCGATTGCCCAGAAAACGCACCGGATCGAGCGGCTCGTGGGTGGGACCAGCCGTCACCAACACCCGCTCCCCAGGGAAAAGCCTTCGCGGGGAATCCAGAGCGGCCACGATGGCTTCCGGTTCGCTCATCCGGCCGGGGCCGATCTCACCGCACGCCTGCTCACCCGATTCAGGACCAATGAACCGAACGCCCCGAGCCGCCAACCGGCGGACATTGTCCTGGGTGGCTGGATGACGCCACATCCGATGGTTCATGGCGGGCGCCACCACCAAGGGAGCCTCGGTGGCCAGGCAAAGCGTGGTCAACAAGTCGTCCGCCCGCCCGTGGGCGAGCCGAGCCAGAAAATCGGCGGTGGCCGGCGCCACCAGCAACAGATCGGCCCAGCGGGCCAATTCGATATGGCCCATGGCCGCCTCGTGGGCAGGATCGAACAGGTCGATGCGAACCGACCGGCCGCTCAATGCTTGAAAACTGTGCGCGCCCACGAAACGGGTGGCGGCCCGGGTCATCACCACCTGCACTTCGTTCCCCGCCCGCCGGAGCCGGCGCACCAGTTCGCAGGCCTTGTAGGCGGCCACGCCTCCGGTCACCCCGAGCACCACCCGCTGGTGACTCAAACCCAAATTGTCTTTCGCCCCTTCCATGACGGGACTAGGGTATACCGCCCACCCCTTTGCGGCCAAGTTCCCATTTAGATAAGATTTTTTTGGTTTCACCACGCTTCAGGGAGGAAGCATGAGAATCCGAGATCTGCCAGCCGGTGAACGGCCCAGGGAAAAACTGCTGCGGGCCGGTCCTCAGGCTCTGAGCGACGCCGAACTTCTGGCCATCTTCCTGCGCACCGGAACCCGGGGATCGAGTGCACTCGATCTGGCACGGG
The DNA here is from genome assembly GCA_964404295.1 of uncultured Sedimenticola sp. Classification (GTDB taxonomy): domain Bacteria; phylum Pseudomonadota; class Gammaproteobacteria; order Chromatiales; family Chromatiaceae; genus Thiolapillus. Next base: position 1,651 of record CAYOJM010000007.1, on the reverse strand, counting down.
ATCTGTTGCACCGTTTCGGGGGCCTTGCTCCGCTCATGGCCGCCCCGCGCCAAACATTTTGCGCCGCGCCCGGCCTGGGTGACGCCAAGTACTGCCAGTTGCAAGCGGTGTTGGAGATGGCCCACCGCTGCCTCAACGAGACGCTGGTCCGCACCGACGTGCTCACATCACCCCAACGCACCCGTGACTACCTGGGCCTCAGGCTACGCGGCCATCCGCACGAAGTGTTCGCCTGCCTCTTCCTCGATACCCGCCATCGGGTGATCGCTTTCGAGGAGCTGTTTCAAGGCACGGTGGACGGCGCCGGCGTTCATCCCAGGGAAGTGGTCCGACGCGCACTCCACCACAATGCCGCAGCCGTCATCTTCAGCCACAACCATCCGTCGGGTGTGGCCGAGCCCAGCGAGGCCGATCGCCGGATCACCTTACGGTTGCGCGACGCCCTGGCCTTGGTTGACATCCGAGTGCTCGATCACGTGGTGGTGGGCGCAGGAGAAACGGTCTCTCTCGCCGAATTGGGCTGGTTGTGAGCGACCCTCACAAATGGAGCCGGCGCAGCTCTGGCGACAGGTCGCTGCGTACCCATACGGACTCGAACACGTGTTCGAGGCGGCGTGCCCAGCCGCGGGCGGCGTATTCGACCCGCACCCCATCCAAGCGATTCCAGTGAGGACGGTGGATCACGCCCAAGCCATCGACCACCATGAAGCTGGGCCCATCGCCGGCGTCCTCGTCCGGCTGCCGACGGATGGCGATCCGACTGGGTAGATCCTGGGCCAGATACAACAGCGCATGGCCGGCCCGCGCCGTCTCGGCCGCATCCGCCACCAAGATCTCGACCCGGGCCCTCGGATGACCCGTCACCAGACGCCGCACTCCGTCCACGAACCTTTCCCGACCATAAATGCTGGGATCCAAACGGTGGCTGTAGACAAGCAGGAAACGGCGCGACTGGGCCACCATCCACCCGGCATGCTCGGCCAGAAATTTCATCCCTCTCCCTTCCAGGGGCGGATGAGGCCGGCCGAGGCGATACTCCATCTTCGGTGTCATGGCGTCTGCTCAGGTTTCGGACGAGTCCAGGCCAAATGTACCACCGCCCAGGTGGCCGGGCGCCAGCGACGAATCGTTGGCCCAAAGCAGCGGGCTCTTTTGTCCCATTCGAACCGTCCCCCTCATGCTTTCAGGAACGGCGGCGGCAGGGGAGCCGGTTACGACGAGTCGACGGGTGTTGGGTCGGGCGAAGGTGATCCGACAGATGGGGGAGAAACGGCTTTGGCACCGTGATGCAGCCCGGCAGTTGGGCTTGAGCGTTCGGCAGACCAAGCGCCCGATGCAGCGCCACCGGACCGGGGGGTGGGAATTCAAACCCTCCCCTCGGCCGATAACCATACAAACAATAGGGGATGCTTCTGAATTGCAGAATAAGGGGACATTTCTAAATTGGATTGACATGAACCAGGACACTGGCGTCCCCCCTTTTTTTCACACCTCGATCGGGATCAGTGAACGATGACGACGAGGAGGATCTCCAAACAGGTCTGCGATGGGCGGCCCACCGTGCCGTGAGGTTCTCTCCCTGCGACGCCACCAACCATGAAAGATCGTCCGGGCGCCTGCAAACAAGCTCTGCCAGCCCATCAACAGGCTG
>CAYOJM010000006.1:0-4639 GCA_964404295.1 uncultured Sedimenticola sp. | reverse complement strand
CGCCGGCGGCAGCTCGTCCAGGCGGATCTGGGTCTTCTCCAGCCACTCGCGGTAGGGGTGGGCGGAGGCCAGGTCGGCCTTGAGCTCGGCGTCGTCGATGATGCGCCCCTGCTCCATGTCGATGAGGAACATCTTGCCCGGTTGCAGGCGCCACTTCTTGACGATCTTCTCCTCGGGGATGTCGAGCACCCCCATCTCGGAGGCCATCACCACCAGGCCGTCATCGGTGATGAGGTAGCGCGCTGGACGCAAGCCGTTGCGGTCGAGGGTGGCGCCGATCTGGCGGCCGTCGGTGAAGGCCACCGCGGCGGGCCCGTCCCAGGGCTCCATGAGAGCGGCGTGGTATTCGTAGAAATCGCGCCGCTTGGGATCCATGAGGTCGTTGCCGCTCCAGGCCTCGGGGATCAGCAGCATCATGGCGTGGGCCAGGGAGTAGCCGCCCATGACCAGCAGCTCCAAGGCGTTGTCGAAGCAGGCCGAATCGGACTGGCCCTCGGGAATCAGGGGCCAGATCTTCTCCAGGTCGTCGCCCAGGACCTCGGAAGCCATGGAGTGGCGGCGTGCCGCCATCCAATTGACGTTGCCGCGCAGGGTATTGATCTCCCCGTTGTGGGCGATCATGCGGAACGGCTGGGCCAGATCCCAGGTGGGGAAGGTGTTGGTGGAGAAGCGTTGGTGCACCAGCGCCAAAGCGGAAACCAGATCGGGATCTTTCAGGTCCGGATAGAAGTCGCCGACCTGGCCGGCCAGCAACATCCCTTTGTAGACCAGGGTCCGCGACGAGAACGATGTGAAATAGAAGCTGGCCTTCCCCTCCAGGTCCGAGTTGCGGACCCGGTTTTCGATCTGCTTGCGGATGACGAACAGTTTGCGCTCGAAGGCATCCTGATCGGCGCAGTTTTCTCCACGAGCGACGAAAACCTGCCGGATCATCGGCTCCAGGGGCTTGACGCTCTCGCCCAGGTCCCGGTTGTCCACCGGCACGTCGCGCCAGCCGAGGAGCCTTTGCCCTTCAGCGGCGATGTAGGACTCGACCATGGCCTGGGCCTGGGCGCGGCCGTCGTCGTTGCGCGGGAGAAACACCATGCCCACGGCGTAATCGCCTTCGGGCGGCAGCTCGAAATCGACCGACTTGCGCAAAAAGGCGTCGGGCAACTGAAGCAAGATGCCGGCGCCGTCGCCTGCCTTGGGATCGGCCCCCACGGCGCCGCGGTGGGTGAGGCGCTCGAGAATGGTGAGCCCCTGCTCGATGATCTCGTGACGCTTGCGGCCCTTGATGTCGGCCACGAAGCCGACCCCGCAAGCGTCGTGCTCATTCGCCGGGTCGTACAAGCCCTGTTTCGGCGGCAAGGCACCGTGACTCATGGCAAACCTCCCATCGCAGGATGGTTCCGGAGCCGCAGCCGGCTGCGGCGGAATCGTGGATCAACCGGGGCGCGAAAGCGCCGCCCGCAAAGAACCCGGTAGGATACTGGAATCGTGCAACCGAATCCAGGGGTGTGGAATTTTCACCCGCCGGCTTCGGCCTCGAGAAAAAGACGCAACTGTTCTTGAGGAAATTGGGCGGTTACCACGGCTTGCCCGATGCCGCGCAACAGCACCAGCCGCAACTGACCCTGTTGCACCTTCTTGTCCACCGCCATGAGCGCCTCGAAACGCTCGGCCGCCAGAGGCGGCGGCCGGGTGGGCAAGCCGGCCGCCGCCACCAAGGATTCGATGCGCGCCACGGCTTCGGCATCCAACCACCCCAACCGATGGGAAAACCGAGCCGCCATGCACATGCCCGCACCCACCGCCTCGCCATGGAGCCATTCACCATACCCCATGCCGGTCTCGATGGCGTGGCCGAAAGTGTGGCCCAGGTTGAGCAGAGCGCGCCGTCCCGCCTCGCGCTCGTCTTCGGTCACCACCCGCGCCTTGTCGGCGCAAGAGTGTTCGATGGCATGGGCCAGGGCGGCGGGCTCCCGGCGTCGTAGAGCCTCCATGTTCTCTTCCAGCCAGGCGAAGAACTCCGGATCGTCGATGAGACCGTATTTGATCACCTCGGCCAAGCCGGCGGAGAGCTCCCGATCCGGCAGGGTCCCCAAGGTGTCGATGTCGATGAACACCGCCCGCGGCTGATAGAAGGCGCCGATCATGTTCTTGCCCAGCGGATGGTTGACGCCGGTCTTGCCGCCCACGGAGGAGTCCACCTGGGCAAGCAGGGTGGTGGGCACCTGAATGAAATGGACGCCGCGCTGGTAGGTGGCCGCGGCGAAGCCCGTCATGTCGCCCACCACGCCACCCCCCAGGGCGGCCAGGGTGCAGCCGCGATCGAAACGACGCTCCAGCAGCGCATCGTAAATGCGGTTCAGCGTGTCGAGATCCTTGTATTGCTCGCCGTCGGGGAGCACCACCGCTGCCACGTCGAGCCCCGCGAGCGCCTTTTCCAACCGTTCCAGATAGAGCGGCGCCACCACCTCGTTGGTGATCACCATCACTTGGCTCGAAGGGATGTGGGCGCGCAGACGCTGGCCGTCGTCGAGCAGGTGCCGGCCGATGTAGATGGGATAGCTGCGCTCACCGAGCGCCACCTCCAGTGAGGCCATGAGCTGCGACATCAGGCCTCCTCGAAGTGGCGGATCACCTCCTTGACCACCGCTTGGGCGGAGCGTCCCTCGGTGGAGACCACCAAGTCGGCGATTTGACGATACAGAGGATCGCGCTCTTCGTTGAGCGCCCGCAACGTCTGCAAAGGATCGTCGGTTTGCAACAGCGGGCGGTTCTTGTCCTTGTAAGTGCGCTCGTACTGCTGCTCGGGCGAACAGGCGAGATAGATGACATAGCCGCGGGCCGCCAGCAACTTGCGGTTCTCCGGCTGGGTCACGGCGCCGCCGCCGGTGGCCAGGACGATGTTGTCGCGCTCGACCATCTCGGCGATGACCTTCATTTCCCGCTTGCGGAAACCCGCTTCACCCTCGTATTCGAAGATGGTGGGGATGTCCACCCCGGTGCGCCGCTGGATCTCCTGGTCGGTGTCGTCGAACTCCAGACCGAGGGAACGGGCCAACTGGCGGCCGATGGTGGTCTTGCCCGCGCCCATCGGGCCCACCAGGAAGATTCGACTGGGTCTCAGCATCTACAACCACCTGTTGAAAAAACGCGGATTATAGCAACACGGAACGGCAAAAAGCACAAGGCGCCGTGCGGCGCCCTGTGCCCGGGAAAGGGGCGACCTCACCGGACGGAGAGGGACTCCTTGAGGATCTTGGGTGTGATGAAGATCAGCAACTCCTTCTTACGGTCCTCGTTGTACTGCTGCTTGAAGGCCCAGCCCACCACGGGCAGATCGCCGAAGAAGGGGATCTTCTCCTCGTTGGTACCCCGGCTGCGTTCGAAGACCCCGCCGAGGACCACGGTCTCGCCGTTGTCCACCAGCACGCGGGTCTCCACCTCCCGCTTCTCCAGAGGCGGGACGCCCAGCACGGCGCGGGTGAAGTCGGCGTTGTCCTTGCTCACCACCAGGTCCATGATGATGCGGTCGTCGGGGGTGATGTGGGGCGTCACCTCCAGCTTGAGCACCGCCTCCTTGAAGGAGACCGAGGTGGCGCCGCTGGAGGTGGCTTGTTGATAGGGAATCTCCAAACCTTGTTTGATCACCGCCGTGTTCTGGTCGGAGGTAATCACCCTGGGGTTGGAGATGATCTCGCCACGGCCTTCCTGCTGCATGGCGGTGAGTTCGAGCTGGAGCAGATAGGAGCCCACGGTACCCACCAGCAGGTTGAGTGCACCACCGCGCGCGCCCCCCAATGTCTTGGGCAGGTTCACCATCAGCGAATCGATTCCGGCGGACCCGGAAGGATCCACGAGGCCGTTGGCCGTGCCCACGCTGCCCTGGGCTCCGGACTGGCCACCGGAGATCAGCCACTGGCCCCTGCCGTTGCTTCCGCCGCCATCCTTGTTGAAGCCGAAGCGCACACCCAGGTCGCGGGCGAAGTCGTCGTTGGCGATCACGACGCGGGACTCCACCAGCACCTGACGCACCGGAATGTCCAGTTTTTCCACCAGAGCGCGGATCTCATCCAGCTTGGCGGCGGTGTCCTGCACCAGCAGGGTATTGGTGCGGGTGTCCACGGTCACGTTGCCCCTTTCGGAAAGCAGCCGGTTCTCTTCGGATTTGAGCAAGTCGGCCAGATCCTGGGCTTTGGCGTAATTGACCTGGATGATCTCCGAATGGAGAGGCGCCAGCTCCTCCACCTGCTTCTGGGCCTCCAGCTCGAGCTTTTCACGAGCAGCGATCTCCTCGGTGGGCGCCACCATGATGACATTGCCGTTACGGCGCATGGCCAACCCTTTGCTCTTGAGGATGATGTCCAGCGCCTGGTCCCAGGGTACGTTCTTCAGACGCAAGGTGATGTTGCCGCCCACCGAGTCGCTCACCACCATGTTGAGGCCGGTGAAGTCGGCCAGCAGTTGCAACACCGAGCGTACGGGAATGTTCTGGAAGTTGAGAGAGAGCTTGTCCCCAGTGTAGACCAGCTCCTTGCGCTTGCGCTCTTCTTTCTCCCGCTTGGTCATCTCGCGGAATTCGACCACGTAGAGGTTGTCGGTCTGGTAGGCCAGGTGGTCGAATTCACCCTGCGTCTTGATCACCATGCGG
>CAYOJM010000005.1:0-25715 GCA_964404295.1 uncultured Sedimenticola sp. | reverse complement strand
GGTGGGTACGGATATGTTTCTGCTCGACAAGCTGGACAAGACCCTGGTTGATCTTGGCTTTGGCGCCTATACGGTGCAGAAGGGCAATACTCTGAACATTTTCCTCTATACCCTGTCCCTGATGATCGGTACCGCGGGTCTGCCGCATGTCATCACCCGCTTCTTCACCGTGCCCAAGGTCAAAGACGCCCGCTCCTCGGTTGGCTGGTCCCTGGTCTTTATCGCCATTCTCTACACCACTGCTCCGGCAGTCGGCGCCATGGCCCGTCTCAACCTGATGGAGACCATTCATCCCACCACCGGCCCCAATGCCGGCCAGTGGCTGCAGTATGACCAGCGGCCCACCTGGTTCAAGAACTGGGAGAAGACGGGTCTTCTGAAGTGGGAAGACAAAAACGGTGACGGCCGCATACAGTATGTGGGCAAGAAGAACACCGAGTTCAAGAACGAGATGGTCAAGGTTGACCGGGATATCATGGTTCTGGCCAACCCGGAGATCGCCAACCTGCCCAACTGGGTCATCGCCCTGGTTGCCGCCGGTGGTATTGCCGCTGCCCTGTCCACGGCAGCCGGTCTGCTGCTGGCCATTTCCTCGTCCATTTCCCATGACCTCTTAAAGGGTATCATCGCCCCGAACATGAGCGATAAGGGTGAGTTGCTTGCCTCCCGTATCGCCATGGCCGGCTCCATTCTCGTGGCCGGATACTTTGGCCTGCATCCCCCGGGATTCGCGGCCCAGGTCGTTGCCCTGGCGTTCGGCCTGGCGGCGTCCTCCATCTTCCCGGCCCTGATGATGGGTATCTTTGTCAAGAGGATCAACAACGTTGGCGCGGTCTGCGGCATGCTGGCCGGCCTTGGCGTAACCCTGGTCTATATCTTCTGGTTCAAGGGGTGGTTCTTTGTGCCCGGCACCAACATGGCGCCCAACGACGCGGCCCACTGGTTCCTCGGTATCGCTCCCGAGGCCTTTGGTTCGGTCGGCGCCCTGGTCAACTTTGTTGTTGCCTATGTTGTTTCCGGCATCACTCCGGCTCCGCCCGAGCATATCCAGCATCTGGTCGAGGATATCCGGGTGCCCGGCGTGGTCAGAAGGTAGCCCGATACCCTGCATCGGGTCCCCCTGGGGGCCTGAGTGCAATGATGCTGTACCTGACGGCGCTTCCGCAGAAAGCGGGAGCGCCGTTTTCTTATGGTGCTTTTCTGTTGCAAAAAGCGGCAACGCTCACTAAATAGCCGGTATCCTGTTTCTGTTGAAAGCAAGGAAGAATAAATATGACACCCGCTAATGATCTGGCCCGGCTTGGGCCAAAACAGTGCTGTCTGCTGGTGATAGATCCGCAGGAGCGACTCATGGCCCATATCCATGGCGCGGCTGCGGTGGAGAGGAATATCTGCCTGATGATCCGGCTGGCGCAGGTCTTTTCCCTTCCTATAATAGCCTGCACCCAGTATAAAAAGGGTATTGGCCCCCTTGTTCCGGGGGTGGCCGAGCTCCTTGATGGGGTTCCCTGCCCGGATAAGATCGAGTTCAACGCCCTGGCCGGCGAGGAGGTCCGGAACGCGCTCGATGCGCTGCCGCCGGCGGTGGATACGTTTCTTGTCTGCGGGGTAGAGACCCATATCTGCATCTACCAGACCGCGCTTGGCGCATTGCGGGCCCGCTACGCGGTTCGGGTTGTGGCCGACGGTGTTTCGTCGCGCACCCCGGAGAATCATGCCCTGGGCCTGGCCCGTTTGCGGGAGCTGGGCGCGCTGGTCATGCCTGCGGAAATGATCATCTACGAGTTGCTCGGCAAGGCCGGTACTCCGGAGTTCAAGGCCATGTTGCCGCACCTGAAATAATCCCTTGCCGGGTCGCTAACCGGCGCGGTGACGACACCCGGAAGGGCGCGGTTTCCCGCTACCCCTGTCCTGCCGCATATATTGATGGCAGACATATAAAAAAAATGAGGGAAACAGGGATGATGGATTTCTGTTTCCCGATATCTGTTCTCTACGTTCTGATAACCATGAAAGGTAACGAAATACGTAAACGGTTTCTCGACTACTTTGCCTCCAAGGGCCATACGGTTGTGCCCTCCTCATCGCTCGTTCCCCACGATGATCCCACCCTGCTCTTTACCAATGCGGGCATGGTGCAGTTCAAAAAGGTGTTTATCGGCGAGGAACAGCGTGACTATGTCCGCGCCACCACGGCCCAGCGCTGCGTGCGGGCCGGCGGCAAGCATAACGATCTGGAAAATGTCGGCCACACGGCCCGCCATCATACCTTTTTCGAGATGCTCGGCAACTTTTCCTTTGGCGACTATTTCAAAAAAGAGGCCATCGAATACGCCTGGGAATTTCTCACCCGGGTGATGGGGTTGCCGCCGGAGAGACTCTGGGTGACCGTCTACGAGGACGACGACGAAGCGGCTCGCGTCTGGCTCGAAGAGGTCGGTGTGGATCCCACCCGCTTCTCCCGTATCGGAGACAAGCCGGGTGGCAAGCGTTACGAGAGCGACAATTTCTGGTCCATGGGCGACACCGGCCCCTGCGGTCCTTGTTCCGAAATCTTCTATGACCATGGCCCCGAGGTGCCTGGCGGTCCTCCAGGAACGCCCGAAGCCGACGGAGACCGCTATATCGAAATTTGGAACCTGGTCTTCATGCAGTACGACCGGGACAGCAAGGGAAACCTGAAGCCTCTGCCCAAGCCCTCGGTGGACACCGGCATGGGCCTGGAACGGCTGGCGGCGGTGATGCAAGGGGTCCACTCCAACTACGAGATCGACCTTTTCCAGGCGCTCATCCGGGCCGCGGCGGAGGTGACCGGCACTGATGACTTGCAAAGCAAATCCCTCAGGGTGATCGCAGATCACATCCGGTCTTGCGCCTTTCTGGTGGCCGATGGTGTCACGCCCAGCAACGAAGGACGGGGTTATGTGCTGCGCCGCATCATCCGCCGTGCCGTTCGTCACGGATACCAGCTCGGTTGCCGTGAACCTTTCTTCCACAAGCTGGTGGATCCCCTCATCGAACAGATGGGTGAGGCTTATCCTGAGTTGCCGGCGGCGCGTGAAACCGTGGTCAAGGTGTTGCGGCTGGAAGAGGTGCGCTTTGCCGAAACCATCGAACAAGGGATGCGCATCCTCGAAGAGGCCATCGAAGCCTTGGAAGGGGACACGCTGCCCGGCGAGTTGGTCTTCCGCCTCTACGACACCTACGGCTTTCCCATGGACCTGACCGCAGACATCGCTCGAGAGCGGGGCTTGCAGATCGACGAGGTGGGTTTCGAACGTGAGATGAACGCCCAGCGCGAACGCGCCCGGGCCGCGAGCCGTTTCGGGCCCCAGGAGACGATCCAGCCGGTGGTGGAGGGAGACACCGATTTCACCGGCTACGAACGGCTCGAGGACCAGGCCACCGTCATCGGGCTGTTCCACAACGGGGAGGCGGTGGACGCCCTGGCCGCCGGTGAAAGCGGCCTGGTGGTGTTGGACAAGACCCCTTTCTATGCCGAATCGGGTGGTCAGGTGGGTGACCGCGGCCATCTTTTCACGGCGGCAGGGGCCCGGTTCGAAGTGGAAGACACCCGCAAGCAAGGCGGTGCCGTCATTGGACACCTGGGGCGGATGACCGATGGCGAACTGAAGATCGGGGATACGGTGACCGCCAAGGTGGACGCCGACAACCGGCGGGCCATCGCCCGCAACCACTCGGCCACCCATCTGCTGCATGCCGCCTTGCGCCGGATTCTGGGCGATCATGTCCAACAGAAGGGTTCGTTGGTCGAGGCCGAACGGCTGCGCTTCGACTTCTCCCACTTCGAACCCTTGGCCCGCGATCAACTTCAGGCCATCGAAGCCCTGGTCAACGAACAGATCCGAGAGAACCTGGTGGTGGAAACCCGCATCATGGCGCTGGAAGATGCCAAGGCCGCCGGTGCCATGGCGCTTTTCGGAGAAAAGTACGAAGCCCAGGTTCGAGTGCTGCGCATGGGAGACTTCTCCATCGAGCTGTGCGGCGGCACCCATGTTCGGGCCACCGGCGACATCGGTTGCTTCAAAATCCTCTCCGAGAGCGGCATCGCCGCCGGCGTGCGGCGCATCGAAGCAGTGACCGGGGATCGCGCCTTGGCCTGGGTTCAGGGGATGGAAAGTCGGCTGCAAGAGATCGCGGAACAGCTCAAGGCTTCGCCGGAAGAGGTGGACGAAAAGGTTCGCGCCTTGCTGGCGCAGCATCGCCGCCTGGAGAAAGAAATCGAGCGGCTCAAGGCCAAGCTGGCTTCGGCCGCCGGCGCCGACCTGGCCGGCCGGGCCGTGGCCGTGGGTGAGGTGCGGGTCCTGTCCGCAGCGCTGGAGGGTGCCGATGTCAAGACCTTGCGCGAGACTCTGGATCAGTTGAAGAACAAGCTCGGTTCCGCCGTGGTGGTGCTGGCTGCCGTGAACGGCGACAAGGTGAATCTGGTGGCCGGCGTCACCAAGGATCTGACCGATCGGATTAAGGCTGGAGATCTGGTGAAGATGGTGGCCGAGCAGGTGGGCGGACGCGGCGGCGGTCGCCCCGATATGGCGCAAGCGGGCGGCAACCGACCCGAAGCACTGCCCGAGGCGCTGGCCTCGGTGGAACCGTGGGTGCGCGAGCGGCTCGAATGAGCCGCCTGCTGCTTCACGAAGGAAAACCTCGGCTTTTTTCGATCTTTTCGGGCTATAATCCCCGCGGGCCCGGCATCGCCGGGCCGTTTCGTTGGACAGCGGGATCCGCACCATGGCATTGATCGTACAGAAATATGGGGGCACCTCGGTGGGCAGCGTGGAGCGCATCCGCGCCGTGGCCGAAAAGGTGAAATCCTGGCGCGACCGTGGCCACCAGGTGGTGGTGGTGGTCTCGGCCATGTCGGGTGAAACCAACCGACTCATCGAGCTGGCCAAAGAGATCAATCCCGACCCCAGTCCCAGGGAGATGGATGTCCTGCTCTCCACCGGTGAGCAAGTGACCATCGCCTTGTTGGCCATGGCGCTGCATCGTATAGGGGTGGACGCCCGCTCCTATACCGGCGGCCAGGTCCATATCCGTACCGACAGCGCTCACAGCAAAGCACGCATCATGGACATCGACGGTACCCGGGTGCGCGCCGACCTGGAAGCGGGGCGCGTGGTGGTGGTGGCCGGTTTCCAGGGCGTGGACGAGACCGGCGCCATCACCACCCTCGGCCGGGGCGGCTCGGACACCACCGCGGTGGCCATGGCGGCGGCGCTCAAAGCGGACGAATGTCAGATCTACACCGACGTGGACGGTGTCTACACCACCGACCCGCGTGTGGAACCCAAGGCCCGCCGTCTCGACCGCATCACTTTCGAGGAGATGCTGGAGATGGCCAGCTCCGGCTCCAAAGTGTTGCAGATCCGCTCGGTGGAGTTCGCCGGCAAATACAACGTGCCCTTGCGGGTCCTGTCGAGTTTCGAAGAGGGCGAGGGGACGCTCATCACCCTTGAAGAGGACGAGAACGTGGAGCAGGCAAAAATTTCTGGCATCGCCTTCAGCCGCGACGAGGCCAAGCTCACCATCCGCGGGGTACCCGACCACCCCGGCGTGGCTTACCAGATCCTCGGTCCCATCGGGGAAGCCAACATCGAAGTGGACATGATCGTCCAGAATATCGGCAAGGACGGCACCACGGACTTCACCTTCACTGTGCACCGCAACGACCTCGATCGTGCGCTCAGGATCCTGAAGAAAACGGCGGAAGAGCTGGGCGCCCGCGAGGTAGAGACGGACGACAAGATCGTCAAGATCGCCCTGGTGGGTGTCGGCATGCGTTCTCATGCCGGCATCGCCAGCACCATGTTCAAAGCCTTGGCCGACGAGCGCATCAACATTCAGATGATCTCCACTTCGGAGATCAAAATCTCCGTCATCGTGGATGAAAAATATCTAGAGTTGGCCGTGCGCACCCTCCATGACGCCTTTGGGCTGGATCAGGCCGGAGAATGAACCCCCCAAACCCTGTACCTGGCATGGGAAAGGTGTTCAACGGATCTGTAGAATGAAAAAAAATCCATGACTATAATCAATCATTGTCCAGGCTTGGTTTGGTGCTTCCGGGGCCATGGGAAAGGTCGAAGGAAGCGTTTGGGAAAGGCAGACGAGGAGTAACCACTCATGTTGATTTTGACCCGCAGGGTCGGTGAGACCCTGATGATCGGTGATGATGTCACCGTCACCGTGCTCGGCGTGAAAGGAAACCAGGTTCGCATCGGGGTCAACGCCCCGCGCGACATTTCGGTTCATCGTGAAGAGATCTACGAGCGCATCAAGGCGGAACAGCTCGCAGGCGCGGCCGACACATCTCCCGACGATTCGGGCGCTTGATGTTGGCAAATTGGTATCGGGACCGCTAGAATGGCGCACCTGATGCTGGTGCCGGTGCTGGCCCGGTCATTCCATGGAGAGCTGGCCGAGTGGCTGAAGGCGCACCCCTGCTAAGGGTGTATGGGTTAACGCCCATCGAGGGTTCGAATCCCTCGCTCTCCGCCATTGTTGCTTTATCCTTGTAACCCATAGAAAAATTGATGCGCGAGGGACCTGTTCCCGCATCGCCGCGGCGATTCGGCCCGCTTCAACGTTCGGCGTACGCCTGCTTCCTTGCGCAAAGATGAGCTTTCCGCTCGCTTCCCTCGTCTCATAGCAGGACTTCTCAATTGAGCATGGGGTCCTGTTTGCATTTTCTGCATGGCAAAAGGCTGAGCCTGCGCGATGGGAAAACGCCTCGGATCGGGGTTTTGTAGACTTTGTATACCCAGGGTGGCGACCGTTGCCGTTGCGGGGCCGATTTTCTCGGCCAGTTCCTGGCACACTGCCCCTGGATTCGAGCGATCCGCATCGGGGCTCGGAATTCAAGGGCGAGTTCGATTAGGCCTGCCAGGCGGCACGGATCGCCCTCTATGTGCCGCCCCCGAAACGCCCACAGCGCAACGGCGGCGTGGAACGGGCCAACGGCATCCGGCGCTATGAGTTCCATGCCGGTTACCCGCTGCCGACGACCATCCGGGAACTGCGACCCCTGGTCCAGTGGTGGGAACAGGTCTACAACCTGCTGCGACCCCATCAGGCATTGAATCAGAAAACACCGGCCGAGCATCTTCAGGCTGCCGGAGTAGAGGTCCCCGACGTCTCGGTGTCTCAGATGTATTGAACCAGGACATCCAGTTGACAAACCCGGTATCAGGCCGCAAAATCTGCACCCCACGCGCCCGTAGCTCAGCTGGATAGAGTACCTGGCTACGAACCAGGTGGTCGGAGGTTCGAATCCTTCCGGGCGCGCCATGCAGTCGAAAAGCTCACCATCGGGTGGGCTTTTTTCATGCCTTTCTGGCAAAAAGGATTCGAACCTCCGACGAAATCAAAAGGCTCGGTTCGACGTGCATCGAAGGCGCTCAGAGCGCGTGTGTCACGCAAACCATCTTTTCGGGCATGACCGAAGTTGGGCCTGCCGAAAGTGGTGGGCCTTTTTCGTTTCTGGGCCGGGTTGAGTCCGGTTCTGGTGTTGGGCGTGTCGGTTGGAGTCGACATGGCGATTGCGCCAGCAAAGGAGTCGTCTTCAAACCGCGGGCTTCCAGCGGAAACAGCGATACGTTTCTCGCTATACTGCGTGCAAATGCCACCAACGCATCGATAGCATGAGTGACGAAGATCTCGAAGCCCTTGCCGGTTGTTACCGGGAAATCCTCACCCGGGTGGGTGAAGATGTCTCCAGGGAGGGGCTGCTGCGTACCCCGGAGCGGGCGGCCAAGGCCATCGAATTTCTCACCCAAGGCTACGATCAATCGTTGGAAGAGATCGTCAACGATGCGGTGTTCCCCTCGGACAATGACGAAATGGTCATCGTCAAGGACATCGAGCTCTATTCCTTGTGTGAGCACCATATGTTGCCTTTCATTGGCAAGGCGCATGTGGCTTATCTCCCGGACGGCAAGGTGTTGGGGTTGTCAAAGGTGGCTCGCATCGTGGACATGTACGCCCGACGGCTTCAGATCCAGGAGCAGCTCACCACTCAGATCGCCTTGGCCATCGAACGGGTGATCGGCGCCAAAGGGGTAGGGGTGATCATCGAGGCCGCTCACCTATGCATGATGATGCGTGGTGTGCAAAAGCAGAACTCGGTGACCACCACATCCATGATGCTTGGCACCTTTAGGGAGAACCAGAGCACCCGGGAAGAGTTTCTCACCCTCGTCAAGCTGCGATGATCACCATCCGAATCAAAGATCTGCGGTTGCGCACCTATGTCGGTTTCAACGACGAGGAGCAGAAAAAGCGCCAGGACGTGGTCATCAACGTCACCTTTCGGTATCTCGCCGACGAGGCGGCGCAATCCGACGATGTCCGTTTCGCTGTGAACTATCGCACCATCACCAAGGAGATCATCGAAAGGGTGGAGGGAGGACGTTTTCTGCTCTTGGAACGTTTGGCCGTGGAGGTGCTGGATTTGGTCATGGCCGATGAACGCATCCTGGAAGCGGAGGTGGAGGTGGACAAGCCCCACGCGCTGCGTTTTTCCGATTCGGTTTCGGCGGCGGTCAGTGCCCGGCGTGGTGTAGCATGAAGACGGGCTTGTTGATCAAGGTGTCGTTCTGGCTGGTGGTCATCGGACTGTTTGCCTTGTTGACGCCCAATCCAGCTTGGCCGGAATGGCTGGCGCGCATGACTTTGTCCACCGGCATCGCGCTGGCGCTCACCACCTTGGTGGTGCGGTATCGGGAATCCCGCAAGAAGCGTTGAATCAGCCGGTGGTCTGACGGCGGCGGTAGTCTTCCACCACCTGCTGCATGCGCTCGGCATCGAAAGGGCGCAGACCGGAGAGCACCATCTTCTTCACACCGTGGCCTACGATTTCATTGCCGTCCTGAAGACGAAATTCCAAAGCCACCCGTCCCCGTTTGCCTTCGACCTGTAGCCGGGTTCCAGCCGGCTTCAACTCGGGATCGGACAGATCGAGCCGGTCCAGATGGATTTCCATGCTTTCATAGATGATCAGGGGGCGGTCCGGGTTGATCATCACCCCATCCCGTTCCATGAGAGGCACCAGGATATGGGGGAACGCTTGGCCGGAGAAGGCCACATAGACCTTGACCAGTTTTTCGATGACATCGGGGTCGCTGGTGTGGGCGCCGCTTCTTTCCAGATGAAGATAGTCCTTGCCGTTTTCGCCACGGATGGTGATTTCATCGTCACCAGAGTCAGGGAAGATGAGAGGGATGGTGTCGTTGACCATTCCCGAGAAACGGAAAGTCATGTGCTGGTTCAAGCCATAGCGATCCAGAACCAGACCAAAGAGCAGGTCGCCGGGAACGCAGAAGCGTTTCGAGTCGACGTCGTGGATGGGGTTGAAATCGTTGGCGACCTGTTTGGCGAAATCACTTGCTTGCTGGCGGGACACCAGCACCCGGTCGTTGTTAATTCGATAGTAATTTTCGAGTATCATGCGGGCATCCAGAAATTCGGCCCAGAGTGTATCAGGAAAGCCGTTTTGTTTTCAGCCCTGTTCAACAGGCGGCCTCCACTGGATGAAAATGCCATCCGATGGCTCTTCGAGGGCTATGGATGGGCTTTCAGGAACTTTTCTCCCAGCATCTTTTACTTACAGACCCGCTTGGTTCTGGCCGATGGGCGGCACTATCCAGATAGGGTGCGCAGCATTCAGGGTACGGCCGAACTGGTGTTTCAACGAACTGCAGAATACGCCGGCATGTCTCACTGGCCATGGCAGGTGGTGGAGTCCACCCATTATCAGCCGCGTGAGCCCGTGGCATTGCCGAGAGAAGGGGGCCAGGCGTTCAAGGGCAGCCATCGGCTGAGGTTGAGGCATCCATTGCCGGTGACTTACGAAGCGGGGCTGGTGGGCAATCTGGAAGCTCTGGTGGCGCGTTTTTCGCATACACTCGCCGATTACCTCATTCGTACCCTAGTGGAGCTGCCGCCAGGCGGGGCTTTGCGCTGGTCTCAGGGCATCGATCTGCTCACCGTGTTCATGGGTTTCGGCGTGGTTCAGGCCAACAGCCAACCGCTGTTGCAAACCGGGTCCGTAGACGAGCAGGACGAAAGGGCGCATATGAGCCGCTGGGACCTCCTTTATGCCTTGGCCATATTCTGCGTCCTCAAGGGAATTCCTCGTAGAGAGGTCACGCCCCATCTCAAACGCCCGTTGCGCAGTTTTTTCTCGCGCGCCATGGCCGACGTGGTGGTGCGTCGTGCCGAACTCGAAAGGCTGGGTGAGTTGAGCGAGCTGACCGCCGACCGTAGTTTTGCTTGAACAAAAAATGTGGCGACCCGTGGGTCGCCACTCAAGGTCCACCGGAAAAGGCCGGACTTTTCACCCAACCGCGGGTGAGTTTGCCGTGCCGGTTTCGAAGTGTCCTTGACGGCGGTCATGACTTTATGTGCAAAGAAAAAGGGCGGCTTTCGCCGCCCTGTGGAATCCGCAAGGCGAGCGCCTTACTCTTCTTCCGTTCCGGGCGTGTCCGGCTCGTAGCCCTCGGGCAGCTGATGGGCGATGCCCTTGTGGCAGTCGATGCAGGTCCAGTTGTTTTCGATGGCTTCTTCGTGGCGGTCCGCAGCACGGCTCTCCTGGCGGTCGAAGTCCATCGACTCGAAGTGGTGGCAGTTACGGCACTCGCGCGAGTCGGTGTCTTTCATGGCTTTCCATACGTGTTGCGCCAGCTGCAGCCGTTTGGCCTCGAACTTCTCAGGAGTGTCCACGTCCTTCACGATGAAGTGGTGGTACAGCTCGTTGGTGGCCTTGATCTTGCGGATCACCTTGTAGATCCATTCCTTGGGTACGTGGCAGTCGGGACAGGTGGCCCGAACGCCGGTGCGGTTGGTGAAATGGATGGTGTCCTGCAACTCCTCGTAGGGGGTGTCTCGCATTTCGTGGCACGAGATGCAGAACTCTTCCGTGTTGGTCAACTCCAGGGTCCAGTTGAAGGCGCCCCATAAGGCGATACCCAGGAAGATGCCGACGATGAGGATGGACAAGGTGCCCTTTTTCTGCCCGTTGGTCATGGTCTGTTTTTCCGGTTAAGTGAAATAGTTGAACGAATGGGCCGCCTCCCGCGAAGGAGAGAGCGGCCCGCCAGCGACATTATATTATTTCAATCCGACAAACTCATTCTTTACCAGGGGCTTCGCATCCACCTGGGGCGCATGGCACTGGGTGCAGAAATAGCGCCGGCTGGAGATGTGGTCCAGCTTGGTGCCGTCGCGCGCGATGAAGTGGCTCTCGCCCACCAGCGGCGCTTTCTCCTTCTTGTAATTCTTCTTGTCGTGGCACTTCATGCAGCCGTTGTTCTTGAGGGTGATGCGGTATTTGTCGATTTTGTGGGGAATCATGGGCGGCTGCTGCTTGTAGGAGCGCTCGAAACCACCCTCTTGAGAGACGATCTTGGCCCGCATGGGCTTGAGCGAGGGGGCTTCGATGTCCGCGCCGCGCAAGGATGCCAGCTTCTCGCTGGCCACGGCGGTGGTCCCCATGGTGATGATCAGGCTGGTGGCCGCAATGGCTGCTGCAATGGTCTTTTTCATCTTCATCTCCATCAACTCGTATAACTTGGGTTGGAACATCAGGAACCTGTTGTGGACAACGGGTCCGGCGCTTTCGCGCCGATGACGGGATTGCGGGCATAGCGGCTGCCGAAACGGAAGACGTCTTTGGCACAGACGTCGATGCAGCGGCCGCAGTTGGTGCACTGGTTGGCGGTGATCACGGGGCCGATGCCCTTCTCGGCGCCCTTGAGCGCGGGACGGATCACCTGGGGTTCGGGGCAGACGTTGAAGCAGTCCATGCAATCGTCGCAAGCGTCCCGCTTGTCGGCCACCACGCGCAGTGGCGCCCAGGTGCTCATCAAGCTGTAGAAGGCGCCCACGGGACAGTAGTGGCCGCACCAGCCGTCCCGCGCAACGAACAGGTCGAACAGAAAGATCGCCAGAATGAGGATCCATGCCAAGCCGACGCCGAATAGCAGGGCGCGTACGGTGATGGTGACCGGGTTGACCAGCTCCCAGACGATGCTGCCGGTGATGGCCGATAGAACGAAGGTGAGCCCCAGGATCCAGTAACGGGTGCTGCGCGGGGTCTGGCTGGAGCCACGCAGCCCCAGCTTGCGCCGCAACCAGCCGGCGGTGTCGGTGACGAGATTGACTGGACAGACCCATGAACAATAGACGCGCCCGCCCACCAGACTGTAAAAGAGCACCACGATGGCCACGCCCACCAAGGCGATGGTTTCGGGCACCACGCCGCCCATGAGGGCCTGCAACAACACATAGGGGTCGGTGAGCGGCAATGTTTCCAACGTCAGGCTGTAGGAGAGGTTGCCCTTGACCAGCCACACGCCGAACCACGGACCCAACCCAAAGGCCAGGATGATGCCGATCTGGCTCAAACGGCGGAGCAGCAGCCACTTGTTGGCGCGCAACCATCCCTTGGCGGCCACCGCTTCCTTGCCGGCATCACGTGGTAGGTTGGCCATTATTGACCCTCCCTTTTCCGGTTGAGGGTATCGAGCGGATTGGCGGGGAAGGGCGAATCCGCAGGTGCTTGAGCTTTCTGCTCGATGATCAGTCCTTCGCCCTGGAGTTCGTAGCGCACCCCTTCCGGCAGGTTGTACTGGTGTTCGATGTCGGGCGTGACCAGGGACTTGCCCGCTTTTTCCTTCTCTTTCCAGCCGAAGCGGTAATGGTGTCCCAACTCACCCTTGGCCATGTGGATGGGAAACACCTTGATGGCCGCCACTTCCAGGATGCAGGCTTTTTCGCACAGGCCGCATCCGGTGCATGCGTCGGAGTGGACCACCGGGATGAAGAGCGCGTGTTTGCCGGTGCGCTTGTTCGGTTGATAATCCAGGGTGATGGCCTTGCCCCGGATGGGACAGATGTTGAAACAGACCTCGCATCTGAGCCCTTGAAAGGCTATGCAGTTTTCTTGATCGACGACTACGGCCAGGCCCATGCGTGCATCCTCGATGTTGGTCAACGAATGGTCGAGGGCGTTGGTTGGGCAGGCCTTCACGCACGGAATGTCCTCGCACATCTCGCAAGGACCGGTGCGGGCGATGAAATAGGGTGAACCAGTGGGTATGTCATCCCCGAGCTGGCCCAGGTACAGAATGTCGTAAGGGCAGTCTCGGACACATAGGCCGCATCGGATGCAGGCGCTGAGAAACTCCTCTTCGGGCAGGGCGCCGGGCGGTCGGATGGCCAGCGGAGGCAGCGCATTGGCGCGCTGGGCGTAGAACCCCAACCCCACGCCCATCAAGCCCACGCTGCAGGCGGTCTTGAGCGTAGTGGAGAGGAATTGACGGCGGCTGATGCCTTTGTGCTTGGTGTCCTTCTCTGCCATGGCTCTTCAAGAATGGAGAGGGAAAAGGCCCGCCCCGCAGGGCGGGCCGATCATCGGCTCAAGCCTTCATGACGCGCACGGCGCACTTCTTGTAATCCGTCTCCTTGGAGAGCGGATCCGTGGCGTCCAAGGTCAGTTTGTTGACCAATCGGCCGGCGTCGAACCAAGGGATGAAGATCAACCCCTCGGGGGGCTGGTTCCGTCCCCGGGTCTCCACCTTACAGATGATCTCGCCCCGACGGGACTGGATCTTGGCCTTGCTGCCGTTGCGCAGCTTGTACTTTCGGGCGTCCTTCTTGTTCATGTAGACCACCGCTTCTGGAACCGCGCGGAACAGCTCGGGAACACGGCGGGTCATGGAGCCCGAATGCCAGTGCTCGAGCACCCGGCCGGTGCAAAGCCACAGCGGATACTCCTTGTCTGGGCTCTCGGCCGGCGGCTCGTAGGGCGCGAAGATGATGTTCGCCTTGCCGCCGTTCTTCTTGTGGTTTCCGTAGAAGTACACCTCGCCTTTCTTGGCATTAGGGTTGTACTTCGCTACATAGGGGTCATATCCCTCGCGGAAACGCCACAAGGTCTCTTTGCCGTCGACCACGGGCCAGCGCAGACCGCGGACCTTGTGGTACATGTCGAACGGCGCCAGGTCGTGGGCATGGCCGCGCCCGAACTTGGCGTACTCTTCGAACAGCCCCTTCTGGACATAGAAGCCGAAGTGGGCCGACTCGTCGTTTTCGTACTCGTTGCCGCGGTCGTCCTTGATCTTGCCTTCGAACGGATATTTGTTGACCTCTCCGTTCTCGTAGAGGATTTCGTACAAGGTCTTGCCGCGGTATTCGGGCGCCTTGGCGAGAAGCTCTTCGGGCCAGACCTCCTCGACCTTGAAGCGCTTGGAAAACTCCATGATCTGCCAAAGGTCGGATTTGGCCTCACCCGGCGCCTTCACTTGCTGACGCCAGAATTGGGTGCGCCGCTCGGCGTTGCCGTAGGCGCCCTCTTTCTCGACCCACATGGCGGTGGGCAACACCAAGTCGGCTGCCTGGGCCGACACCGTGGGGTAGGGATCGGACACCACGATGAAGGCGTTGGGATTGCGCCAACCCGGATAACTTTCGTTGTTCATGTTGGCGGCGGCCTGCATGTTGTTGTTGCACATCTGCCAGTAGCAGTCGAGCTTGCCGTCCTTGAGCATGCGGTGCATGAGCACGGCGTGATAACCCACCTTGCCGGGGATGGTGCCTTCCGGCAGCTTCCAGATCTTCTCGGCGATGTCGCGGTGGGCTTTCTTCTTGACCACCAGGTCGGCCGGCAAGCGGTGGGCGAAGGTGCCCACTTCGCGCGCGGTGCCGCAGGCGGAGGGTTGCCCGGTGAGCGAGAAGGGGCTGTTGCCGGGCTCGGAGATCTTGCCCATCAGCAGGTGGACGTTGTAGAGCAGGCCGTTCACCCAGACGCCGCGGGTGTGCTGGTTGAAGCCCATGGTCCAGTAGGAAGCCACCTTCTTCTTGGGGTCGGCATAGACCTTGGCCAGCCGCAGCAGCTTATCCTTGGGCACCCCGGAGAGCTTGGAGGCGTACTCCAGTGTGTAGGGCGCCACCGACTTGGCGTACTCCTCGAAGGTGATCTTGGTCAGCTTGCCCTTGCCGCGGTTCTTGGCCTTCTTCTCCCGGGGATCTTCCGGACGCAGGCCGTAACCGATGTCGGTGGGCGTCTTGTTGAACTGGACGTGCTTTTCGATGAACTCCTTGTTGTATGCCTTGTTCTGGATGATGTAGTTGGCGATGAAGTTGAGGATCGCCAGGTCGGTTTGCGGCTTGAAGATGATGTCGTTGTCCGCCAGCTCGAAGCACCGGTTGCGGAAGGTCGAGAGGACGTGCACTTCGCAGCCGGGCTTGGTCAGGCGGGTGTCGGTGAGCCGCGACCAGAGAATGGGGTGCATTTCGGCCATGTTGGAGCCCCAGAGCACGAAGACGTCAGCGTGCTCGAGGTCGTCATAGCACCCCATGGGCTCGTCGATGCCGAAGCCGCGGATGAATGCGCCCACGGCCGAGGCCATGCAGTGGCGGGCGTTGGGGTCCAGGTTGTTGGACCGGAAGCCGGCCTTGTACAGCTTGGAGGCGGCGTAACCTTCCCACACGGTCCACTGACCGGAGCCGAACATGGCCACGCGCGAAGTGAGTTTGTCCACCGGCTTGCCCTTGTTCTCCTCCATGCTGCGCTTGATGGCCGCTTTCCATTTCTCGGCCATGATGTCGAACGCTTCGTCCCAGCTCACCGGCTCGAAGTCGCCGTTCTTGTCGTACTTGCCGTTCTTCTTACGCAGAAGCGGCTGCGTGAGCCGGTCCTGGCCGTACAGGATCTTGGGCAGGAAGTAGCCCTTGATGCAGTTCAGGCCCTTGTTCACCGGTGCGTCGGGGTCGCCCTGGCTGGCCACCACCTTGCCGTCCTTGACGCCGATCAGCACGCTGCAGCCGGTGCCGCAATAGCGGCAGGCCGCCTTGTCCCAGCGCACGCCGTCGTCTTCGCCGGCGAGTGCGGTCTTGCTGGCCGGCAGGGTCACGCCAGCGGTGGCCGCGGCGGCCGCGATGGCGTTGCTCTTGATGAAGTCTCGTCTAGTTAAGCTCACGGATTACCTCCTCGTTAAGATCATCCCCACCGTAGTGGTAAATCAGGGTTGCACTGACTACGCCCTCGATATCGTGAAAGCTCATCATGGTGTCGCTGGCGTTGCTCTCGTCGGTGTCTTCCACCGTGACGATGAGCTTGCCCTCTTCGACCCCGCCATGAACCTCCACGCCGGGAAGCCGATTGAGCGACTGTTCCACTTCGGGGCCCTTTTCGGGGCGCGTGTGGACGATGAGACTGCACAGGTTCATCGGCACTCCTCGTCGGATGTGTCGTTGGAAATCGTCAGGGAGATGGCGTGCTCGGGACAGACGGCGAAACATTCGCCGCAGCCGTTGCAGGCCGCCTCGTCCACTTCGGGTTCCGCCCGCCCTCCGGTCTGCAAGTGGAAACGGATCGCCTCCGCGTCGCAGGCGTCGCCGCAGGCCCGGCAGACGATGCCGCGTAGACTCAAGCAATGGGGCTCGATGCGGGCCTTCCAGGGCCAGGCGAGAGAAGGGGCGGGTACGGGCGCCGACAGGGCGCCGCGGTCACAGGCTTTCAGGCACTCGCCGCAGAAGTCGCAGCCGGCCTGATCGAAACGCACTTCGGGAAAGCCGCCGGAGCCGCGAACCAGGATCTCGCTCCAGCATGCTTGGATACAGCGGTCACAGCGGGTGCAGAGCCGAGTGAACTCCGCTTCGGGTACGGCCCAGGGCGGGCGCCGCGGGAGCCGGGTGCCACGGAGATCACCGCGCAACAGTTGTCGCCGGTGAAGATCCGTGCTCTTGGCATTGGCCCGCAGCATCTGCATGGAGTCCCTGCTCTGTATGGACAAGAGTAACTAAATCACAGGGTAAAAGTGCGGGCTTTGACCCCGGTCAAGAGCTGAGCAGAAAGTCGGAATATTCGAAAAGGCTGAATATAACCCTGTCGACGTCTTGGTTTTTTTGCCCGACGGCTCAGCCCGGCAATCGGATGCGGTCGAAATAGCGGCCCCGGTAGAGCAGGCGACGACTGTTTTCTTCGAAGCCGGTGCGGGTGTGAAGGACGTTGTTACAGATGAGCCCCTGGCCCGACTGGAGCGTGCCCTGGAACACGAAAGGATCGTCGGGCGTGAGGAGGGTGCCCAGGAAGGCGACCGCTTCGCGGGTGAGGGGATCGTCGCGCCAACGGATGTTGCGTTTACGGTGGGTGTAGCGCATGTGCAGGCTGCCGTCGGGGGTGGTCATGAAGACCGGGCCGCAGCGCCAGCCGCGCAGTTCCTTGCCGTCCACCACGTTGGGGGGAATGCACATGGCCTCGGGGTGTTGCAGGGCGCGGATGTAGTCGGGATTTTCGTCACGCAGCCGGATGTAGGCGATCTCGTGGTCCATGAGCTGGTTCATGCCCCCCTCGGCGGCCGGTCGTACGCAGTGGAGGAGAAGGCCGAAGATCTGGCGATCCAGTTCGTTGTAGTAACCGTCGGTGTGCCAGGCGATGGGGCGATTGGTGTAAGGGATGTAGCCTGTGCGCGGTTCGGTGTCCGCCTGTTCGAGGGAAGAGATGGCATCGTCGTCGGCGCACATGTTGTGGTCGAGCCGCTCCAGGCCGAAACGCCGCCCCAGGGCGCGAACGATGTCTTTGTCTTCTTCGTCGCCCGTGCGACCGGCATAGATGGCCATGTTGGCGCGACGGATACAGCGCGCCAGGGCTTCGGCTTCGGTATCGGAGAGGCGGCGTGGGTCCTTCACCTCCACCACCAGCTCGTCGAGGCTGCTCGGATGGTGTTCGAGCTTGTCGTCCCGCCAGCGGCGGTAGGTGTCGTCGTCGTCGAGATCGAAAGGGTTGCCGTTCATCCCACCTTGTCCAGTTCGCGGCGCCGGAACGCGACGCCCAGTTCACGGGCCAGGGCCTCGCAGGCGGCGATGTCCACTCCTTCGAGGCCGGCGATGGCGGTGGCGGTGACCTCCGGCACATGGCGTGGGGCCAGGCGCAGGAAGTCCACCACCGCTTCCCAGGAGCCGGCCAGTTGCGGCCGGCAATGGCGGTCATAGACCTCGGCGTTCTGGGCGTTGAGCGAGACCGACAGGCTGTCGACCAGTCCCTCGAGTTCGGGCAACACGTTGCGTTTGTGCACCCGATTGGCCAGGCCGTCGGTGTTCACCCGCACCCGACCGCCGTGGTCCTTGATCCAGCGGGCCACCGCCTTGAGTGTCTTCAGGCGCAGGGTGGGCTCGCCGAAGCCGCAGAATACCACTTCCCGGTGGCGCGCGGGATCGCCGATGGCGGCGATGATTTCGTCCACCTCGGGGCGGTGATCCAGTGTCAGGTCGTAATCGTGCACTCTGGGGCCCTGCTCGGTGTTTTTGGGGCAGAATGCGCACACGAGGGTGCAACGGTCGGTGATGTTGAGATAGAGGCGGTTGCCGATGGGATAGGCGATCTGCATGTCAAGGCTGGATCTCGTCGATGGGGCCGAAGGGGGTCAACCGGTCGCGGATGGCTTTCGCGTCCCCGGTGATCACCACCGCCTGCCGACCGGCGACGAAATGGCGCGCTGCGGCCGTGCGGACAGCTTCCGTGGTCACCGCCTGGATGCGCGGAACGTAACGGCGCAGGTCTTCCATGTCCAGTCCCTTGAGCCAGTAGGCGGCCAAAGTGTCGGCAAGGCTGGCGGCGGTTTCGTTGCGCAGCAAGAAACGCCCTTTGAGGTAACGTTTGCCCCGTTCCAGCTCGTCCGGCTCCGGCCCGGCGGCGGCCAGGCGGTCCAGTTCGTAGCGCATCTCCACCAGGGCGGCGGCGGTGACTTCGTTGCGTACCGAGGCCTGAGCCCAGAAGACACCCCCCAGGCGGAGACGGCGGATGCGGGATCCCGGGCTGTAGGTGTAACCCTTCTTTTCGCGCAGGTTTCGCACCAATCGACTGCCGAAGGCGCCCCCCAGGAGGGTGTTGGCCACTTGCAGAGCGGGATGGTCGGGGTCGTCCGCGGGGGGCAAGGGATGGCCCAGGCGCAGGGTGGATTGGACCGAACCGGGGCGGTTGGTCAGTTGCAGCCGGGTGGTCGCCGGCGCCTGCGGTGCGAGCGGCCGTTCCGGCAGGGGGCGACCGGACGCCGGCCAGTCTCCGAAGTGGTGTGCCACCAGTGCACGCAGCCGGGCCGGCTCGAAATCACCCACCGCCACCAACAAGGCCCGGTCCGGGTGGAAGCGGGATCGATGGAGCGTCGCAAGCCGTTGCGGAGTGGTCCCGTCGAGGACCGTCTCCGAAGGGTGGGTGTAGGCGTAGGGGTGGTCGCCGAAGAGGGTGCGATGGAAGATCGTGGTGGTGATGAAATCGGGATCGTTGCGCTGGGCCTGCAATGCCTGCCGCTTGTTGGTCACCGCCAGGGCCACTTCGTCGGCGGGAAACCGTGGCTCGCGGGCGACTTCGGCGAGGAGGGCGACGAGGGTCTCCAGCCCGTCCGTCAGTCCGGTGAGGGACAGGACGATACCGTCGTCATCGGCGGAAACCGACAACTCGGCGCCTTGGGCCTGGAGCGTTTGGGCCAGGGCGCGTGCGTCATGGTGACGGGTGCCGGCGGCGAGGGTGTCGGCCAAGAGTTCGGACAGTCCTCGCATCTCGTCAGGATCCCAGGCGGTGCCGCCCTGGATCACCAGTCGCAAGGCGACCAGGGGCAACCCCGGGCGACCGACCTGCCAGAGTTGCAGGCCGTTGTCGAGGCGGGTTCGTTCCACTTGGGGCAGAACCAAGGAGCGGTCCGGCCCATAGGGCGGTAGACCGGGCACCGGGGTCTTCGCTTCCCGTGCCGGCGAGGCGGTTGCGAAGAGCATCGGCAGCAGAACGAGCCAAAGGGGAAGTCGGGCCATCACGGCTTCTCTACGCCGTGGGCGGGGCGGCGGTCGATCCAGCTGAGGTTTTCCCGCCCGAGGTAGAGGGCCGCCGCGGCGCGTACCTGGGCCGGAGTGACGGCCTCAATCCGCTGCGGGTAGCGGTTCACCCAGCCGGCGTCGCCCCACAGCCGTTCGGCGACGGCGAGACGGTCGGCCCGTTCGATGAATCGGGCGATGGTCTTGTAAAAGTCGGCTTTCATCTTGGTTTTGACCGCTTCCAGCCGTTTCGGGTCCGGCCCTTCGGTGGCCAGCCGGTCGATGACCGCTTGCATCATGTCCACATTGTCACGGGCCGTCTTTCCGGGCTTGTAACGCCCGAAGGCGACCAACAGCGAAGGACCGGCATTGGTGAGCGCGTCGCCCAAAGGCCAGTTGAAGCCGCCGATCACCTCCAACATGCTCTTTTCCTCTTTCACCAGCTTTTGATGGAGCAGCCCGGCCTCCCCGTCCAGCAGCAGCACGGCAGCCACCGCCAAGGGAAAGTAGTGGGGACTGTCGGGGCCGGGCATCTTCCAGCCCGCCGCCAGCGCCGGAACCGTGGCATGGGGATCCGTCTGGCGTTCGAAACGTTCGCCGTGGTTGGGGCCTTCGGAAAAATCGGGAGGTGGGGGGACTCTACCCGGCGGGATGTCGCCGAAATACTCTTCCACCCAACGCCGCACCCGTTCCGGGTCCACGTCGCCCGCCACCGCCACCACGGCGTTGTTGGGCACGTAGTAGCGGGCGTGGAACCGCTTCACCTCTTCAATGGTGGCCCGGTCGAGGTCTTCGAATGAGCCGTAGCCGTCGTGGGCATTCTCCCATTTGTCGAAGGCCAGAGCGGCCAGGTCGGTCCAGAAGAAGAGTCCGTAGGGGCGGTTTTTGACGTTGACCCGAATCTCCTCCTTGACCACCGCTTTTTGGTTCTCCAGGTTTTCCGGGGAGAAATCGAGATGGCGCATCCGGTCCGCCTCCAGCCAGAGTACCGGTTTCAGGGCCGCTACCGGCGCGGTGGAGACGTAGTTGGTGTAGTCATAACGGGTGGAGCCGTTGAGCATCCCGCCACCACCCTCGACCACCCGATCGAAGGTGCCTTTGGGTGCGGTGGGGGTGCCTTCGAACATCATGTGTTCGAACAGATGGGCGAAACCGGTGCGCCCTTTGGGCTCCAGCCGAAACCCCACCCCGTAGACCACCGAAAGACCGAAGGTGGGACTGCCGGGGTCCGGTGCGACCACGAGGGTCAGGCCGTTGTCCAGCCGGTAGCGGACGATCTGAAATTCAGGATTTCGAGTTGCCGTGGCGGGGGCTGAGAGCGAAAGCAGCAGGCCGGCCAGGAGCAGGCGTCGAATCACGAGGGGAGGCCTCTATTGGCAAATTACGGCAGCGCGTTTACAAGTGTCGCGCCATTCTAGCATCCCGGGGTCGGCCATCTTGACTGCCAACGAAATAGAGGCAATAAATGGGTTCGGATTTGCCGATAGAATAAAAGAACTTCACTATATTAGCAAAATCTGAAATACTTGTTCGCAGATGACGGGCTTGCCCCATCGTCGAAACCAAAACACAAGACACCATTTTACAGTTCCACTCAATGGAGAATCCAATGAAAAAGATGATCAAAGTCGCTGCTGTCGCAGCACTGGTTGCCGCCTCCACCACCGCTTCTGCTTGGTGGGGTCCCTGGGACGACGACGGTTGGGGCAGCCGCTCTTGGGACGACGCCTGGGACGGTTGGGGTGACGGTGCCGGCGACTTCGACTTCGGGATGAACATGTCCGGCCGCGGCCGGGGCACCGGTCGCAATTATTGGCGTAACCGTTATTACGATTACTACGGCCCCTGGGGTTATCCCTACGCCTATCCTCCTGTCGCGCCTTACGGGGCACCTTATGGCGCACCCGCACCTTACGGCGCGCCGGCTGCACCTCAGGCTCCCCAAGCGCCCACAGCACCCGCCAAGTAAAGGATGAAAACGGGGCAGGCCGTAAAGGCCGCCCCGTTTTTTCAGGTCAGGTCATGCTTCGAAGGAGTATGTGAGATGAAAAAGCTCGTTACGTTCAGCGCCGCTGTCGCTCTGGTCGCCGCTTCTGCATCCGCTTCCGCCTGGTGGGGCGACGATTGGGGCCATGACGGCTTCGACGATTTTTTCGGTGATTTCTTCGGCGATGGCGAGTTCGACATGTATTTCCGCGCCCGCGCCCGTGGTGATGCGCACAGCCGTGGCTACGGCCGTCACCGCTATTACGACTATTATGGTCCTTACTGGGCCGCGCCCTATCCTGTGCCCGTGGCGCCGGCTGCCCCCGCTTTGAGCGAAGAGCAGATCAAGGCAGCCCAGGAGCAGTACGCTCAGGCCATCGAGGCCCAGCGCAAAGCGGCCGAGGCCTTTGCCAAGCAGCAGGCCGAGCTGTTCCAGGCGTATCCGCCGGCGGCGCCTCAGCCCATGCCAGCTCCAGCTGCATTCGAAGCGCCCGAGTTCCCCGGCTTCCAGAGCCCTGAAGCCTTCATTGAGGAGATGGAGGCGCACCGGGCCGAAATGGAGAAGGAGATGGAGGCGCGTCGCGCCCAGTTCGAGAAAGAGATGGAAGCGCATCGCGCGCGGATGGAAGAGGAGATGAAAGCCCGCCGGGCCGAGATGGAAAAAGAGATGGAAGCGCGCCGAGCCGAGTTCGCTCGCCTGCATCGCGAGATCTGAGGCCGGCTTTTTCCTTCTGGTGAGGGCGTGTCGTCCGTTGTGGACGGCGCGCCTTTTTTTGTCGAGAATGGCATTTCGTTGCCACGCGGTGAGAAACGATCATGGCCAAGCCCAACCGCTATCAGCGCGTCTCTCTGTTTTTTGCTTTCTTGTTCTATCTGGCCGCAGCGGGTTGCCTAGTCGCCGTGACCTGGTTTGGATGGACCGAAGGGAGTGACCATCCCGCGACGGCGGCTTTCGCCGCTTCCGTGGTCTTTTTCGTGGGCGGCGGTATCGTCCTCCATGTCATGGGACGGGCCGATCTGCCCGACTTGAAGGTGGATCGTTGATCCGCGACGAGTGGCCGCTGTCGCGCATGAGGCGTCCCTGAGATGCGGCCCGATCCAGCGCCATCTCCCCCTCTTCCGAGAAAGGAATGCCGGCGATCCGACCGGCCACATAAAGGGTGCCGCGGAATGCATATCGGAACGGCGCCTCCTGCTGTGCTTGTAGGGCCTGGATCTGCCGAATGAGACCGAAGAGGGTACTGGTGAGAGTGACCTCCACCACGCCCTCCGACAGCCCGTCCAGCACCAATTTCCGATGACTCACGCCGGAAGCGAACGGCTGGCCGTTGAGTTCCAGATCGAACGTGAGGCCCTCCACTTCCAAAGGGCGGCGGTCGCGGTTCTGGATCCGTACTCGAGCCAGAAAGCGCTGTTCCATGAGGGTGGCGTCCAGCATCTGGAGGCCGGCGAGTTGGACCCTGGGGCGCGCTTCGTCGGTGAGGGTGGTGCAAGCGGTCGTCAACGAGACGAGCAGGGTGAGGATGACGGGCAGGCGCATGGCGCGATCGAAAGTTTCATGGAGGCCACCGAAGGATAACCCCGGTCGGCGGCGGTGTCAGGCGGAACATCATTTTGATCGAGGTCAACCCGTGCGCCGCCCGGCTGTGGCATAAAGCCGCATGGTTTCGCACACGCCACCTTGCCGTTCGGTGCTTTCGGACCGGGTGCACACCTTGGGCCGCGAGCTGTTGCATCGTTACGGCGAGCGGGTGCACAAGGTGGCCATCCATGCCGGTTTCACCTGTCCCAACCGCGACGGCAGCAAAGGGAGGGGCGGTTGTACCTTTTGCAACAACGTCTCATTCAGCCCCAATGCCCGAGACGAGCCGGACATCGCCGCCCAGATCGAGGCGGGCCGTCGCGTTCTGGCCCGTCGAACCGGGGCGCGCCGTTTCATCGCCTATTTCCAGTCCTATACCAACACTTATGGCGACGTGGCCGAGCTGCGCCGGCTCTACGAGCGGGCGCTGGCCGAACCCGACGTGGTGGGCCTGTCGGTGGGCACCCGTCCCGACTGCGTGCCCGACGAGGTGTTGGATCTGCTGGCCGGGTACCGGGAACGGGGCTGCGAGGTGTGGCTCGAGCTCGGGCTGCAGTCGGCTTTCGACGACACCCTGGCCCGAGTCAATCGGGGGCACGGTTTCGCCGAATACCAGGATGCGGTGAAGCGCGCCCGGGCGAGGGGACTGCCGGTCTGCACCCACCTCATCGTGGGGCTGCCGGGTGAGGCGGCGGCCGACAGCCTGCTCAGCCTCGAGCGGGTGTTGGCATGGGGGGTGGAGGGGCTCAAGATCCACCCCTTGCATGTGGTCAAGGGCACCTTGCTGGCCAACCAGTGGCGCCGTGGGGAATACGAGCCCCTGGCTTTGGAGGAGTACGTGGAGACGGTGGTGGAGATGGTACGCCGCACGCCGGAGGAGGTGGTTTTCCATCGCCTCACGGGCACCGCTTCTGAGCGCATCCTGCTGGCGCCCGCCTGGTGCGCTTGGAAATGGCGGGTGCTCAATGCCATCACGTGCCGGCTGGAGGCCCTGGCCGCTCGCCAAGGCGACCGTGCCGCGGGGCGGTCTCACGCCATCGCCAACTTCAGTTAGCATCGAACGAGATTTCGACGACCATGCAGCTGGTGTGTCCTGCGGGCAATCTGCCCTCTTTGAAGGCGGCCATCGACGAAGGCGCCGACGTGGTCTACCTCGGTTTCAAGGACCAGACCAACGCGCGCAACTTCGCCGGGCTCAACTTCGACGACCGCAGGCTGGCCGAGGGGCTGGATTACGTGCGCAGCCGCGGCCGCCAGGTCTATCTGGCCCTGAATACCTATCCCCGGCCGCAGGGCTGGAAGCAGTGGCAGCGGGCGGTGGACCGTGCCGCCGAACTGGAGGTGGACGCTCTCATCGCCGCCGACCTGGGGGTGCTCGACTATGCCGCCCGTCGCCATCCGCAGTTGAAGCTGCACCTCTCGGTGCAGGGGTCGGCGACCAGCTACGAGGCGCTGCGCTTCTACCACGAGCAGTTCGGCATTACGCGCGCCGTGTTGCCGCGGGTGCTCTCCATCGAACAAGTGGAGCACCTGCTGGAACACTCACCGGTGGAGATCGAGGTGTTCGGCTTCGGCAGCCTCTGCATCATGGTGGAGGGGCGCTGCCTGCTCTCCTCCTACGCAGCCGGCCAGTCGCCCAACACCCACGGCTGCTGCTCGCCGGCGGGGGAGGTGCGCTACGAGGAGACGGCCCGCGGGCTGGAGACGCGCCTCGGCGGCGTGCTGGTGGACCGCGTGGGGCAGGGCGAGAAGGCGGGCTATCCCACCATTTGCAAGGGGCGCTACCAGGCCTTCGACAAGACCTACTACGCCCTGGAGGAGCCCACCAGCCTCAACACCCTGGACCTGCTGCCGCGGCTCCATGCCGCGGGGGTGGCGGCCATCAAGATCGAGGGGCGCCAGCGCAGCCCTGCCTATGTTCGCCAGGTGACCCGGGTCTGGCGCCAGGCCATCGACGCCTGCCTGGCGGCGCCGGAGCAGTTCCGGCCGAAAGCGGAGTGGATGCAGGCCCTGGGGCTGGTCTCCGAGGGGCAGCAGACCACCCTGGGCGCCTATCACCGGACCTGGCAGTGAGGAGGCGGCCATGAAGATCACCCTGGGACCCGTGCTCTACTACTGGCCGGCGGAGATCCTGCACCAGTTCTACGAGGAGGCGGCCACCTGGCCGGTGGACGTGGTCTACCTGGGCGAGACCGTCTGCTCCAAGCGGCGCAGCTTCCGCTTCGACGACTGGATGGCCGTGGCCCGCCGCCTGGCCGACGCCGGCAAGGAGGTGGTGCTCTCCACCCTGGCGCTGCTGGAGGCCGAGTCCGAGCTCAAGACC
>CAYOJM010000004.1:0-3881 GCA_964404295.1 uncultured Sedimenticola sp. | reverse complement strand
AGCGCCCGGGCCACGTTGGCCACGGCGGTCACCTGGGGCATGCCCACACCGGCCACGATGCGGGTGGTGCAGATGGAACCCGGTCCGATCCCCACCTTGACGGCGTCGGCGCCCGCCGCCACCAGATCCAGGGCCGCCTCGCCGGTGGCGATGTTGCCGCCGATGACCTGCACCTGGGGAAAATGGCTCTTCACCCAGGCCACCCGGTCGAGCACCCCCTTGGAATGGCCGTGGGCCGTGTCCACCACGATGACATCCACCTCGGCCTCCACCAGGGCCGCCACCCGCTCGTCGGTGCCGGCGCCCACGCCCACGGCGGCGCCCACGCGCAACCGCTCCTGAGAATCGCGCGCCGCCTCGGGATAGTCCTTGGCCTTCTGGATGTCCTTCACCGTGATCATGCCGCGCAGCTCGAAAGCGTCGTTCACCACCAGCACCTTCTCGATGCGGTGCTCGGCGAGCTTGGCGATCACTTCGTCCCGAGAGGCCCCCTCCTTCACCGTCACCAACCGATCCTTGGGCGTCATGATGGTGGAAACCGGTTCGTCGCGGCGGGTCTCGAACCGCAGATCGCGCGCGGTGACGATACCCACCAACTGTTTGCCATCCACCACCGGCACCCCGGAAATGCCGTGCGCGCGGGTCAACTCCATCACCTCGCCGATGGAGGTGCCAGGCGAAACGGTGATGGGATCCTTGATCACGCCGCTCTCGTAACGCTTGACCTTGCGCACCTGAAGAGCCTGCTCCTCCACCGTCATGTTCTTGTGAATGATGCCGATGCCGCCGTGCAAGGCCATGGCGATGGCCAGCCGCGCCTCGGTGACCGTGTCCATGGCGGCGGAGACCATGGGGATGTTGAGCTCGATGCCGCGGGTGAGCCGGGTCGCCAAGGAAACGTCCTTGGGCAACACCTCGGAGCGGGCCGGCACCAGCAGCACGTCGTCGAAAGTGAGGGCTTCGTCGTTCTGGAAAAATCGCATGGTCGGTCGGGTGGAATGGGCTGCAACGGAATCGGCCAATTATAGAGTAAGCGGCCGGCACCGTCATAAGTCAGGGCATCCGTCGCCGCTCGAAGGCGCGCCAGGGGCCGCCGGGTCGGTTACACTCCACCCATGGCCGCAAGACCTTCCGGACGCGAGATCTATTCCGTCTCCCGCCTCAACGCGGAGATTCGCGCCGTGCTCGAAAGGGGCTTTCCCGCCGTCTGGGTGGAAGGCGAAATCTCCAACCTGGTCACGCCGCGCTCGGGCCACAGCTACTTCAGCCTGAAAGACGCCCACGCCCAGGTGCGCTGCGCCTTGTTCCGCAACCGGCGCATCATGCTCCGGTTCCAGCCCAAGGACGGCGACCGCGTGCTGGTCCGAGCCCGGGTGAGCCTGTACGAGGCGCGGGGCGAGTTCCAGCTCGTGGTCGAGCACATGGAACCGGCGGGGGAAGGCGATCTGCTGCGCGCCTTCCACGCGCTCAAGGCCAAGCTGGAGAAAGAGGGGCTGTTCGACGCCGCGCGCAAGAAGCCGCTGCCCCCTTTTCCCCGCTGCATCGGCGTGATCACCTCCCCCACGGGAGCCGCGGTGCGCGACATCCTCAAGGTGCTGGGCCGACGGTGGCCGGCGACCGAAGTGATCGTCTATCCCGCCCTGGTCCAAGGAGAACAGGCGCCCCGGGAACTGGTCGAGGCGCTGCGCCTGGCCGATGCCCGCGGCGAATGCGATCTGCTCATCCTGGCTCGCGGCGGAGGCTCCCTGGAGGACCTGGCCGCCTTCAACGACGAAGGCCTGGCCCGCGCCCTCGCCGCGCTCGAAACACCGGTGATCAGCGCCGTGGGCCACGAGATCGACTTCACCATCGCCGACTTCGTCGCCGACCGCCGCGCGCCCACCCCCTCGGCCGCCGCCGAGATGGCCGCTCCAGACCGGCGCGAGGTGGCGGCACGGATCGATCAACACGAGCACCGGCTGCGCCGCCAACTGGACCATCTGCTGGAGACCCGCCGCCACCGGCTGCGCCACGCCGCCCACAAACTGCAGCTCCTCCATCCTGCGCGCCGCCTGGAACAGCACCAGATGCGCGCCGACGAACTCCACGGCCGCCTGCTTCGCGCCATGGATCGGTGGTTGGAGAGCGGGCGGCACCGGGTGGACAGGCTGGCCCAGCGCCTGGCACACCAGGCACCCGACGTCCGACTGGAACTGCTGCGCAGCCGTCTCCGGCAGGCTTCCAACCGGTTGCAACCGGCCATGGCGCACCAACTGGAAACGCCCCGCCGCCGGCTCGAGGCGCTGACCCGCGCCCTGAACACGGTCAGTCCCCTGCAGACCTTGGCGCGCGGCTATTCCATCACGTTCGACGAACGGGGCAAGCCCCTCACCAACGCCGCCCAAGTGGCCCCTGGAGAACGCATCGAAACCCGGCTGGCCAAGGGGCGGCTCATCTCGGTGGTGAAAACCACCCTGGACGAGTGACCCCCTCTCAACGCCGACCGAGCCATCCCAGGACCAGCGCCGTCGCCGCCGCGACCCCACCCACCAACAACGTCTGGAGCGCCAGCCCTTGGAAGGCGTCCCTCGACAGCAACCCCACCAAATGAAGCGCCGCACCCCCGGCGATCACCAGCACCACGATGGCGGCGATGATGCGCAGGGCGGAAGCGCCGCCCTGTTCGGCGTCCGGCTCGCGGTTCATCTTTCCTCCCCTTCGGCGGGCGGTGTCCGACCCCGCCGTTCGTAGAAATCCCGTCGGAACCGAGCCAGCCGCCCCTCTTCGATGGCGGCGCGCAGGCCGGCCATGAGCTTCTGGTAATAGTAGAGGTTGTGAAACGTGGCCAGGCGCGCGCCCAGGATCTCGTTGCAGCGGTGCAGGTGGCGCAAATAGGCTCGGCTGTAGTTGCGGCAGGTGTAACAGTCGCAGTCCGGGTCCACGGGCCCGGTATCCCGCGCGTATCTTGCGTTGCGGATGCGCACCACGCCTTGGTGGGTGAACAGATGGCCGTTGCGGGCGTTGCGGGTGGGCAGCACGCAGTCGAACATGTCGATGCCGCGCCAGACCGCCTCCACGATGTCTTCCGGCGTGCCCACCCCCATGAGATAACGGGGCTTGTCGGACGGCAGCCGTTCCGCCATGAGGTCCAGGATGCGCCAGCGGTCGGCCGGCGGCTCCCCCACCGACAGGCCGCCCACCGCGTATCCGTCGAAGCCGATCTCCACGAGCCCTTCCAGCGACCGCAAGCGCAACTCGGGAAAGACGCTGCCCTGGACGATGCCGAACAACGCCGCCGGATTGTCGCCATGGGCCTCCCGGCTGCGCCGCGCCCAACGCAGGGACAGCTCCATGGATCGGCGCGCCTCCGCCTCGGTGACCGGATAAGGCGTGCATTCATCGAAGATCATCACGATGTCCGAACCCAGCTCCCGCTGGATCCGCATCGACTCCTCGGGTCCCATGAACACCCGGTCGCCGTTCACCGGCGAGCGGAAATGGACCCCTTCCTCGGTGATCTTCCGCATCTCCCCCAGGCTGTAGACCTGGAAGCCACCCGAATCGGTGAGGATGGGCCGCCGCCAATGGATGAAGTCGTGCAGGTCGCCATGCAGGCGAACGATCTCGGTGCCCGGCCGCAACCACAAATGGAAGGTGTTGCCGAGGATGATCTGGGCGCCGAGCGCCTCGAGCTCCTCGGGGGTCATGGCCTTGACAGTGCCATAGGTGCCCACCGGCATGAAGGCCGGCGTGTCCACGTCGCCCCGAGAAAAATGGAGGACCCCCCGGCGCCCGCGGCCCGATTGGCGAATCAGGTCAAATTTCACGTTTTCTCCATGGAGGAATATCTACTTTTTAAATCA
Source organism: uncultured Sedimenticola sp. (assembly GCA_964404295.1). GTDB lineage: Bacteria > Pseudomonadota > Gammaproteobacteria > Chromatiales > Chromatiaceae > Thiolapillus. The sequence goes on along the minus strand of CAYOJM010000004.1, from coordinate 39 downwards.
ACACCTTATGCTTAAATACGGCGCTTCGAGCGTCTTTTT
>CAYOJM010000003.1:0-2870 GCA_964404295.1 uncultured Sedimenticola sp. | reverse complement strand
ATCGAATCCGAGGATCTGGTGCTCGAGGTCCAGCAGCAGCTGGGCGACGGCGTGGTGCGCACCATCGCCATGGGCGCCACCGACGGCCTGAAGCGGGGGCTGGAGGTGGTGAACACCGGCGCGCCCATCAGCGTGCCCGTGGGCAAGGCCACCCTGGGCCGCATCATGGACGTGCTGGGCAACCCCGTGGACGAGGCGGGCCCCATCGAGACCGAGGAGCGCATGCCCATCCACCGCGAGGCGCCCAAGCTGGAGGACCAGGCCACCACCACCGAGATCCTGGAGACCGGCATCAAGGTGATCGACCTCATCATGCCCATTGCCAAGGGCGGCAAGGTGGGCCTGTTCGGCGGCGCCGGCGTGGGCAAGACGGTGACCCTCATGGAGCTGATCCGCAACATCGCCGTGGAGCACTCGGGCTTCTCGGTCTTCGCCGGCGTGGGCGAGCGCACCCGCGAGGGCAACGACTTCTACCACGAGATGCAGGAAGGCGGCGTGCTGGACAAGGTCTCCCTGGTCTATGGCCAGATGAACGAGCCCCCCGGCAACCGCCTGCGGGTGGCGCTCACCGGCCTCACCATGGCGGAGTACTTCCGCGACGAGGGCCGCGACGTACTGATGTTCATCGACAACATCTACCGTTACACCCTGGCCGGTACCGAGGTGTCGGCGCTGCTGGGCCGGATGCCCTCCGCCGTGGGTTACCAGCCCACCCTGGCCGAGGAGATGGGTGTGCTGCAGGAGCGCATCACCTCCACCAAGACCGGCTCCATCACCTCCTTCCAGGCGGTCTACGTGCCTGCGGACGACCTCACCGACCCCTCGCCCGCCACCACCTTCGCCCACCTGGACGCCACCCTGGTGCTGTCGCGCCAGATCGCCGAGCTGGGCATCTACCCCGCCGTGGATCCCCTGGACTCCACCTCCCGGATCCTCGATCCCAACATCGTCGGCACCGAGCACTACGAGACCGCCCGCGCCGTGCAGGGCGTGCTGCAGCGCTACAAGGAGCTCAAGGACATCATCGCCATCCTCGGCATGGACGAGCTCTCGGAGGAGGACAAGCTCATCGTGGCCCGCGCGCGGAAGATCCAGCGCTTCCTCTCCCAGCCCTTCTTCGTGGCCGAGGTCTTCACCGGCGCGCCCGGCAAGTATGTGCCGCTCAAGGACACCATCGCCGCCTTCAAGGCGCTGGTGGCCGGCGAGTACGACCACATCCCCGAGCAGGACTTTTACATGTGCGGCGGCATCGAGGACGTGCTGGCCAAAAGCGGCAACTGAGCCGGGAGGACTGAGCCATGGCCATGACCGTACACGTGGACATCGTCAGCGCCGAAGGCGAGCTCTATTCCGGCCAGGGCGAGATGATCTACGCGCCGGCGGTGATGGGCGAGATCGGCATCGCGCCGCGCCACGCGCCTTTGGTCACGCGGCTCAAGCCGGGCGACGTGCGCGTGGATCCGGGCGGCGGCAAACCCATGGAGCACTTCTACGTCTCCGGCGGCATCATCGAGGTGCAGCCGTTTCGCGTCACCATTATGGCCGACACCGGCGTGCGCGCCGCCGATCTGGACGAGGCGGCCGCCCTGGAGGCCAAGCGGCGGGCCGAGGAGGCGCTGGCCAACAAGACCGGCCAGATGGAGATCGCCAAGGCCCAGGCCGAGCTGGCCGAGGCGGTGGCCCAGCTCCAGACCATCGAAAAGCTGCGCAAGATGAAAAAGTGATCGCCGTCGCATTCGCCTCGCGGCCGGACGGTGATTCTGTGATCCAGACCCTGTCAGCCCCGCTGCCAGGGTTTTTCCCTTTCTGTAGAATCGAAATCCCATGAGCAAAGAGCAGGTACAGCCTGGAAAATACGTCACCATCAGCTACAGCATCACCGACGAAGACGGCAACGTGGTGGAGCAGCACGATCTGCCCATCGGTTTCGTCTACGGCTCGGACACCGAGCTGATCGGTGGCATGGACAAGGCCATCCTCGGCAAGAAAGCCGGCGACACCGTGGAGGTGGAGCTGGCGCCGGAGCAGGCTTTCGGCGAGCACGATCCCAACCTTACTTTCACCGACGACATCGAGAACGTGCCGCCCCAGTTCCGCCGCGTGGGCGCCGAGGTGCAGATGCAGAACGAGGCGGGCGAAGTGAAGACCTTCTACGTCTCCAAGATCGAGGACGGCAAGGTGACGGTGGACGGCAACCACCCACTGGCCGGAAAGCGGCTGAAAGTGAGGGTGAACATCCTGGAAGTGCGGGACGCCAAACCCGGCGAAGAGCTCACCAGCGGCATTCATGCGGTGAACATGCCGGGGTCGCCGACCATCAACTGAGGCCTGCGGTTTCTCCAGTGGGGGAGAAGGTTCCGGCATTTCCTGTAGGGACCGCTACGAGCACATCCATGGCCGCTCCATGGCATCCTGCCATTGCGGCACTCGTGCGTCGGTGTACATCGTGCGCTCGGTCTCGGCCATCCTGGCCTCGGGCGCCGCGTCAGGAAACATCGGAACCCTCTCCGGACCCTCAGAATTTTGACGGACGAGACAAGTAATGAAACTGGGAATCGTCATCCTGGCCGCCGGCCAGGGCTCAAGGATGAAGTCGCGGCTGCCCAAGGTGCTGCACCGGCTGGCGGGCCGGCCGCTGCTGGAACACGTCATCGACACCGCCTTCGCGCTGGCTCCGGAGCGGGTGGTGGTGGTCTACGGCCACGGCGGCGAGCAGGTGCGCGAGGCCATCGCCGACGAGCGGCTCACCTGGGTGGAGCAGCGCGAGCAGCTGGGTACCGGCCACGCCGTGCAGCAGGCCCTGCCCGCCCTGGAGGGGCTCGACCGGGTGCTGGTGCTCTATGGCGACGTGCCCCTCATCCGCGCCGCCA
>CAYOJM010000002.1:0-5833 GCA_964404295.1 uncultured Sedimenticola sp. | reverse complement strand
TCCTCGAAGTCCTGCCGGTAGGGTGTGAGGGTGAGGCCTTCCGACCCTTCCACCAGGTAAAGGGTGTCCCCTTTTTCCACCTTGAGCCTGGCCAGCGCCTCTTTCGGCAGCACGATGCCTGCGGAATTGCCGATAGCGGTGACCTTGACCTTGAGCATGCCCGGTTTCCCCAAGAAGTTATAACACTTGTGATAACATCGAAATTAGCCAGCTCCCGGCACCAAGTCAACTCCAAGGAACCATGAACGGCTGGACCTTGCTCGAAGAACGACGTCATCGCCAACCTGGGGGTGATCCTGGGCGGGTTGCTGGTCTGGTTCACCGGCAGCCGCTGGCCGGACCTGGCCATCGGCGCCCTCATCGTCGTGGTGGTGTTGCGTGGCGCCTGGCACATCCTGGCCGATGCGCGGCAGAGCCTGGCACGATCCACGCTCGAAACGGATTGCGCCCAGAGCTGTGATGCCGGTGAGAAGTGAGGATCACAGGCTGTTGACGTAGGTCTGCGCCTGTTTCCGGTAGTAGTCGGCATCGCGCAGCTCGGCGACGGGAAAGGTGGCCAGCACCAGCTCGAAGGGAGGGTGACCGGGCCGCAGCACCCGGGCGGTGGTCACTTCGGTGCCCTCACCTTCCTCTGCCCGGATCCCCATGCGGTCCACCCAAACGGCGTGGGGCTTCAGTTGCAAATAGCGGTCTGCATGGGAGAGCACCCGAACCACCACCTCCAGGTAGTCCTCCAGGGTACCGCCGGGCGTCCCCTGCGCCTCGAGCCGGCGGGCGTTCTCCTCCAGGCGGCGCCGGATGGTCTCCCGGTCGCCGGGCGCGCGGCAGGGATCCAGGCCGCATCCGGCCTCCAGCACTTCGTCCAGCCGCTGCTGCAGCAGCCGGCGGTCGCCCAGGCGCAAGGCGGTGATCTGTTCCAGGGCGCTGATGCAGAGGCTCTCCAGCCCCCGCCATTCGAGGCGCTCGCGCACCGCGCTCTCTTCACGCTCCACCACGCCGATCCAATGGCCGGAAAAGTTGACCGCCACCTGCTGAACCTCGCGCTGGACCATCTCCTCCTTCAGCGCCATGCCCAGCACCCGCCGCTCCTCGCGCACCATGCCCAGGCTGCAACAGAACCGCTCCGCCGAAGGATTGCGGCCCAGAAACTCCTGTACCGCCCGGCTGCGGCTGAACAGATCCAGCATCTGCTCCACCGAACCGAAGAGGGCGTTCACCCGCCCGTCGCTGCCGTAGGCGGCGCGGTCCATGTGCAGCGGCCCGGGCACCTGCGCCACCGCCTTCCCGAGATATTCCAGCGCCCGCGCCACCGGCCCGCGCAGCCGGCGCCCGTATCCCGGCAGGAACTTCAGCCGCGGGTCGGTGTGTTCCACCACCAGATCACAGGCCCGCTCGAGCAGCCGGGGGTCCATCTCCCTCCCCTCGTCCCCTTTTCCCTTCAGCCAGTCGAACAGCCCCATGGTTCCTCCTCCGTTCCCCCTTTTTCATGGTAGCCCATTCCGAGCCGCCGGCGCCCCCGGTTGGATTAGAATGTGGGGTCCTTCAACGGAGGAGCCCCATGGACATCACCCAGAATGTCCGCTTCTACTACGGCAAGGTGCTGCAGAGCAGCGCCGACCTGAAGACCGACGCCTGCTGCACGCCGGGCGAGCTGCCCGCGCACCTGCGGCAGGTGCTGGAAAAGATCCATCCCGAGGTGCAGGCGCGCTACTACGGCTGCGGCCTGGTGGCGCCCGAGGCGCTTGAAGGCTGCCATGTGCTGGACCTGGGCAGCGGCAGCGGGCGGGACGTGTTCATGCTGGCCGCGCTGGTGGGGCCGGAAGGCTCGGTGACGGGCGTGGACATGACGCCGGAACAGCTCGAGGTGGCCCGCCGGCACGAGGCCTGGCACGCAGAGCGGTTCGGCTACGAACGGCCCAACACCCGCTTCCTCGAGGGCGAACTGGAACGGCTGGACGAGCTCCCCCTGGAGGAGAACGGCTTCGACATCGTCGTCTCCAACTGCGTCATCAATCTGGTGAGGGACAAGCCGGCGGTGCTGGCCCACGTCCACCGCCTGCTCAAGCCCGGCGGCGAGTTCTACTTCTCCGACGTCTACGCCGACCGCCGGCTGCCACAGTCGGTGCGCGAGGATCCCGTGCTCCACGGCGAGTGCCTGGGCGGCGCCCTCTACTGGAACGACTTCGTCAACCTGGCCAAGGCCGCGGGCTTCGCCGATCCGAGGCTGGTGGAGGACCGCCCCTTGACCATCGACGACCCCGAGCAGGAAGCCAAGGTGGGCAACGCCCGCTTCTACTCCGCCACCTGGCGCTTGATGAAGATCGACGGCCTGGAGCCGGCCTGCGAGGACTACGGGCAGGCGGTGCGCTACCGCGGCACCGTCCCCCACCATCCCCACCGCTTCGTGCTGGACAAGCACCACGTCATCGAGACCGGGCGCATCTTCCCCGTCTGCGGCAACAGCTGGCGCATGCTCGAGGAGAGCCGCTTCGCGCCCCACTTCGACTTCTTCGACGGCGACGGCACCCACTACGGGATCTTCCCGGGGTGTGGCACCTCGATCCCCTTCGACGAGGAGGAGGCCGGGGGAAGCGAAAGCGGGGGATGCTGCTGAGCGGCTTCCGCTTGCGTTGCCGGAGTCGGCCGCTAGGCGGCCTCGTCCGGCCTACGGGAACGCCATGCACCCAATGTAGGCCCGCCGAGGCCGCAGGCCGACGCGGGCGAAGGCTCCCGGCACCGCGGGAGCTTGCATCGCCGGAGTCGGCCGCTACGCGGCCTCGTCCGGCCTACGGGAACGCACGCACCCAACGTAGGCCCGCCGAGGCCGCAGGCCGACGCGGGCGAAGGCTCCTCTGGCACCGCGGGAGCTTGCATCGCCGGAGTCGGCCGCTACGCGGCCTCGTCCGGCCTACGGATCCTGCGTACAGACCTACTCCCCCGCAACCACCAATGTAGCGGGCGGAAGTTCCGCATGGTGAATCAGGCGCTGGCCGCCGGAGCGAAACGCTGCCGCAACACCTTTGCCGCTTCCACCAGGTTGCGAAGGGCCGGCTCCACCTCTTCCCAGCTCCGCGTCTTGAGGCCGCAGTCGGGGTTCACCCAGAGCCGCTCGGCGGGAATGCGCTCGGCGGCCAGCTCCATCAGGTGCACCATCTCCTCCACCGTGGGTACGTTGGGCGAGTGGATGTCGTAGACGCCGGGACCGATCTCGTTGGGGTACTCGAAGTTCTCGAAGGCGTCCAGCAGCTCCATCTGTGAGCGCGAAGTCTCGATGGTGATGACATCGGCGTCCATTTCGGCGATGGACTCGATGATGTCGTTGAATTCCGAATAGCACATGTGGGTGTGGATCTGGGTCTCGTCGCGCACGCCCGAGGCGGTGAGACGGAAAGCGCGCACCGCCCACTCCAGGTATTCGCGCCACCGGTCCCGGCGCAGGGGCAGGCCCTCGCGCAGGGCCGCCTCATCGATCTGGATGGCCCGGATGCCGGCGGCCTCCAGGTCCAGCACCTCGTCACGCAGGGCCAGGGCGAGCTGGGCGCAGGTCTCGGCACGGGGCTGGTCGTCGCGCACGAAGGACCAGTTGAGAAGGGTCACCGGGCCGGTGAGCATGCCCTTCACGGGCTTGTCGGTGAGGGACTGGGCCCAGGTGATCCACTCCACCGTCATGGGCGCCGGCCGTGACACGTCCCCGTAGAGGATGGGCGGCTTGACGCAGCGGGAGCCGTAGGACTGCACCCAGCCGAAGCGGGTGAAGGCGAAGCCCTCGAGCTGCTCACCGAAGTACTCCACCATGTCGTTACGCTCGGGCTCGCCGTGGACCAGCATGTCCAGGCCATACTCCTCCTGCTTTTTCACCACCTGCGCGATCTCCTCGCGCATGCGTTCCACGTAGGCCTCTCGGGAAAGGTCTCCTGCCTGGTAGTCCCGCCGCGCCTTGCGGATCTCCGCCGTCTGGGGAAAGGAGCCGATGGTGGTGGTGGGAAAGAGCGGCAGCTCCAGCCGCGCCCGCTGCAGGGGGCGGCGCTTGGCGTAAGGACTGCGGCGGTGGAGCATCTCCTCCGTCACGGCAGCCAGTCGTTCGGCCACCTCGGGACGATGAATGCGCTCCGAACCGCGGCGGGAGGCAAGGGCCTGGCGAGCCCCTGCCAGGTCTTCGGCCACCGCCTCCCTGCCTTCTGTGATGGCGCGCTGGAGCACCTTCAGCTCGTGGAGCTTCTGGGTGGCGAAGGCAAGCCAGCCGCGCAGCTCCTCGTCCAGCTCCCGCTCCAGCTCCAGGTCCACGGGCACGTGCAGCAGGGAGCAGGAGGGCGCCACCCAGAGCCGTTCCCGCCCGATGCGCTCCGCGGCCACGGTCAGCGTCTCCAGCGCCGCGTCGAGGTCGGTGCGCCAGACGTTGCGGCCGTCCACCACCCCCAGCGAGAGCACCTTGTAGGGCGGCAGCTGGTCCAGCACCGCCGGCAGCTGGCCCGCGCCCCGCACCAAATCCACGTGGAGACCGGCGGTGGGCAGGCGGGCCGCCAGGGAGAGATTCTCCTCGAGGGCACCAAAGTAGGTGGTGAGCAGGATCTTCACCGGCGCCGACTGGAGGCGGTTGTAGGCCGACTCGAAGGCCTGTCGCCAGGCCGCGGGCAGCTCCTGCACCAGGGCCGGCTCATCCAGCTGCACCCATTCGGCACCCTGCCCCGCCAGGCGCTCAAGCACCTCGCCATAGAGCTCCAGCAGGCCGTCCAGCAGCGCCAGACGGTCGAAGGGCCCGCCCTTCTCCTTGGCGATCCAGAGCCAGGTGAGGGGGCCGATGAGCACCGGCTTGAAGGGGATGCCCAGCGCCTTCGCCTCCTCCACCTGCTCGAAGAGACGCCCGCTGCCCAGCCGGAACTGCTGGCCTGCCTTCAGCTCGGGCACCAGGTAGTGGTAGTTGGTGTCGAACCACTTGGTCATCTCGCAGGCCGCTGCCGGTTCGCCCCTCGGCGCGCGGCCCCGCGCCATGCGGAAGTAGAGGTCCAGGTCGATCTCGCCGCCCGCCCAGCCGAAGCGCTCGGGCACCACGCCGAAGAGCGCCGAGTGGTCCAGCACCTGGTCGTAGAACGAGAAGTCGCCCACCGGCACCAGCTCCAGGCCGGCCTCCCGCTGCAGCTTCCAGTGCCGCGCGCGCAGCTCGCGGCCGATGGATTCCAGCTCGTCGCGGCCGATCTCGCCGCGCCAGTAGCTCTCCAGGGCGAACTTGAGTTCGCGGTTCGCGCCGATGCGGGGGAAGCCAAGGTTGTGCGCAATCATCCGTCTGGGTCCTTGTCGTGGGTTGTCGGGAATGGGGGCAGTCTGCTGGAACCATTGATTCAGTTCAATTCATGTTTTTTCATGTAATATTGAATAACATTCATGTTCAAAGGCGCGGCGCCCTCGCCGCGAACCTTCCCTCCGCCAACACCACCATGCACATCGACCTGAAGCACCTGCGCACCCTCTCGGCCCTTGCCGAAACCGGCAGCCTCACCGCGGCGGCGGAGCGCTTGCACCTGACCCAGTCCGCCCTCTCCCACCAGCTCAAGGCGCTGGAGGCACAGCTCGACGCGCCGCTCTTCGTGCGCAAGTCGCGCCCCCTGCGGCTCACCCGCCAGGGCGAGCGGCTGCTGCAGCTCGCGCGCGAGGTGCTGCCGAAGGTGGAGGCCGCCCGCCGCGACCTGCAGCGCATGGCCTCCGGCGAGGCGGGCCGCCTCTTCATCGCCATCGAGTGCCACAGCTGCTTCGCCTGGCTCATGCCCACCCTGGACCGCTACCGCCACCTGTGGCCCGAGGTGGAGGTGGACCTGGCCGCCCGCCTCGCCTTCGATCC
>CAYOJM010000001.1:0-23235 GCA_964404295.1 uncultured Sedimenticola sp. | reverse complement strand
GAGGTTGATATAGAGGTCACCTTTGCCCGACTTGTGCACCGGGCCCTCGCCGCCCACGATGTCGCCGATGTCCCAGCTCTTGATCTCGTCGAGGAGCTCTTTCGGCAGCTTCTTGCGGTCCACGTAGAACTGGATGCGGCCGCTCATGTCCTGGATCACCAGGAAGGGACCGCGCCTGGCCATGAGGCGGCCGGCCACCTTGGCGCGGCGGTCCAGCGCCTCGAGATCCGCTTTCGTCCGGTCACCCAGCTCCGCCCACAGATCGGCGGCCAGATCCTCGCGTTTGAAATCGTTGGGGTAGGCCCGTCCCTTTTCGCGCAGCTTCTTGAGCTTCTCGCGGCGCTGGGCGATGAGCTTGTTTTCTTCCTGGGTCTTTTCGTTCATTCGATTCGTTTGGGTCTGCTGTGGGTCGGATTTCGGTCCGACGGAAAAAATAAAACGAGTGAGCAGGGCCTCCTTGCGCGGGGTTCGCCGCGATCGAGCCCGCTCTTCCAATGCCACGCCTCTTTGCGCGGGGTTCTCGGCGAGGACGCCATTGCTACGCTTGGTGGTGGCGACCTTACGTAGGCCGGGCGAGGCCGCAGGCCGACCCCGACGGACCTCGCCGATGCGCCCGCGTCGGCCTGCGGCCTCGGCGGGCCTACGCCTGTCCCGCAGGAGGCCCGCCCCAGCCGCGCCTACAGGCCGCTCTTGAGGCTGGCCTCGATGAAGGGATCGAGTCCCCCGTCGAGCACCGCCTGGGTGTTGCCCACCTCCACGCCGGTGCGCAGGTCCTTGATGCGCGACTGGTCGAGCACGTAGGAGCGGATCTGGCTGCCCCAGCCGATGTCGGCCTTGCTCTCTTCCAGTTCCTGCTGGCTCTCGCGCCGCTTCTGCATCTCCAGCTCGTAAAGCTTGGCCTTGAGCTGCTTCATGGCCTGCTCCTTGTTGGCGTGCTGGGAGCGGCTGTTCTGGCACTGCACCACGATGCCGGTGGGCAGGTGCGTCAGGCGCACCGCCGACTCGGTCTTGTTGACGTGCTGGCCGCCGGCCCCGGAGGCGCGGTAGACGTCCACCCGGATGTCCGCCGGGTTGAGGTCGATCTCCACCGAGTCGTCGATCTCGGGAGAGACGAAGACCGCGGCGAAGGAGGTATGGCGCCGGTTGCCCGAGTCGAAGGGCGACTTGCGCACCAGCCGGTGCACGCCGGTCTCGGTGCGCAGCCAGCCGAAGGCGTAGGGCCCCTCGAACTTCACCGTGGCCGACTTGATGCCCGCCACCTCGCCGGGAGAGACTTCGATGAGTTCGGTCTTGAAGCCGTGGGACTCGCCCCAGCGCAGGTACATGCGCAGCAGCATCTCGGCCCAGTCCTGGGCTTCGGTACCGCCGGAACCGGCCTGGATCTCGAGGAAGGCGTTGTTGGCGTCCATCTCGCCGGAGAACATGCGCTGGAACTCCAGCGCCTCCACCTCTTTCTGCAGCCGGTCCACATCGGCGGCCACCGCCTCGAGCGTCTCCTCGTCCCCTTCCTCGGCAGCCAAGTTGAGCAACTCCTCGGCTTCTTCCAGGCCGGATGCGACCCGGTCGATCCCCTCCACCACGTTCTCCAATTGAGCGCGCTCGCGCCCCAGAGCCTGGGCCTTGTCAGGATCGTTCCAAACCTCGGGATCCTCCAGCTCGGCGAGGACCTCGATCAGCCGTTCCTTCTTGCCGGCGTAGTCAAAGATACCCCCTGAGGGACTCCAGGCGTCCCCTCAAGTCGGCGATTCTGTTGACGATGGGATTGATCTCCAGCATGGAAACCTCTGACTAGGACGGAAAAACGGAAGCAAGGCATTGTACTGACGTATGGGCCGCCAAAAAAGTTTTGCATGGCCGCAAATCGCCCGCGTCGGCCTGCGGCCTCGGCGGGCCTACGTCCTGCCCGCTCTCCCCGCCGCTCCCGGAGCCCCGTAGGCCGGGCGAGGCCGCAATGCGGCCGACCCCGGCGCAATTACGGCCGTATCTCCCCGGGTTCCGACCCCGGCAAGCCCCCTTCGAGCCTCAACGCCCGCTCCACGATACGCGCCAGCGCACGATCGGCCGGCAGCCGCTCCGCCAGCCGCGCCCTGCCGCGGGAGGAGAGGCGCGCCACGCCCCAACGGCAGCGCCGCAGGGTCTCGGCATCGCCCTCCCGGGCGTGGTAGAGGGGCAGGTTCACCTCGAAGAAGGAGAGGCTGTCGGCCTCGCGCAGCAGGTCCGACCGCGGATCCCCGCCGGACTCGTGGCGTTCCACCAGGCGGCAGGCCTCGCGGGCCACCGCCTCCTCCACCCCGCATCTGCGCAGCAGATCCCCGAGGATGCGCGCTCCCTCCTGCGCGTGGGCCGCCTTGAAGGCGTCGTAGTCGTCGAAGGCTTCGCGTCGCAGCCGGTCGGGGCGGGCGCGCTCGATGTCGTGGGCCAGGGCGGCCAGCCGCAGGGCCGGGTCCGCCGACCGCTCGAGCCGCAGCAGCCACTCCAGGGTGTTTTCGGCGTGGCGCGGATCCTCGGGTACCGGAGAACGCGCCACCACCTCGAGGATGCGCCGCCGGGCGCAATCGAAGCTATCCACGGCAGACCACCAGCCGTCGCAGGGTCTCCAGGTTCATCACCGCAGCGATGAGCACCAGCACGGCGAAGACCTGGTTCAGCACGGCGCCGAGAAAGAGGGCGAAGACGCGCACGTCCCGGCCGATGCGGAAGCGGCTGCCGCCCTTCTCGCGCATGAGACCGTCGTACTTGTCGGCGGTGTAGCTCACCATGAACGAACCGACGATGGCCAGGAACCCTGCCACCAGCGCGGCGTCGCCCCCGCCCGCGTGGAGCAGGTGCCAGGTGAGGCCGAAGAGCAGGAAGGCGTCGGCGTAGCGGTCCAGCACCGCGTCCAGCCAGCCGCCGTAGTCGCTGCCCAGGTGCTTGAGCCGGGCGATCTCGCCGTCGCAGCCGTCGACGATGGAGGCCACCTGGGCCAGCACGCCCCCCGCCGCCAGGGCCGGGTAGCCGCCCAGCATGAAGAGCCCGGCGGCCGCCAGCGAGAGCCCGAAGCTGAAGAGGGAGATCTGGTTGGGCGTCACCGGCAGCCGCGCCAGCCACCGGGAGAGGCGGATGGAGAGGGGCCGGTTGAGCCAGCGCGACACCGGCCCGTCCCGGTCCTTGCCGCGGGCACGCGCCAGCAGGGCCTTCTCCGCCCGTTCCAGGGCCGCCTCGTCGTCCAGGTCGCACCAGAAGCCGCCGCCCACCTCCAGGGCCAGGGCCCTGCCGCGGGCCGCCAGCCGGCGCACGCCGCCGGAGAGGCTGGTGTCGCCCTCCGCCTCCGCCTCGCGCAGGGCGGCGAAGAGCCCCGGCGTGGCCAGGAAGAGGCCGGTGTCGAAGCCGTCGTACCACTGGAGCCCCTTGCCGATCTCCACGATGCGGTCGCCCTCACGCCGCACCCGGGTCACGTCTTCGGGGTCCACCAGGGGGTTGTGACGGTCGCCGTCCACGGCCAGGAGCAGGCCCTCCTCCGGCGCGCCGGCATCGATCAGCCGTCGTACCAGCTCCGGGTCGAAGAGGTGGTCTGCCATCAGCAGCAGGAAAGGCTCCTCGAGCACCCCCTCCGCCGCCAGCACCGAGGCGCCGTTGCCGGCCTCCCGCCAGCGCGGGTTGTGCACCGTGGCGATGGGCACCTCCAGGCGGCGCGACAGCTTCTCCAGGAAGGCCCGCAAGCGCCGTTCCCCGTGTCCCGTGACCACCACAAAATCATCCGCCCCGGCGGCGCGCGCGGAGCGGATGGTTCTCTCGATGAGTGGCATCCCCAGGAAGGGGAACAGTGGCTTGCTGTCAGCCCGCCGCCGCAGCCGGCTGCCGCTCCCTGCTGCCAGTATCAGGCACTTCATGGAGCCTGCCCTCCTCGCCGGCGATGAAGGCCTCCATCATGCGGTAGGCCTCGTCGTCGGTGACCTGCCGCGGCGGATGCTTGCAGAAATAGCTCGAGGGCGCGTGGATGACGCCGCCCAGGCCCCGCTCCAGGGCCAGCTTGGCGCAGCGCACGGCGTCGATGGCCACCCCCGCGGAGTTGGGTGAATCCTCCACCGACAGGCGCAGCTCCAGGTTCATGGGGACGTCGCCGAAGAGCTTGCCCTCCATGCGGATGAAGCAGAGCTTGTTGTCCTTCTGCCAGGGCACGTAGTCGCTGGGCCCCACGTGGATGTTCTCCTCGTCGAGCCGCTCGGCGGCCACCGCCTGTACCGCCTCGGTCTTGGACTCCTTCTTGGAGGCCAGCCGCGAGCGGTTGAGCATGTTGAGGAAGTCGGTGTTGCCGCCGGTGTTGAGCTGGTAGGTGCGTTCCAGCTTTACGCCACGCTTGGCGAAGAGGTCGGTGAGGGTGCGGTGGGTGATGGTGGCGCCCACCTGGGCCTTGATGTCGTCACCAATGATGGGGATGCCGGCCTCCTCGAAGCGGTCGGCCCACTCCGGGTCGGAGGCGATGAAGACCGGGATGTTGTTGACGAAGGCCACCCCCGCCTCCAGGGCGCACTCGGCGTAGAAGCGGGTCGCCTCCTCGGAGCCCACCGGCAGGTAGTTGAGCAGCACCTCGGCGCCGCTCTCCTTCAGCCGCCGCACCACCTGCTCCTTCGTGGGCTGGGGCAGGTCGGCAGGGACGAAGGTGCGCTCCTCGGGGTAGTCCTTCATGTGCTCGGAGAAGCCGTCCATGATGCGGCCCATCTCCACCTTCACGCCCGTCTTCGGGACATCGGGGCAGAAGACGGTGGTGCAGTTGGGCTTTTCGAAGATGGCCTCGGAGACATCCTTGCCCACCTTCCGCTTGTCGATGTCCCAGGCGGCCACCACCTCGATGTCCGAGGGGCCGTAACCGCCGATCACCGGGTGCATCAGGCCGATGGCCTCGGCGGGATCCTTGTCCTTGTAGTAGTGGATGCCTTGAATGAGGGAACTGGCACAGTTGCCCATGCCGATGACAGCGATCTTGATCTTATCCATTTCCAATCGAACCTCACTAGAAGAAATTCAAGTGAAATCACAATGAAAACAAACAGATAGATCGTATTTCCAGGTGCCACGAAAGCGGCCGGGAGGGGTGTCGGAACCACCTGGCGGGAGACGGGAGCCTCCCCTGGATGCTCATCACCCCAGCGCGGGCCGGGGGACGGTGAACTGGGGACGGCGGCAGGATTTTTCAAGTGGGCATGCCGGGGTCGACCGCAGGGCGGCCTCGCCCGGCCTACGGGGCTCCAGGAGCGGGCGGGGGAAGGGTCCGCTGGCGCACCGCCTCGAAGAGGGCCACACCGGCGGCCACGGAGACATTGAGGCTCTCCACCGAGCCGGCCATGGGCAGGCGCACCAGAAGGTCGCACTGCGCCCGGGTGAGGCGCCGCAGCCCCTTCTCCTCGCCGCCCATGACGATGGCCAGGGGGCCGGTGAGGTCGGCCTCGTAGAGCAGGGTGTCGGCCTCGCCGGCGGTGCCCACCACCCAGACGCCATGGACCTCGCGCAGGCGGCGCAGGGTCCGGGCCAGGTTGGTCACCTGCACGAAGGGGACAGATTCGGCGGCGCCCGAGGCCACCTTGCAGGCCACCGGGGTGAGGCCGGCGGCGCGGTCGCGGGGGGCGATCACCGCATGGACGCCTGCGGCATCGGCGCTGCGCAGACAGGCCCCCAGATTATGGGGATCCTGCACCCCGTCGAGCACCAGCAGAAAGGGGGGCGCCTCCAGCCCCTCCAGCAACCGCTCCAGCGCCTTCTCGTCCCGGGCGGCGGGCAGGGCCACCCGGGCGACGATGCCCTGGTGAGCGGCGCCTTCGGCCAGGCGGTCGAGAGTGGCGCGATCGGCGGCCTCCAGGGGCGCGCCGGCCCGGCGCAGGGCGGAGAGGAGCTGCCCCAGGCGCCGGTCCCGGCGGGCCGGGTCGTACCACACCGCCTCCAGCGCCTGTGCGCCGTGCCGCAAGGCGGTGCGCACCGCGTGGATGCCGGCGATGAGACGGCCCGCGCTCACCAGCGGCGCTTGCGCCCGCCGCGGCGCCCGCGGCCCTTCTGCTTCTTCTCCTTCTCCGCCTTGCCTTCCCGCTTGGCCAGCGCCAGGTCGATTTTGCGGTCGTCCAGGCTCACTGCGGCCACCACCACCTCCACGGTGTCGCCCAACTGGTAAGTACGGCCGGTACGCTCGCCAGTGAGCTTGTGGATGACGGGATCGAAGTGGAAGAAGTCGTGATCGAGCTGGGTGATGTGCACCAGGCCGGTGATGTAGAGGTCCTTCAGCTCGACGAAGATGCCGAAGCTGTTGACACTGACGATGAGCCCCTCGTAGGCCTCACCCACCTTGTCCAGCATGAACTCGCACTTGAGGGCGTCGGCGGCGTCGCGGGTGGCCTCGTCCGAGCGGCGCTCGGTCATGGAGCAGTGCTCGCCCATGGTGGCCATCTCGGGGAAGGAGTAGGGAAAAGTGGCTGCCTTTTTCTCCGTGAGCAGATGGCGGATGGCCCGGTGCACCAGCAGATCCGGATAGCGGCGGATGGGCGAGGTGAAATGGACGTAGGCGGGGAAAGCCAACCCGAAATGGCCGATGTTCTCGGACGAATAGACCGCCTGCATCATGGAGCGCAAGAGCACCGTTTGGATGAGATGGGCGTCGGGCCGCTCCTTCACCTGTTCCAGGAGCTTTGCGTAGTCCTTGGCCGTGGGTTCGTCACCGCCGCCCAGACGCAGCCCCAAGGTGGCGAGAAACTCGCGCAGCTCCTTGAGCTTCTCCTCGCTGGGCCGTTCATGGACTCGGTAGAGGGTGGGAATCCTGTGCCGTTCCAGAAACCGGGCCGCCGCCACATTGGCCGCCAGCATGCACTCCTCAATGATGCGATGGGCGTCGTTGCGTTCATAAGGCACGATGGCTTCGAGCCTGCCCTGCTCATTGAAGATGAAGCGGGTCTCCACCGTCTCGAAGTCGATGGCGCCCCTTTTTCGGCGGGCGGCGTGCAACGCCCGATAGAGGCGGTCCAGCTCTTCGAGGTGGGGTACCAGCGGGCGGTATCTCTTGCGCAAAGCAGCGTTCTTCTCGTAGAGCATTTCGGCCACCTCGTCATAGGTGAGGCGGGCGTGGGAACGCATCACGGCGTCATAGAAACGCGAACGCTGGATCTTCCCGTCGCGACTGATGAAGAGTTCGGCCACCATGCAGAGCCGGTCCACGTAGGGGTTGAGCGAACACAGCCCGTTGGAGAGCACCTCCGGCAGCATGGGGATCACCCGGTCGGGAAAGTAGGTGGAGTTGCCCCGCTTGTACGCTTCACGATCCAGCGCTGAACCGCGTTGCACATAGGCGGAAACGTCGGCGATGGCCACCAGCAGCTTCCACCCCTTGGGCGTGCGCTTGCAGAAGACGGCGTCGTCGAAATCCCGGGCGTCGGCGCCGTCGATGGTGACCAGCGGCAGGTTGCGCAGGTCCACCCGGCCCTGTTTGGCCTCCTCGGGCACCTCTTCGGTGAGCTCGGCGATCTCCGCCTCCACCTCGTCGGGCCAGACCACCGGGATGTCGTAGGCGCGGATGGCCACATCGGTCTCCATCCCCGGCGCCAGGTGGTCGCCCAGCACCTCGATCACCTTGCCGATGGGCTGTCGCCACTGGGTGGGGTGCTCGAGGATCTCCACCACCACCATCTGTCCTTCGCGGGCTCCCCCCAGGTGCTCGTCAGGAATGATGACGCGGTGGATCATGCGCTTGTTGTCGGGCACCAGGAAACCCACCCCCATCTCCATGTGTACCCGCCCCACCACATGGTGGTGGGCGCGCTCGAGGATCTCCACCACGCTGCCCTCGCGGCGGCCCCGCCGGTCCACGCCGGTGACCTGCACCACCACCCGATCGTCGTTCCACAAAGGGCGCATCTCCCGCGGCGAGAGAAACAGATCCTCTCCCCCGTCGTCGGGTTTGACGAAACCGAAGCCGTCGGGATGGGCGATGACGCGGCCGACGATGAGGTCCTTGCGGTTCACCACGCAGAGGCCGCCGCGACGGTTTTTCACCAGCTGGCCGTCGCGCAGCATGGCCTTGACCCGGAACGAGAGGGCCTCCACTTTCTTCGGATCTTTGAGGCCCAGGAGCCGAACCAGCTCCTCGAACTTGAGCGGCGCTCCCTGTTTCTCCAGGGTCTCGATGATGAATTCCCGGCTGGGGATGGGGTTCTTGTATTTTCGTGCCTCGCGGGCACGGAACGGGTCGCGCCGGGCAGGCGCTTTTTTCTTTTTGCTGGCCACGGGCCTCTGATTCACCTTGACTTTTCTAACATGCGAGCCGCATTGTACTCCTTTTACCCGTCGCATACGGGCGCCGGTTGCCACGGCTCGGGGCCGCCCAAGCGACGACACCACAAAATCCAGAAATATCGAATCCCCGTTCAGCAGGAGCATACCCAATGATTCATTCCGTCGAAGGCGACATCCTCCTCACCCGCGCCCAAGCCATCGCGCACGGCGTGGCCCCCATGGATCCCATGAACCAGGGGCTGGCCAAAGCACTGCACGAAAAGTATCCGGCGATGCACAAGGACTTCCACCATTGGTGCCACCAGCAGCATCCCAAGCCCGGAGAGGCCTGGATGTGGGGTGGTCCCAATGGGGTGCGCATCATCAATCTGCTCACCCAGGAGGGGGGCTACGGCCACGGCGGGCGTCCGGGAAAGGCCACCACCACCCACGTGAACCACGCATTGCGGGCATTGAAGAAGATCGTGCAAAAGGAGGGCATCACTTCCCTCGCCCTGCCCCGCTTGGCCACCGGTGTGGGCGGACTGGAGTGGGACGAAGTCCGGCCCCTCATCGACAACCAACTGGGCGACCTGGAGATCCCAATTTATCTCTATGTCGTCTACCGCCCCGGGGTTGCGGCCGAAGAGCCCGGCATTTGAACGGATGCGGACCGGCCTGGCCCACCTTCCCCTGCATGGCGGCCGCGCCCCGCGTTGGCTGTTTGAGCGCATGGTGAAACTGGCGCGCCTGATGGTGGCCCATATGGTGGAACACGAAGGGCCTCGAGGCGTGCTGCTGCGGCTTTCCGATCCCTATTGGTTCCAGGCTTTCGGCTGTGTGCTGGGCTTCGACTGGCACTCCAGCGGCGTCACCACCACCGCCTGCGGCGCCCTGAAAGAGGGACTGCGCGGCCTCGAAGGGACGCTCGGACTCTATGCCGCCGGCGGCAAAGGGGCCGCGTCACGACGCACGCCGCAAGAGATCATCGAGCACTGCGAACGGTTGGGGCTGGATCCGGCGCCCCTGGTCCGAGCCAGCCGCCTCTCGGCCAAAGTGGACAACACCGCCTTGCAAGACGGCTACACCCTCTATCATCACAGTTTCTTCTTCACCGCATCCGGCGAATGGTGTGTGGTGCAGCAAGGGATGGATGAAAATCAGGGCATGGCGCGACGATATCACTGGGTGAGCCAGGGCCTGACCTCTTTCGTGGTAGAGCCCCATACGGCTGTCTGCTGCGATCGACGGCGGCCCACCCTCAACCTGGTGGATCGGGAGAGCGACAAGGCCCGGGCCGCCATCACGGAAATCAGCCGTATTCCAAACCGCGAGGTGGAACGCACCTTGGCCGCTTTGCCCGAGCTGCGGTTGCCACGGCGCCACGCCCTCATCGATGCCTTGGACATCCGACCGGCGCAGCTGCGCAAGGTGCTCGCCACGACCTGGGCGCATCCACCGGAAGATTTCCAACAGCTTCTCGGCACACCCGGCTTGGGTCCCAAATCGTTGCGTGCGCTGGCGCTGGTGGCCGAGCTGGTCTATGGAGACCGGGCCGCCACGCGCGACCCGGCCGCCTACGCCTTCGCCCACGGCGGCAAGGACGGCACCCCCTATCCCGTCCACAGGGAGCGCTACGAACGAACCGTAGAGATGTTCCGCGACGCTCTGGAGCAGGCCCGCCTCGGACGCCGTGAGAAACTTGAAGCGCTCGAACGGCTGGGCCGCTGGACTCAGCGCCTGGCCGAGCGCGAACCGAGGCACCCCTCCGGGGTCGGATCTTCTGCTTCTGTCTC
Source organism: uncultured Sedimenticola sp. (assembly GCA_964404295.1). Classification (GTDB taxonomy): domain Bacteria; phylum Pseudomonadota; class Gammaproteobacteria; order Chromatiales; family Chromatiaceae; genus Thiolapillus. The sequence continues at coordinate 13,210 of CAYOJM010000001.1, read as the reverse complement.
TTCCTGAACTTCGGCAGGATCGGACGCGCCGGTTCAATCGCCTTCGATCAACCGCTGGATGGCCCGCTTGCGCGCTTGCGGAAGCGGCGGCAGCGGCATCTCGCGCAGTCGCCGTTCCATGGCCCCGATCTGGCGCCGAAAGCGACGACACGGCGGACACACCACCAAGTGGAAACGCAATGCCCAAGAGTCGGACGCCGGCAAGGGCGCGAGCAGCGCGTCGCTGGCCAAGCGACTGGCCTGTCGGCAACTGATCCGCCATTTCATGCACTCTCCTCCCCCGGCGTAACGCCGGCCCGTTCGAGACAGGCCCGCAGTTTGAGGCGGGCACGGTAGAGCAGGACACGGAAATGGCCCGGATTCAGATCGAGCCCCGCACAGATGGCCTCCACCGGACGCTTTGAAAACAAGTGCTGCAGGAACAAACTGCGTTGGCGCTGCGGCAGTGCATCCAGGCAACGTAGCAGCCAGGTCCAGAATTCAGTATCGGCACAGCAGCGCTCCGGATCGAAACGGGCCGGCGGCGATGCCCAGTGACCATCTTCGAGAAAAAAAGCCGCCTCCAACGACTCGTCCAGCGCATCACCCTGGGGCTCTGGTGCCCGTTCGTGCCGGCGCCAATGGTCGGCCACTTTGTGAGCGAGGATGCCGTGCAACCAGGTGGAGGGTGTGCTTTCGCCACGATATCCGCCCATCTGCTGAGCCGCTGCCAGAAACGTCTCCTGCACCAGATCGGCGGCCACGTCCGGGTCGCCCGTCTTGAGCAAGGCGCGATGGTAGAGACGATCGCCGTAGTCGCTCACCCATTGAGCCAAGGTTCCCTTGTCCATGGCAGCGAGTGTAGTCGCCGGACACCACCACCGCCAGCCGACTTTTTTTGATTCGGCTGTAACGTTTTCTTCGCCTGTGCGACTCAAGGAGTACCCATGCCCTGTTCACCGGCCGGACGATGCCGGACGACACCATGACGAGGACAGATCCACCATGACCCGATGGCTGCCGCTTCTGGCCGAATTACAGGCCGGAGCCGCCCATCGTCTGGCGGGGGTGGCATCCCTGGCCCTGCGACTTTATCTGGCACCTGTGTTCTGGGTCGCCGGCTGGAACAAAGCGGTCGCCTTCGATGAGGTGGTCCATTGGTTCAGTGACGCGGACTGGGGTTTGGGCTTGCCCTTTCCCCGACTCATGGCGGCCTTGGCCACCGGGGCCGAGCTGGGCGGCAGTGTGCTGCTGGCATTGGGATGGTTGACCCGGGCGGCCACGGTGCCGCTGATGGTGACCATGGCCGTGGCCGCCATCACGGTGCATGCGCCCCATGGTTGGCAAGCGGTACACGACCTGCGCAGCCCATGGCCATCCATCCACGCGGAAGCGGCCCTGGATCGTCTGGAACGGGCCCGGGCACTGCTACAGGAGCATGGAGATTATGCCTGGTTGACCGAACACGGTCGGCTGGTGATGAGCAACAACGGCATGGAATGGGCGATCACCTATCTGGTGATGTTGGTGGCTCTATTCGTTCTCGGCGGTGGTCGGGGTGTGAGCCTGGACCACTGGATTTCCAAGCGCCTGTTCCGGCCACGAGTTTCAACCCAATGACTCCACAGGAGGAGTGAACATGAGCAAACAGAACGACACCACCAAGACCCTCGGCCTGGCAGCCGCCGCGGTTTTCATCGCAAGTGCAGGCCAAACCACGGCCGATGACAATCCCTTTGCAGTACAGAATCTGGACGGCAGTTTCCTGCAAGTGGCCATGCAAGAGGGGAAATGCGGCGAAGGCAAGTGCGGCGGCATGAAAGACACCGAAAAGAAAAGGATGAACGAGGGCAAATGTGGTGCCATGAAGGGCGCTGAAAAGATGAAGGAAGGCAAGTGCGGCGCCATGGAAAAGAGTGCCGGGGAGGCCGCCCGGATGAATGAAGGCAAATGCGGCGCCATGAAAGGTGCGAAAAAAATGAAAGAGGGCAAGTGCGGCGGCATGAAATGAGCCGTCCCGGGGCGGATTGGACGGATCCGCCCCGGACCCAGGCCCCCATGCTCCCCTCCATCAACCTCAATGCCCGATATGAGACAACATACACAGGACTTTCCCGCCGGAATCGGCCTGGGGCTGCGACGCGATTTCATCGAAGAGGTCGTCTCGCGTCCTCATGTGGCAGTGGATTTCTTCGAAGTGGCACCGGAAAACTGGATCGGCGTCGGTGGGCGCCAAGGACGGCTGTTCCGTGCCGTCACCGAACGCCACCTTGTCGTCTGCCACGGCCTTTCCCTCGACCTCGGCGGCCCGCGTCCCCTCGATTTCGAGCTGCTCGACGAGATGAAAACCTTCTTCCGAACACACAGCATCCGCCACTACAGCGAGCACCTGAGCTACTGCGCCGACACCCAAGGCCACCTGTACGATCTCATGCCCATGCCGTTCACCGAATCGGCGGTGCGCCATTTGGCCCGGCGCATCCGCACCGTGCAGGAGATCCTGGAGATGCCGATCGCGGTGGAAAACATCTCCTTCTACGCCGTACCGGATGGAGAGCTGGACGAGGCGGAATTCATCCGCGCCGTGCTCGAAGAAGCGGATTGCCTATTGCTACTGGACGTGAACAACGTTTACGTCAACGCTTTCAACCACGACCTCTACGAACCCGAACGTTTCATCTCCGCCATGCCCAGCGAGCGCATCGCCTACCTTCACCTGGCCGGACATTGGGACCAAGAGGGCGACCTGAAGATCGACACCCATGGCGAACCGATACCCGACGCCGTCTGGTCCCTCTACCGTCACACCCTGGACCTGCACGGCATTCGGCCCACGCTCATCGAGCGGGATTTCGACATTCCCCCGCTGGACCGGCTCCTTGCCGAAGTGAGCCACGCCAGAACATTGCAAACGGAGGCGGCGGCATGAACGGCACGGATCTGGCCCACCTTCAACACCGCTTCACACGCGCCGTACGTTCGGGCACGTGTTACGACCCACCATCGGGACGGCCCGCCATCGACGAAAAGCGGATGCGCATCTACCACCGTCTGGTCTTCAATGCTCTCGACGCCCTCTTGTCCGGGGCCTTCCCCCGCTGCCGAGCTGTATTGGGGACGCAGCGTTGGTCGGCGCTCATCCATGCCTTCCTGGAACGCCACCCGGCCCAAACCCCCTACTTCCACCACCTCGGAGCAGAATTGCTGCGATTCCTCCAGAGGGACGGCTGCCCGGAAGCCGATCCACCCCCGTGGCTCGTTCAGTTGATGGACTGGGAATGGCAAGAAATGGAAGTCACCATGGATGAAAATCAGCCCACCAGGAACCATCGACCACCGGATCCGGAAGGCCGCTTCCGGCTCGCCCCCACGGCCCGCCTGAAACATTACGACTGGCCCGTGCACCAAGCCCGTCCCGGTGAACCACTCCCACGAGACGAAACCTGGCTCATCGTTTGGCGCGACGCGGACGACGAGATCCACTCCGCCCGGCCCGCACCTGCCATGGCGGCACTGCTTCGAACGATGGATGGAAATCGAACGCTGGCCCAATGCCTACTACAAACGGCCGAGGTCTTCGGCATGAAGCCGGATCGGTCATGGTCTCTGGCCGCCCCTTTCATCCATGAACTGCTCCGACGCGGCGCTCTCGTGGATACCGCATGAACCCCAGGGACCGACATGCCCTCGAGCATCGCGCGACCGCCCTTCCAGGTTCAGTCCATGTGAGGCACCGCCATGTGGGACCCCACCCGCGCTGAACCTCAACACCCACTTGCAAAATCGCCCGGGTCGAGTATCATGTGCGGCGTCCGTTGCGGGGTGGAGCAGTCTGGCAGCTCGTCGGGCTCATAACCCGAAGGTCGCAGGTTCGAATCCTGCCCCCGCTACCAGGTTTACTCGACAAAAACTCGACCATTCCATCTTGGAGGGTCGATTTTTTTTCGTTTCCCCTCCCGTAAACATCGCCATCGGGTTGTAGCCCCGTTGAAATTTTCCGTGCCCTCAGGGCAAATGGATACCAGATACCGCGGAGGCGGCCCACGACGGCCGCGCCCAACGAAACCGGCCCGCCCCACCCCGCTCCCACTCATATCGTTCCAGCCCGCCATCTCGAATATGAACAGGAGCCGCCACGGAAAGCCGGCATCCCCTTGGGACGCGAGTCGCAGCACCGCCGACCGGCCTCCGATTCAATCGCGCGCATCGGCACAAGCTGCTGCCACCGCTTGTCCCAGCGCCAGGCCCCCGTCGTTCATGGGCACGCGCTCGGGAACGAGGACCTGGATGCCTCTGGACCCGAGGCCCTCGGTCACGGCTTCCAAGAGCAGTTTGTTCTGGAAGACGCCGCCGCCCAACGCCACGGCGGCCGGTCGGTGGATGGCGTGAAGCTCGGACGCCGTCTCTACGACGGCATCGGCCAATCCACGATGAAAACGGGCGGCGATCCGGGACGGTGAGACGCCGTCGGCCAGATCGGCCAGCAAAGCCCGCCACATCGGTTTCCAATGGATTCGATCGTCCGCAAACGCCACCGGATAGCCCTGTGTGGAGGTCGCAGACGCGGCCAGGGATTCGAGGGCCATGGCGCCAGCCCCTTCGTAAGGCGCACGCGCTCGCCACAACCCCAAGGCGGCGGCCACCGCGTCGAACAGGCGACCGGCGGAGGAGGCCGGCGGCGCATTGACCCCCTGATGTACCATGGCGCGCATGAGCCCCAAAGGCTGCTCTTCCATCCATCTCACCAGCTCCAGATCGGGGTGGTCTCGACGCACCTTCTCCCAACCGAGCGCCCGCTCCAGGTGGGCGAAGGTGTTGCGCCAGGGTTCCCGCACGGCCTGCACGCCGCCGGGCATGGGCACCGGATCGAAAGCGACCAGACGCAGAAACCGCGCCCCTTCCACCAGCAAAAATTCGCCGCCCCACAAGGTGCCGTCCCCGCCCATGCCGAGGCCGTCCAGCGCAACGCCCAACACCGGTTCACGCGGATCCCGTCCGTGTTCGGCCACGCAAGCCAGAATGTGGGCGTGATGATGCTGCACTTCGATCAAGGGCACCGACAAAGATTCGGCCAGACGGCGTCCAAGCTGGGTGGAGAGATAGTCCGGATGCAGGTCCACAGCCACTCGACGCGGCGTGAAGCGGTAGAGCCGGCGATACCGATCCAACATGCGCTGGTATTCCTGCCAGGTCTCGGCCTCTTCCAAGTCCCCCAGATGTTGGGAGAGAACCGCCTCCCCATCCTCGAGCAGACAGAAGGTGCTTTTAAGCGCTCCCCCCATGGCCAATGTCGGCGGTCCGCCGGCCAGATCGGGATGAAGCGTCAGAGGTTCGGGTGCGTAGCCCCGAGCACGCCGCAGCAGCCGCACCCGCCCCGCCATGGGACGGGCCACGGAGTCGTCCAGGCGGGTGAGGATCTCACGGTCGTGCAATAGCAAGGCGTCGGCCACCCCGCCCAGTCGCCGGCGGGCCTCCTCGTTGTCGACGCACTGGGGCTGCTCGCTGCGGTTGCCCGAAGTCATCACCAGCGGCACCGGCAGCGCCGCCATCAACAGGTGGTGCAGTGGGCTGTAGGGCAACATGAAGCCCAGGGTGGTCTGGCCCGGCGCCACCGAGGGGGCCAAGGGCTCGCCCGATGCGGGCAGCACCACGATGGGCGCAGCCCGTCCAGAGAGGGCTTGAACCGCCCGCTCGTCCAGAACGGTGTAACGGGCCACCTGCTCCAGATCCCGAGCCATCAGGGCGAAGGGTTTGTGATCCCGCCCCTTTCGCCGGCGCAGCTCGGCCACCGCATTCTCGTCGTCCGCCCGGCACGCCAGGTGGATGCCGCCGACGCCTTTGATGGCCAGGATCCGCCCGGCAAGGAGTCGCGCGACGGCCTCCTCCAACGGATCCACCCCGTCCACCACCTGTCCCGCCGGCGCTTCCAGCCACAAGCGAGGCCCACACTCGGGGCAGGCATTGGGCTGGGCGTGGAAGCGGCGATCGGCGGGATCTTCGTACTCGGCCAGGCAGGACGGACACATGGGAAAAGCGTCCATGCTGGTGTTGGCACGATCGTAGGGAATGGCGCGCACGATGGAAAGACGGGGCCCGCAGTGGGTGCAGTTGGTGAACGGATAACGATAACGGCGATCGGCCGGATCCATCACTTCGCGCAAGCAATCGGGACAGGTGGCCGCATCCGCAGGCACGCCCGTGGCCACCTTCCCGCCCCGGCTGGGGACGATGTGAAACCCCTCCGGCGAGACGCCCGCAAGGGGACACCGCTCCACCGCATCCACTCGAGCCAGAGGGGGCGCCTGTCGCGACAGCTCGCGCACGAAGGCGTCGCGGGCGGCGCGGGTTCCCCACAGCTCCACGACGACACCGGCGGCATCGTTCCAAACCCGCCCGGAGAGTCCCAGGGCGCGCGCCAATCGCCACACCGTGGGCCGGAACCCCACGCCCTGCACCAGACCCCGAATGCGCAACCGCTCGCCGTTCACTGGACGGTACAGCCCCTGCAAGGATCGGCTGAACGGACCACATGGCCCACCGCCGGCGTTTGGTTGGGATCGTCGGCCGCCACCGGCACCCCTTCCAGTGCAGGTTCCGGCGGACCCGGCCGGCCGCGCCCACCCCGAGGCGAGAAATTCCAGATGGTGGGTGCCGCCGCTTGGTCGTTCCGGATCCGCCCGCCCGCCACCCGGATCCAGGGGCCCAAGGCACCCCGGGCGGCCTCCCCCAGCCCCACGCCACGTCCCGTGGCGGGATCGGCGCAAGCACGACAGAAGGATGCGCCGGGCTCGATCGCCTCCTCCACCCAGGATTCCATGGCCGTCATCGCCTCGTACCAGGACTTTCCCGCATGGACGGGGTGACAATGATCGGGCAGGTCCTCCACCGCCAGAGCGAGGTGGAAGGCCAGTCGGCCATTGGCGGTCGGCGCCATACCTGCGGCATCAGCCGGGACGGCGGTGGAGGACTGTGCAAGGGACCAGATACTTCAGATACGAGGGACATAGACCAATGCATCCTGCGGCGCCCACCCCTGGAGCATCTACCCAAATCCCCGATAGAAGGGCGCCGCGCCCCCAGCGGAATCCCTCTCCAAGCCGCCCTCCGGGCAGATCCCCGTCGAATTGCAGGCCGCACACTTCCGTAGGGTTGCCGCCTCCCACCGTGATGCCGCCGAACGCCGCGCAACCGCCCGCCGCCGCCACATGGCGCGCCGAACCGGCCGGTTCGCGACCGAAATCGCACACCGGTCGACCCGCCTCCGACAGGCGGTGAAACCCGCCATTGCCTTCGGGCTCCTGGATCACCGCCCCTTTCAGACCGAAAAGATCCAGCGCCGTCCTTCCAGCGCGGATCGAAGCAATCACCCCATCCAAGGGATGGGTGCTGAGACTGGGATGCCGCAACAATCGAAGTCCCTTGGCCTCCGGCGTCTCGGGCAGCCCGAGGTTCTTTGCGCACGACAGAGACATGAAACGGCCACCGCATCCGCGAGATCACCGGCCGATCAATCATGTGGCGCTCCTGCGCAACGCGACGGGACGCCGATGGGGAGCCAGGGTGAGCGGCGTCCTCGCTTTGGGCACTTTATGGACGAAATGGTGGCGCGCCACGTGGTAACTGGGATCGAAGCCGTAGAAATCGAGCCACATGTGTGCAAGCTCCTCCGCACGATAGGCGGCGAACGGCTTGCGCTCCACCTCCGCACGCAGCCGGCGCCGTTTGGCCGCCATCCGTGCCCGCCACAGGCTGCGGTCCGCCAGGGCCAGGGCGCGTTCGATCACCGCCTGCTGGAAAGCCTGGAAACGGGCGTCGATCACCTCGTCCACCAGCCCCTTGTCCCGAGCCTCGTCCACTCCCATGGGCAAGCGCCGCGCCATGATCCGCCGCGCTTCATCCATGCCCACCCGGCGTGGCAGGGAATAGGTCCAGAACTCGGAGCCGTAGAGATTGCCCATGTCTTTGTAATGCGGGTTGAGGATCACGCCGCGGCGCGCCCACACCAGGTCGGCGGCCCGGGCGAGATAGACCCCACCGGCACCGGCGTTACCGTGCAGGGCCGCCACCGTGATGCGGTCGTCCGTCTCCAGAATCGCCTGCGCCAGATCGTCCAGCGCGTTGATGTTGCGCCAGGATTCGTCGGCCGGACTGTCCGCGGCTTCGATGCGGTTCAAATGCATGCCGTTGGACCAGAAATCCTCTCCACCGAACAACACCAGCACCCGCACCGGGCGGCGCCGGGCGGCGCGGTAGACGCGCAGCAGCGCGCGGCATTGGTCCGTGCTCATGGCGCCGTTGTAGAACGGAAAATGGATCAATCCGACACGCCCCCGCTCCTCGTACCGGATCTCGTGGTAGCCCTCGGCCAGGGGCAGGCGTTCCGCCCGTTTTCCGAGCACCTGCACCGCCGGCAGCTTGAAAGGGTGTTCGGACGACGGATCGCGCAGATGACCGATCCAGAGCGCGCCGTCCACCGTGGCCCGGCAGACGGCCGGCCCGCAGCGGGCCAGAAGAGCACCCGGCGTCCCCCGTAACACCGGCTCGGGGTGAGCGTCATACAAATAAAGAACCCGCCCCTCCAGTTCGTCACGCAGGCCGGGCACGCCGTCGGCGCTGCGGATGCGGCGCAGAATGGTGGCGGTCTCGTCCCGCGCCCAGTCCACGGCACGCGCCGACTGTGGCACCGCCGGGCGGACGCGCGCCGCCGCCGGGTCCTGGGGCCGGGGTTCGAATCCGCCGTCGGCAAATTTGTCCACCGCTTCGAGCACGGCCGCCACGGCGGCCTCGGTCACTTCGTGGCGGTAGAGGCTGGATTTGGCCGCATCGCGCAGGGAAAAGCGGCGATGAGCCCAGATCGGACCGGCATCCATCTCCGCCTCGGCCTGAAGCACGGTGACCCCCCACGCCCGCTCACCATGGAGCACCGCCCAGTCGAGGGCCGCCGGACCTCGATCTCCCGGGGGCCCGGGATGGACCACCAAGCAGGTGTGGCGGCGCCAGACGGACTCGGGAATGGCCCTTTTCAGGTAAGGCGCCAGCACCAGATCGGGCCCGAATCGCGTCACCGCTCCGCGCGTCGATGCGTCGTTCACGTCGAACTCCACCGCCAACTCATGGCCGCGTGACGCCAGTTCCACATGCAGGCGTTGGCTGAGGCTGTTGAAGGCATGCACCAGAAACAGGATACGCATCAGCAGATCCTCGGAAGTTGCTCCCCCGCGATCCAATCCACCACCCGGGTGCCCCCGAACGGGGTCTCCATTCGTACCAGGTGATGCGGATCCGCCACCACTTCTCCGATGCAGGCCGCGCGGCGCCCCAGGGGATGGGCGCGCATGGCCGCCAGCGCCGCATCGGCCGACTCGGCCGGACAGATGCAGACCAGCTTCCCCTCGTTGGCCACATAGAGCGGATCCAGCCCCAACAGTTCGCAAGCGGCCCGCACCTCGGGATCGACGGGAATGCTCGCCTCCTCCAGATGCATGCCCACACCGGACTGGTGCGCCAGTTCGTTCAGGGCGGCCGCCAATCCGCCCCGAGTGGGATCGCGCAGGCAGTGCACGTCGGGCGCCGCCGCCACCAGATCGGCCACCAACCCGTGCAGGGCCGCGGAATCGGACCGGATGGTGGTTTCGAATTCGAGATGTTCACGGCAGGCCAACACCGCCACGCCGTGGTTGCCCACAGGGCCGGAGAGAAGTATCCGGTCGCCCGGTCGCGCCCGATCGCCGGAAATGTCGATTCCTTCGGGCACCACGCCCACGCCGGTGGTGGTGATGAAGACGCCGTCGCCCTTGCCGCGTTCGACCACCTTGGTGTCCCCGGTGACCACCGGCACGCCGGCCTGTTCGCAAGCGTGGGCCATGGCGACCACGATCCGCTCCAGGTCGGCCAGGGGAAATCCCTCCTCCAGGATGAAGGCCGCGCTCAGGTAGAGCGGCCGGGCGCCGGCCATGGCGACGTCGTTGACGGTGCCGTGCACCGCCAACGACCCGATGTCCCCGCCTGGAAAGAAAAGGGGCGAGACCACATGCGCGTCGGTGCTCATGACCATCCGCCCCGGCGGCGCCGGAAAACAGGCCTGGTCGTTTCCCTGACGCAATAGCGCATTGTCCAGGTGGGCGAGGAACAGCGCTTCGATGAGGCGTGTCATGGCGCGACCGCCGGCGCCATGGGCCGCTTCGACGCAACCCCGCCGAAGGTCCAACCCCGACCCACGGGCGGGCCGGTTCATGCCGCCGCCCCCTCGTCGCGGAAACGCCCGTAGCTCCAGTAGGCGGCACAAGCCCCTTCCGAGGAGACCATGCAAGACCCCACCGGATTCTCCGGCGTGCACAGGGTGCCGAACAGCTTGCAATCAGTGGGCTTTTTCACGCCACGCAGAATACGGGGACACTGGCATCCGCGCACGTCCTCGACACGGGATTCGGGCAGGTCGAACCGTCGTTCGGCATCGAACCGCGCCCAGCGGGACTTGACGCGCAGGGCGCTGTAGGGCACCTCGCCGAGCCCGCGCCATTCGAAGCTGCGGCGCAGTTCGAACACCTCCGCCACCAACCTCTGCGCCTTGAGGTTGCCGTTGCGGCTGACCACGCGGGTGTACTCGTTCTCCACCTCGGCACGACCTTCGTTGATCTGTCGAACGACCATGAGGGCCGACTGCATCACGTCCAGCGGCTCGAACCCGGCGATGACCACCGGCTTGCCATACTCCTCGGCGAAAAATTCGTAGGGCCGGCTGCCGATGACGGCGCTCACGTGGGACGGGCCGAGAAAACCGTCGATGGCCACCGGATCCATGTCACGCACTTGGGGGGAATCGAGAATACTCTGGATGGCCGACGGTGTGAGCACGTGGTTACAGAAAATACTGAAGTTGTCGAGCCCCTCGCGTGCGGCCTGGAGCACGGCCACCGCCGTCGGCGGCGTGGTGGTCTCGAACCCGATGGCGAAGAAGACCACCTCCCGATCCGGGTGGGCGCGGGCGATCTCGAGGGCATCCTGGGTGGACCAGATCATGCGCACGTCGGCGCCGAGGGCACGGGCGCGCAACAGGCTCCGGCCCCTCCCGGCCGGCACCCGCATCATGTCGCCATAGGTACACAGGATCACCCCTTCGCGTTCGGCCAGGGCGATGGCTTGATCCACGCGGCGCATGGGGAGTACACAGACGGGACAGCCGGGGCCGTGGACGAAAGTGACGTTCTCCGGCATCAGGTCCTGGACGCCGTAGCGGAAGATGGCGTGGGTGTGGCCGCCGCAGAACTCCATGATGCGGTACTCTCGGCCGGTGTCGGCCTCCCGGGCGATGGCCGCCGCCAAAGTGCGTGCCAGCTCGCGGTCACGAAAGGCGTCGATGTATTTCATGTCAGTCCTGCCTCGGCGAACAGGGCCAAGGTGCGCCGCGCCTCTTCCGGATCCACCTTCTCCAGCGCGTAGCCCACGTGGACCAGTACGAAATCCCCCACGGCCACCCCGTCGAGCAGTGCCAGGCTCACCTCCTTGCGCACCCCGCCCAGGCTCACGGTTGCCCGTTCCCCCTCCACGGCGACCACTTCCGCGGGCAGGGCCAGGCACATGGCTCACACCCCCAGCCGCGCCAGCTCCCGGCTGGCTTCGATCCACCTGACCCAAGCATCCATGCCCTCACCGGTGAAAGCGGAGAGCTGCAGCACACGGATGCGGGGATTGACACGACGCACGTAGTCGATGCAACGCGCGGTATCGAAACGCACATGAGGCAGCAGGTCGATCTTGTTCAACAGCATCAGGTCGGCGGCATGGAACATGTCGGGATACTTGAGGGGTTTGTCCTCTCCTTCCGTGACCGACAGGATCACCACCTTGTGCGCCTCGCCCAGGTCGAAACCGGCGGGACAGACCAGATTACCCACGTTTTCGATGAAAAGCACGGCGCCCGGCTCCGGAGCCAAACGCTCGAGGGCATGGCCCACCATGTGGGCGTCCAGGTGGCAACCCTTGCCGGTGTTGATCTGCACCGCCGGGGCGCCGGTGGCCCGGATGCGCTCGGCATCCTGGGTGGTCTGCTGGTCCCCTTCGACGACCGCCACCGGCCAACGCCCGGCCACGGCTTCCAGTGTACGCTCGAGCAGGGTGGTCTTGCCCGATCCCGGGCTGGAGACCAGGTTCAAGGCGAGAATGCCGCGCTCGGCCAGCCAGCGCCTGTTGGCGGCGGCATAGCGGTCGTTCTCGGCCAGCAGGTCCTGTTCGATACGCACCATGCGGCTGGAACTCGAGCCGGACGCATGGACATGGGCCGGACTCTCGTCACGATCGATCACCGGACCCGGACGTTCCCGACCTGTCGGATTGCCGTCATGATGGTCGGGGTGCGCATGGCCCTCTTCCGATCCCTCAATGACCGCCTCCCCTTCACCACAGCCGCAAATGCCGCACATCACGCCACCTCCAGTTCTTTCACCCGCAACTCTTCGCCGCCGGTCACTTGCAACTGATACCCACCACAGCGTGGACAGGGATCGAAACGTTGGTCGATCTCCACCGTTCCACCGCAAGGCAGGCACCAGGCGCGGCCCGGCACCTCGATGATCTCCAACCTGGCACCTTCCGCCAGGGTGCCGCGCTTGACCGCTTCCCAGCCGAAACGCATGGCCTCGATCTCCACGCCGGCCAGGGCTCCGATCTCCAACCAAACGGTGAGCACACGTTCGAAGCCTTCCCGGCGGGCGCTCTCCTCCAACACCCGGATCACCCCCTCACACAGGGACAACTCGTGCACCGATCCGCCCTCACATCAGCTCCAACCGAAAGGCCACGCAAGGATCCACGGCATGGATCAACTGGCGGGCCTGCTGCGCCACCGCCTCTCGCGTCCCTCCGAGCCCGGCAAGACCTCGGGCCACCACCCCTTCGGGATGGAAGTTCCACTCCGTCGGGGCCAGGATGCGGTAACCGGCGATGGTTCCATCATCGCGCAGGGTGATTCGGTGCACAAGCAGACCGCGCGCCGCTTCCACTCGGCCGGTATGAGAACGGCGCGACGGCTCCTCGGTGCCTCCCATGTCCTGCCGCACCAGCCGCGTCGCCTCCGTCACCCGCGCCGCCAGACGGGTGAGCAGGCCATTGCCCCATCGCTCGCGCAGGGCCGCCACGAGCGGGGAGCACACCCGTGCCCCGACACCGGTCTCGTGGCAGCGGCCACGCCAGCGTGGAAACCTTAAGAAACGGTCGTCCGCCATGGCCGCCGCCA